>CAYMEC010000024.1:0-43167 GCA_964389425.1 uncultured Roseovarius sp.
CATCCGGATGTTCGTGATCAGCCTCGCCTTCTATGGCATGTCGACCTTTGAAGGGCCGATGATGTCGATCCGCGCGGTGAACTCCTTGTCGCACTACACCGACTGGACCATCGGGCACGTACATTCCGGCGCGCTTGGCTGGAACGGCATGATCACCTTTGGCGCACTCTACTTCCTGACACCGCGCCTGTGGGGCCGGGAACAGATGCACTCCATGGCCGCCATCAACTGGCACTTCTGGCTCGCCACCATCGGCATCGTCCTCTACGCGGCGGCGATGTGGGTCACGGGCATCATGGAAGGCCTGATGTGGCGCGAGGTGGATGCCAACGGCTTCCTCGTCAACAGCTTCGCCGACACGGTAGAGGCCAAGCTGCCCATGTACATCCTGCGGGGCCTTGGCGGGGTGCTCTACCTCACCGGCGCTCTGATCATGGTCTGGAACATGTGGATGACCATCCGCGCAGGCCAACGCCAAACCGCCACTGTCGGAGTACCAGCAGAATGAGCGATACATCTCCCTCCTCCCGCTTTCTCAAAGGCCATGCCGTTCTGGAACGCAGCCCCACGCTGCTTCTGGGGCTGTCACTGGCGGTCGTCACCGTCGGCGGCATTGTCGAGATCGCCCCCCTCTTCTACCTCGAAAACACCATCGAGGACGTGGAAGGCGTGCGGCCCTATTCACCGCTCGAACTGGCCGGGCGGGATATTTACATCCGCGAAGGCTGTTACGTGTGTCACAGCCAGATGATCCGCCCCCTGCGCGATGAGGTCGAACGCTACGGCCACTATTCGCTGGCCGCCGAAAGCAAATATGACCGTCCCTTCCAATGGGGATCGAAACGCACCGGTCCTGATCTCGCGCGGGTTGGTGGCCGGTATTCCGATGCCTGGCATGTGGATCACTTCACCGATCCGCAATCCGTCGTGCCCGAAAGCGTGATGCCGAAGTACGAATTCCTGCTCTCTGCGGAACTTGAGACGGACTACATCTCCGATCTTTTGGCCACGCATAAGTTCATCGGCACGCCCTACACGGACGAAATGGTGGAAGAGGCCGAGGCCGATATCCGCGCCCAGGCTGACCCTGATTCCGATTGGGACGGCGTGGTCGAACGCTACCCGGGCGCGGTCGTGTCCAATTTCGATGGCCAGCCACAGCTGACCGAAATGGACGCCCTCATCGCCTATATGCAGATGCTCGGTACGTTGGTGGATTTTTCGACCTTCACGCCGGACGAAAGCCGATAGGAGGCCGCCATGGAACTCTACACCCTTTTGCGGGCCTTTGCTGACAGCTGGTTCCTGCTGGCCATGACGCTTTTCTATCTGGGCGTGATCGCCTGGGCTTTCCGCCCCGGATCAAGCGCCACCCATGAAGAAATCTCACAGATCCCGCTGCGCGATGATGGTTTTGACCCGCACGCGATGACAAAGGAGGCCGAGTGATGGCCGATAAACCCTCTCCACATGATCCAGTCACCGGGACAGAAACCACCGGCCATGATTGGGACGGGATCACGGAACTGAACACGCCGCTGCCGCGCTGGTGGCTCTGGACGCTCTATGCGACGATCATCTGGGGCATTGGCTACACAATCGCCTACCCGGCCTGGCCCCTCATCAACGGGGCCACGCAGGGGGTTCTGGGCTATTCGACGCGGGGTGAAGTCGCCGAAGACATTGCGCGTGTCGACGCCCAAAACGCCGATATCGCCGCGACACTCGCCAGTGCGGACCTGTCCACCCTGTCGCGCGATGACCCGGCCTATCAATTCGGCGTCTCCGGCGGCGCAGCGGTCTTCCGTGCCAATTGTTCCCAATGCCACGGCGCAGGTGCCGCGGGTGCCGTGGGCTATCCCAACCTGCTCGATGACGCGTGGCTCTGGGGTGGCACGCTGGCAGAGATCGAATACACCGTGACGCACGGTATCCGGAACGACCAGTCAGACGATGCGCACTGGTCCGAAATGCCTGCCTTCGGCGATATCTTCTCCGAGGAAGAAATCGGCATGACCACGGACTATGTGCTGTCGCTTTCCGGTCAGGATCATGACCCGGCCCTGGCCGAACAGGGGGCCGTGCTTTTCGCGGAAAACTGTGCCTCCTGCCACGGGGATGCGGCACTGGGCGACACGTCGGTGGGTGCACCGAACCTTGCCGATGCGATCTGGCTCTATGGCGGCACGCGCGCGGACATCGAATATTCCATCACCAATGCCCGTTTCGGCGTGATGCCGGCCTGGGGTTTGCGCCTGTCGGATGAGGATGTGAAAGCTGTCACGCTTTACATCCATCAGCTTGGGGGCGGGCAATGACATGGGCGCTCGACCCCATACTTCCGGGCGCGTTCCGAAGGCGATGACGGAACCGGCCCCTCCCAGCCTCTACGCCGCAAGAGAGCCGATCTTTCCACGCGATGTGAAAGGGAAGTTTCGCCGCCTGAAATGGGCGATCATGGTGGTGACCTTGGGGATTTACTACGTCACGCCATGGATCAGGTGGGATCGCGGCCCCGCCCTGCCCGATCAGGCGGTTCTGGTCGATCTGGCAAACCGCCGTTTCTACTGGTTCTGGATCGAAATCTGGCCGCATGAATTCTACTTCGTTGCGGGCCTTCTGATCATGGCAGGCCTTGGCCTTTTCCTGTTCACATCCGCGCTCGGCCGGGTCTGGTGCGGCTATACCTGCCCGCAAACCGTATGGACCGATCTGTTCCTGCTGGTGGAACGCAAGATCGAAGGCGACCGCAACAACCAGATCCGCCTGCTCAAGTCGAAATGGACTTTCCACAAAACCCGCCTGCGGCTCACCAAATGGACGCTATGGTTGCTCATCGCCGTCGCCACGGGCGGGGCATGGGTGTTCTACTTTGCCGACGCGCCCACGCTGTTTGTTGATCTGTTCACCTTGCAAGCCGCTCCCGTTGCCTATTCCACCGTCGCCGTGCTGACGGCAACCACGTTCATTTTCGGTGGTTTCATGCGCGAACAGGTCTGCATCTACATGTGTCCCTGGCCGCGCATCCAGGCCGTGATGATGGATGATGACACGCTGACCGTGGCCTATCGCGATTGGCGCGGGGAGCCGCGCGGCAAGGCGCGCAAATCGGAGGCTCCGATGGGGGACTGCATAGACTGCATGGCCTGTGTCAATGTCTGCCCCATGGGCATCGACATCCGCGATGGCCAGCAGATGGAATGCATCACCTGCGCGCTCTGCATTGACGCCTGCGATGAAATCATGGGCAAGATCGGCAAGGATCGGGGCCTGATTGACTACCTTGCCCTCTCGGACGAGCCGCGCGAACGCGAGGGCATGAAACCCCGCTCGGCCTGGTCCCACATTTTCCGCCTGCGCACCATGCTCTACACCGCCGTCTGGTCGCTTGGCGGTCTTATCCTGCTATACGCGCTGTTCATCCGGCCCGCGATCGACATCACTGTCGCCCCGGTGCGCAACCCGCAATTCGTGACGCTGTCCGACGGGGCCATCCGCAACGCATATGACGTGCGCCTGCGCAACAAACACGGTGAGGCGCGCGCCTTCGAAGTCCAACTGGTGGGCGACGCGGCCCTGTCCCTGCGGCTCGAGGGGCAAACCGATCTCAACACGCTGGTTCCGGCTGATGACACCGCCCTGCAACGCGTCTACGTGATCGCGCCCGCAGGCTCCGCCCCGGCCACGGGCGACCGGACCGACATACGTTTCTGGATCGAAGACATGGTGTCGGGCGAAAGGGCCTACAAGGACAGTCTGTTCAACGGAAAGGGCACGCAATGAAGGACCGCAAACTGACCGGGTGGCATGTGCTGGCCATGTTCTGCACGGCTTTCGGGATCATCATCACGGTGAACATGATCCTCGCCTTTTCTGCCGTGCGCACCTTCCCGGGTCTTGAAGTAAAGAACTCTTACGTGGCCAGCCAGAGTTTCGACCGTGACCGCGCAGCGCAAGAAGCGTTGGGGTGGGACGTGTCAGCCAACGTGGAGGATGATTTCCTGATCCTGCGCATTGATGATGCTCTGGGCCCCGTCGCACCCCAGATCACCCGCGCCACACTGGGCCGCGCCACCCATGTCAGTGACGACCGCGAACTCAATTTCAAATTCGACGGCACCGCGCATTTCGCAGGGGTGGCAGATCTGGCCCCTGGCAACTGGAACCTGCGCCTTGCGGCGGTGGCCGAGGATGGCACCCGCTTCCAGCAGCGCATCATCCTGCGGGTGACGAAGTGAGTGTGGCCGCCTGTCCCGGATGCGCCACCGCGTCATCCGACCGGCAGGCCGCGTCTTTCGACGTGCCCACGCATCATCTGGTCCTGCCCGGCATTCACTGCGCAGGCTGCATCAGCACTGTGGAATCCACCCTTCTCAAGATCCCTGACATTCGCGCCGCCCGCGTGAACCTCTCCAAGCGCCGCGTTGCCATCACGTCTGAACCCGACACAGACCCCACGCCCTGGATCGCGGCCCTCAGCCGAGCCGGTTTTGAAGCCTATGAGGCCGGCGCGCCGGACGAACGCCACGGCGATGACCTGCTGCTGCCCCTTGGCGTTGCGGGCTTTGCCATGATGAATGTCATGCTGCTGTCCGTCGCCGTCTGGTCCGGTGCGACCGACAGCACCCGGGATTTCCTGCACTGGATCGCCGCCGCCATCGCCCTGCCCGCGACCGGATACGCCGCGCAGCCCTTCTTCCGCCACGCGTGGAGCGCGCTCCGGGTGGGCCGTCTCAACATGGATGTGCCGATTTCTCTGGCCATCATCCTCGCTTGCGGCATGTCGGTCTACGAGGTGATACATGGCGGGGCGCACGCGTGGTTTGACGCCGCCCTCGCGCTCACCTTCTTCCTGCTGGTGGGCCGCGTGCTGGATCAACGTCTACGCCGCCGGGCACGGTCTGCCGCCGATGATCTGGCCGCCCTTGAGCCCGCCCGCGTGATGCGCCTTGAAGGCGACACGAAGATAAGCCGCCCCATAGCAGACATCAAAGTGGGGGACCGCCTCTGGATCACCGCCGGCGGTCGAGTACCCGTTGATGCGGTGCTCGATGATGGTACGGCAAAGGTGGATTGCAGCTTCCTGACGGGCGAAAGCGATCCTGTCACGCGGCAAGCGGGCGATGCGTTCTGCGCGGGCGAAGTCATGCTGACCGGCCCCGCCACGCTGCGCGCCACGGCAGTGGGCGAGGACACCACCCTGCGCCGCATCGCGCAGTTGGTCGCCACGGCAGAGATTTCGCGCGGCACCTACAGGTCGCTGGCGGACAAGGCCGCGGAAATCTACACTCCCGCCGTCCATATCATCTCTGCCGCCGCGTTCCTCGGTTGGCTCATCGCCACGGGCGATGTTCGCATGGCGCTCAACGTCGCCATCGCAACGCTGATCATCACCTGCCCCTGCGCGCTCGGCCTTGCGGTACCTGCCGTCGCCGTATCCGCCACATCGCAGCTCTATCGCCGTGGGCTTCTGCTCACGTCCGACACCGCGCTGGAGCGCCTTGCCAGTGTCGACATGGTGGTCTTCGATAAAACCGGAACGCTGACCGAACGCCGCCTGTCCATTCCCGAAACCATGTCCGCCGAAGCGCGCTCCGTCCTGCGCGCTTTGGCAGAAGCCTCCGATCACCCGCTCTGCCGTGGGGTGTTGCCGAGCGTGCAGGATGTGTCCCCTGCCCCGCTTCGTGACACCGAGGAGGAGCAGGGCGAAGGCGTGCGTGCAGCCTGGATGAATCATCCCGTTTTCCTGGGCCGCCGCACGCCAAGTGATGCAACCGTGGTGCTGCGCATCGGAGAGGTGGAACATGTCCTGCCGTCCCGCGAAGCGCTGCTGCCATCGGCGAAAAACGCGATCGACGGTCTGCGCGCCCTTGGGCTGAAGACCGCGATGCTGACCGGCGACACGGCAGAAAATGCCGCGCGCATGGCACAGGAGGCGGGCATTGACCAAGTCTGGTCCAATGAACGCGCCGATGCAAAACTCGACATCATTGAGGGTCTCAAGGCCGATGGCCAACGCGTCCTGATGGTGGGTGACGGGCTGAATGACCAAGCAGCGATCTCTGCCGCCGATATCTCCATCGCGCCCGGTGCCGCGCTCGATGCCACGCGCAAGGCCGCCGACATCATCATCGTTTCTGGCGACATGACCCAGATCGCGCCGGCCATCCGCACCGGTCGCCTTGCCTGCCGGCGGATGAAACAGAACTTCGCCATCGCGGCTGGCTACAATTCCATCGCCATACCCATCGCAGTGCTGGGCTTTGCCACGCCTCTGGCAGCAGCAGTGGCCATGTCCACAAGCTCAATCACAGTGGTTCTGAATGCAATACGGGGGTTTCGATCATGAATATTCTTGTGATTCTCGTGCCCTGTTCCCTGATCCTGGGGCTTGGCGCGCTTGCCGCTTTCATTTGGACCATCCGGTCCCGGCAATACGAAGACATGGAAGGCGATGCGGCCCGCATTCTTTTGGACGATGACTGACACCCGCGCGTTCAGCAGGCTCCCTGGTTCCATTGATCTGGATCAAGGTATTGCGCCCGGGGTCGTGGCACCATCAGCGCACCACCACACCAAGCGTAGAGGCCGCGCCTCTACAAAAGGACGGTAGACCATGTGGGAACATCCAGCACCCAGCCAATCAACGGCCTCATCGCCATTGAAAAACATGGCGGACAACGCCAAACGGGTGGCGCAGATTTGCGACCTGCTGGAAGCGATGGCCGATGACTTGCCCCGCCGCCCTGCGCCGGTCTGGCGCGAGGCGGCGTTGATGTGCGACGAGGTGGTGAAAAAGCACTACAAGAGCGTTCTGGACGTGCTTTTGCCGGTGCTTGAGACGCGTATCCGGGGGGATGAGGATTACGCTGCGGTCCTTGACCGCCTCCATGGCGATTTCGAAGAGGAAGCCAGCCGCTTGTCGGAACTCAGCGCCTTGATGATCGACGCGCTGGAAGACAGCAGAGGGCAGATCGGGGCGGAGGCGCTGGGCTATGCCTTGCGCGGATTTTTCGGCGCTCTGCGACGCAATGTATCTTGGGAAATGGACGTGCTGCTGCCCCTTGCCAAGCGGCGTCTGAACGTGGACGATTTGAGCAAGATCCGCCAATTGATGAAAATTGACCCCATGACGCGCCCGGCATGACCTGACCCAAGGTCAGCGATGCGTTTGCTCCGGCCCCCGCAGGCGCACGCATCAAAAGCCCGCGCGCCGTTCCAACGTATCGCGATCAATGCGCACCACTCGTTTCGATCCTTCGAACGCGATCACCCCGTCCTTTTTCAGTTTGGTGATCTGGCGGCTGACCGTCTCCAGCGTGAGGCCGATATAGTCGGCGATCTCTGCCCTGCTGAGCGGCAAGTCAAAGCTGTCCTGCCCCCGACAGCCAAGGTTCTCCATCTTTTGCGCCACATGGATCAAGAAACTGGCGACGCGCTCTTCGGCTGTCTTGCGGCCCAAAAGAACCATCCAGTCGCGCGCGATCTGCAATTCATCCAGCGTGCGGCTCAACAGTTTGAATTCCAGCGATGGGTGTGCGTGCAGAACCTCCTCGAAGGGGATGCGCGGAAAAATGCAAAGCTGCACCTCCGTGATGGCTTCTATGGATTGCGGCGCGGCGGTTGGGGCTTTCCCGCCCAGCGCACCCGCTATGAAATCAGATGGAAACAGCAGGCCAACGATCTGGCTACGCCCGTCTTCGGCACCGCGCACCAACTTCGCCACACCCTCCGTCACATTGGCGAAATCGCGGGAAACCTCCCCTTCCATGACAAGCGGCTGTCCGGGGTCCAGCGTTTTGCGCCGGGCAATCGCATTGAGGTCGCTGATCTCCTCGCTCGACAATGCACCGCACAGGCTGGAATGCCGGATGGCACAGCCAGAGCATGGACGCGGATCATGGCCAGGGCCTTGCGTGGTGACGACAGGGCTAACCGGCATGGTCGCCTCGCAAGGCGGATGCGGGTCCGCCACAACTTGGACGTATCCCGTTTTGCATCGCATAAGGCAGGCTGTGCGCCGACATGTTTGGTTGTCCCCCCTTGGACGCATTATATCGAAACGGTCGCCATACTCTTTGACGACGCGCAAAGACCAAGCCGATGGCACAGGCAATCTGCTCGACATAGTGTCGCAGCCGTTTGAAGGACGTTTAAAATCAATGTCTTCGAATGCTACGCCGACAGGGCCTCCGGGTCGCAAATCACAACGCGGCACCGCCCGCTGCGCACAATTCCGCGTTTTTGCCAGCCACTCATGCACCGCGACACGGAATGCAGCGTCGTGCCTGTCATCTCCGAAATATCCTGCCGCGATATCGGGAAAGCGATCTCGATCCCGTCCACTGTCTCCTTGCCCGCCTCCCGCATCAGCCGCAAAACCGCCTCTGCAATGCGCTGTTCGACCCGGGCCGTGGCAAGGCTCGTCACTCTGTCCTCCAGATCTTTCATCCTTATGCTGACCGCCCTATGCGCGACATCCTGAAAACCCGGATAATCCTGCATAAACTTATCCCAAAGCACGGACGGCCATGACAGCGCCACCGCATCTGTGATCGCCCGCGCGGCCATTGTGTGACGCGCGCTTCCGTAGCCGCTGGCGATGCCGAACATCTGGCCTGGCACGACGTGCAGCATGACAACCTGGTCGCCATCCGGCGTTGTGCGACCCACCCGCAGAAATCCGTCGATCAGGACATAGAAATTCTCCGCGCTGTCCCCTTCTTCAAAGAAGGCATCATGGCGCGCCACGTGGTTCACCTTGGCGAGGCGCATCATGTCCTCGCGTTGCGCCTCCGTAAGGCCGGCGAAAGGCAAAAGGTCCGGCATATCGGCCTGCAACAGCGCGCCCTTTCCGCCAGTCATTATGGATTGGATGCGGTTCATCACGTCCCCAAACCGATCGTGCGAGTATGTATGCCGGGCGAGATCGGTTGTGGCGCCCAGCCTATCTTGCGGGAGCATGGCAGCATTGCCCTGCACCCCAAGCACACCGGTCTTACCAAGCACGGAAAGTCGCAACATTGCGCTGGATCAATAAATCCAAAGCGATGTCAGTTTGTTTGGTCTTGCCACTGGCTGGCCCCCTTGGGCACAGCGGCGCACAGCCTGTTACGCCGGGCGGAGGCCCAAAATCTCCCGCGCCTCGGCCGGGGTGGCAACAGGGCGCTCATATTTTTCACAAAGCGCGGCCGCGCGCGCAATGAGGGCGGCATTGGACGGGGCCAGCCTGTCCCTGTCCAACCGCACATTGTCCTCCAGCCCCGCGCGCGTGTGGCCGCCCGCCGCAATTGCCCATTCATTCACGATGATCTGCCCTGCCCCTATCCCGGCGGCACACCATTCCGCCTCCGGCGCACGATCCCGCATCTGCGCCACGTAGAAATCAAACACGGCACGATCGACGGGCATGGCATTCTTCACCCCCATCACGAATTGCACGTAGAGCTTGCCAAAAAGCAGGCCCGCCTCATGCAGTCTGATCGCCTGAAGGATATGGCTCAGATCAAACGCCTCAATCTCCGGCGTCACCTCATGGGTGCGCATTTCCTCAGACAGCCATGCCACCAGATCGGGAGGATTTTCGTAAACCCGCGTCGGGAAATTGTTCGACCCTACGGACAGTGAGGCCATATCCGGCCGCAAGGGCAGCATGCCACCCCGCTCCACCCCCGCACCCGATCGCCCGCCGGTGGAAAACTGGATGATCACACCGGGGCAATGCGTCTCCAACCCTTCTTTCAGGGCGGCAAACCGTTCGGGATCACTGGTAGGTGTCTCATCCTCTTGGCGCACATGGGCGTGGATGATGGACGCTCCGGCCTCCACCGCCGCGTGGCTGCTCTCGATTTGTTCTGAGACGGAAATTGGCACTGCCGGATTGTCCGCCTTTCGCGGCACCGAACCGGTGATCGCACAGCACAGGATGCAGGGTTTGCCAGCAACTTCAGACATCGAAAAACACCGTCTCTCTTGGGCCTTGCAGGTGGATCACATGGGCATACCCCGCCTTGGTCGGTTCCGCCACCATCGTCTTTGCGCGGTCGCCCGCCAGACCAAACACCGGATCGTTCGCATTGTCTTCATCCGGAAAATAGACCCGCGTGGTCAGGCCCAGATTGATGCCACGCGCCGCGATCCACACGAGAATATGCGGCGTCTGACCCTCCGCCGCGCCGGGCTTCAGGGTCGTGAACCGCGCAAGACCCGTTTCCAGATCGGCCGCGCGCCGCGCCCACTGACCCGGACTTTCATTAAACCCCACCTGCCAAATCTCGATCAGGGCATCCCGCACAGGTTCACCCGCCCCATCGAGCACGGTGATATCGAGCGTGATCGCCGCCGCATCCCGCGCCACATCCTCGCCCAGCTGCGCTCCCATGGACCGGCGCTCCAATCCGGCGGTCTGCGGCGTGCAACCGATGTGCACGTATGGGCCTGCCGTTTGCGACGGGCTTTCCTTTAATGCCATCACGTGCCCTCCATCTGGTTTTCAAACACCGTTGCACGCCGCCCGCGGAGTACGATGTCAAAGCGATAGGCGCGGATGTCCATCGGCACTGTCGCGTCCATATCGAGTCGCGCAACCAACCGGTCAATGGCGTCCTCTGACGGGATGGACTGTACGATCGGGCAAAGCGCGATATGCGGATCGCCCTCGAAGTACATCTGGGTGATCAACCGCTGAGCAAAGCCATCGCCGAAAACGGAAAAATGGATATGCGCAGGCCGCCAATCATTGCCGCCGTTGGGCCATGGGTACGGCCCCGGCAGAATGGTGCGAAAGCGATAGCTGCCATCCTCTCCTGACAGGCACCGCCCGCAGCCGCCGAAATTGTCGTCCAAAGGCGCAAGGTATCCGTCATTCACATGCCGGTATCGCCCGCCCGCATTGGCCTGCCAGACCTCTATCAGCTTGCCGGCGACAGGTCGCGCGTCCTCATCCAGCAGCTTGCCATGGACCATGATCCGAGGGCCTTGCGCTGTCTGATCGGCGGCGGCGTAGTTCCGGATCAGATCATGGTCGAGCGGCCCCAGATCATGGCGTGAGAACACCGGCCCTGTCCGTTCCGTCCGCGTCTGCGGCATCTGAATCAGCCGTTGCTGCGGTGCCCGCAATCGGGACGACCGGTAATCAGGGTAAAGGGCCGGCGGGTGCCAGGCGAGATCACGGGGGGCAAAGGGCCTCTCAGGCACTCACCTTCCCCTTGCGCCAGCCCAGCGCCATCAGCGTACCGCCAATGGCAATGCCCAGCAGGTCTGTTTTCCAATCGCCAGAAATCATGAAGATGGCCCCCGCCAGCAAAATGAGACGCGTGACAGGCCCGGCAGGCCCGATGAACCATGCTTGCACGGCTCCCGCCAGCATCACAACCCCGACAAGCGCTGTGATCATGTTGCGCAGGCTGACATACCATTCCGCCTCCATCAGAAGACCGGGGCTGTAGTAGAACATGAAGGGCACGATGAAGGCCGCCAAACCCACCTTGAAACTGGTGACCGAGGTGCGCATCGGCTCCGACCCTGCAATGGCCGCACCCGCGTAGGCGGCGAGCGCCACAGGCGGGGTGATGGCCGAAACGACGGCAAAGTAGAAAACAAAGAAATGCGCGATCAGCGGCTTGATCCCGATCTCGATGAGCCCCGGTGCCACGACAGAGGCCGCCACCGCATAGGCCGCCGTTGTCGGCATCCCCATGCCAAGAATCACGGCAATCATCATCGCAAAAACAAGCGCCAGGAGCGTGCTTTGCTGGGCCAGGTCGAACAACAGATTTGAAAACCGCGCACCAACCCCGGTAAGCGAAATCACCCCCACGATCAGCCCCGCGCAGGCACAGACAATGATGATCTGAAGCGACATGCGCCCACCATTGCCCAGCGCCTCGTAAACCTCTTTTGGACCCATCTTGTAAGGGGTCAGCCAACTCACCACGGCGGCAGAGGCAATGGCCAAGGTGCCCGCCCGGATCACAGAGTATCCCGCGAACAGCGCACCAATCAGGATGACGATGGGCAGAAACAGGTAAAACTGCCGTATCAGATCCCGCATCTTGGGCAACTCGTCAGATGTCATGCCGCGCATGCCGGTTCGGCTCGCCTCGAAATCCACCATGAAATAGATCGACGCGAAGTAAAGGATCGCAGGGATCAATGCGGCTACCACCAATTCCGTGTAGGGAATGCCCGTGATCTCCGCCATGATGAACGCGCCTGCCCCCATGATCGGCGGCATGATCTGCCCACCAGTGGAGGCCGCCGCCTCAATGGCGCCCGCCGATTGCGGGCGATATCCCACCTTCTTCATCAGCGGAATGGTCAGCGACCCGGTGGAGACCACATTGCCCGCCGAGGTGCCATTGATCATGCCCATCAGGCCCGAGGCCAGCACCGACACTTTCGCAGGCCCACCCCGCGCGCGCCCGGCCGCCGCGAAGGAGAAATTCACGAAGTAATCGCCCACCTTGGAGCTTTGCAGGAAAGCGGCAAAAACGATGAAGAGGATGATGTAGGTCGACGACACAGCCGTCGTGGGACCCAGCACGCCATTGTCGGTGAAGACATAGGTGAAAAAGCGTTTCGCGTCGTAGCCACGGTGTTCCAGAAACCCGGGCATGTAAGGGCCGAGGAACGCATAGGCGATAAAGACCACCGCAATCACGACCAGAGCCAAACCCGCCAAGCGCCGTGTCAGTTCCGCAATCAGGATGATGATGACAAAGGCCGCCCAGCCATTGTTGACATCGGCAAAAGGCGTTCCCGCCCGCAGGCGCAGTGACAGCGTATCAAGGCTGAACAGGATAAAAGACGTGCTGGCCAGAACGGCCACGATGATCGCGATATCGGCCATAGGCAGCTGACCTTTTCGCGCGGGGTAAAGCCAACCCGTCAAGATGGCCAGGACTGTGCCCGCCGCAATGGCCGGACCAAACGCAACCAAGGTCCACGCGGGCGGGGCCTGCGCGCCGGGCTCCAGATTGATCACGGCCAGCCCAACGCTGCCCAACGCCACAAGCGCTGCGACAAGGGCCACCACCCCCAAAGCCACGGGCACCCTGCCTGCGTCATCCTCAGGTGCCGGGCGCACCCAAAGGGCCGCACTCATCCCGAAGCCAAGGATCAGGGCGCCCGCGATATGCATGATCCGAAACGTCCATGTCTCCAGCGGTGCGATATTCAGCACGTAAAGATGCCAGCCCGCATACAGCGCACAAAGCATGAAACCGACACGCGTCAGCCACTGGTTCTGATCCAGCTCTGGCGTCGCCCCATCCCCCAGAGACGGGATGTCGGGGGATGCTTCCGGGGCAGTCTGCCGAAGATCGGTCATGGGGCTTGGTCCGCTCTGAACAGGATCAAAACACCCCGTCAAACGAACGGGGTGTTTTCACTTTACAGGACTAAGGCCGCTTGTCAGCCTTCAAGCTCATCGGGGATGTCAAAGCCATTCTCTTCGAACCACTTCACTGCACCCGGATGCCACGGGATGAAGGTGTTCTTGTCGAAATTCTCCGGCAGTGTCTCCACCGCGGATTTGTGGATTTCAATCATTTTCGGGTTGTTTTCCATCACCGTCTTCACGACTTCATAGACGAAACTTTCGGGCAGATCGGCATGGCCGATGGCGAAGTTCCACATGGACACGCTCAACTGATCTTCGTTGAGCGACGGGTAAAGGCCCGCCGGGATCTCAAAGGTCGACACGGGCTGGGTGTCGATCACCTGTGCCTGTTCTTCGGGGGTGAAGCCGAAATAGACCACATCCGTCTGCGCGTCGAGCTGGCTGAACGCCGGGTACGGCAGGCCGCCGGCCCATGTCATCACGTCAATCAGACCATCCTGCAACTGACCGGCGAGATCAGAGGCACCACCATTGCGGAATTCCACATCCTTGCCCATGCCGGTCAGGATGCGCGGCCAGTAGGTGCCGGGCGTCCCACCTGCCGGGCCCACGCCCACGACCGACCCGTCCGGGATTTCGGCGAAATTCGTGATGCCGGAGCTGGCCAGCGTCACGGCATGAAACCCCGTTTTGTACATCGGGAAAATGGCGCGGATCTGGTCGTGCTTGAGGCCCGGGGCCAACGCGCTTTCGCCGTTGATCGCATCAAAGGCCGGTCCCATCGTGACCATGCCCATATCCAGATCACCTGTTTGCACCAACGCCGCATTTTGTACCGGACCACCGGTCACTTCCGTGCCGCCGGGAATGCCAAGCGCTTCGGACACCATGTTGGCCCATCCCGCCCCATAGACGAAGTAAGTGCCGCCCTGGCTGGCCGTTCCGACAGAGAAACTGTCAGGCCAATCGGCACGGTCCTCATCGGCCATCGCAGCACTTGCAGCAAGGCCAAGCACGCCTGAGAGTGCAATCGCTTTGAACACTGAAGTCTTGAAAGTAAAAGTCATGTTTTCCTCCTGTTGTTATTGCGCCATTTCCTGCGCCTGTCGCACCGCTTCCATTGTGCGCGTGAGGGTGACGTATGGTGCGATTGGCTTTTCACAAGATGTGGGCCCCCGATAGGAACAACTTTCCATTGAACCACGGCTTGATGCCGCCCGTTTCCCGCTATTTGCTCAAATTTTGAGCGGTACCAGCCAAGGAAGAGAGCCAAGATATCGACGGCGTCAGCCACTCGAATGTCGCAAGGCTTTGATCGCGGGCGCTGAATTGCACACCCCGGGAAAACTCCGGCGCATCCGGCACCAGATGCAGTCGACCTTCTGACAGGTCTTCGGCGACCGCCCCGATGGGAAGATAGGCCAACCCGCCCGTGTCCAGAAGATGATCCCGCGCCCAGGAGGATGAGGCATACGTCACCGCAGCCCGCGCCGCAAAGCGCGCATCATCCGTGTAGTCCCGGCGAAACTCCGGGCCCAGATCGACATAGACATAGCCCGACAGCTCCGCGATTGACCGATCCCCCTGTTGCGACACCAGAACCAACCGCTCTCGCGCGGCCTCCGAGGATGTCACCCCATGCCGCGCCACGGGTTCCATCGTCAGGGCCGCATCTGTCAATCCATTGGCGAGCCATGTGGCGATCTCACCCGGCGATCCCGGCCAGGCCTCGTGTGCAAGATCAGGATTGGCCGTGCGCACCTGGTCGAAATAACGCCGCCCCACGCTGTCCCACAGTCCGTACTCACATGCAAAACTGAACAGTCCGGAATATCCTTTGGCAAGGCTGACGGCAGTCTGAGACTGCTCCCACCCGCGCAGCAGCGTCTCCGCATAGGGGCGAAAGATGAACCCGGCGCGCGTCAGTTGCGCGCCCTTTCGGGACCGCACCAGCAGGGTCTGCCCAAGGCTCGCCTCCAACGCATCAAGCCGCGCCGTGACAGTCGACTGGGTCACGTTCAGACGGTCGGCGGCCTTGTTGAGATTGCCGCTTTCGACAATCACCAGAAAGGTTCTGAGCGCCAGAAAATTCATGAAACTACTTAGTTCGAACTTTCCGAACCAATAAAGCAATTAAATCCGTTTTTCAGAATTAATTTCACGCTGTACGATCAGCCCATAGTGATGATGAGGCCCGCCATGAAGTTCAGCATTCAGCTTTCCGCCGACTATCCGGACAAGTCTTATGGCGGTGATCGCGTCTATGCAGATATGGTGGAACAGGCCGTTTTGGCCGATCGCCTTGGCTTCGATGCCGTGTCGATCACGGAACATCACCTGATGAACGTGCTGATGATGCCCGCGCCGCTGATCTTTGCCACCAAGATCGCCGCGCACACCAAGCGTATCAAGATCATGACCTCCATCGTGGTGCTGCCGCTCCACGACATGCGCACCTATGCCGGCGAAGTGGTCGTGGCCGACATTTTCACCGAAGGCCGCCTGATGCTTGGCGTCGGGCGCGGTGCTTTCAAAGTGGAGATGGAACGCCTCGGCGTCCCAATGGAGGAAACCCGCGCGCGGTTCGATGAATCCCTCGATGTGCTTCAGGCGCTTCTCACGCGGGAGGAAGTGTCGTGGGACGGAGACTACTACAAGTTCGACCCCATCACGATCATGCCCCGTCCTGTGCGTCCCGGTGGACCGCAGATGATGATGGCCGTCATGAACCCGGATGGCATCTACGCCTGCACCAAGCGCGGCTTTCACATTCAGACCACACCTCTGGCCGGGAACCGCCAGTTGCTCGTCGATCAGGTGGGGGCTTTCACCCGTGCGAAAGACGAGATGGGCGCGGCGGGCAAGGATCTGACACTGTCCCTTTCCCGCGTCAGCTTTGTCACGACATCGGAGGCCGACCGTCAGGCCAAACTCTCCGCCGCCGAATACTACTATTCCAAGTTCGACAACGTCTACACCGGGCCGGGCCTCATTGACGCCGGCATGGCCCGCCCGCTGCCCCGCAGCCAGACGCGAGAGGAGCTGGATGCCAACCTGCTCATCTGCTCACCGCAGGCCATGGTGGATCAATTGGGCCCCTATGCCGAAATGGGCGTCGACCGCGTGATCCTGTCGATGAATTTCGGCGCGGCACAAACCGAGACCTTGGAGAGCATCCAGCGCTTTTCCGAAGAGGTGATGCCCCATTTCGCAGATCCCGCAGATCAGGTCGCCGCAGAATGACCTTAAAGCTCAACAGAGCGCCTTCGCCTGGCCCCGGTCTGGCAATCCCGATCTCCGAACAGCAGCGCTTTATCGTCGGGTTGCCGGACTCCATCCGAGCGACAGCCTGCAATTACTATTTCGCCAGGCGTCGCGCCAAAGGCGCGCCACGTTTTCATGGCGCACCAGAGGTGCGACGTGTGGGGCCAGGCGAAGGCGCGGCGGGCTAAAGCCCTTGATTCCGCGCCGCGACACTAGAGGAAAGAAACCATGACAACCCCCGTCGATTGCGCCTACACCATCGAAGGCTCCGGCCCACCCCTCATCCTCGTCCACGGCATTGGCGCGGCGCGCGACACCTGGCGCTTCCTCCTGCCCCACCTCACGCCCCATTTCACAACAGTCACCTACGATCTGCGCGGCCATGGTGCCTCCCCCTGTCCCGGCCTGCCGTTCGGCCTTGATGAACTGGTTGCCGATCTCGAAGCCCTACGCCAGCGCCTTGGATTGGACACCTGCCACATCGCAGGCCATTCCCTCGGCGGCATGATCGGCCCCGCCTATGCCCGCGCCTACCCCGACCGCGTGCTGTCCTTGGGCCTTCTCTCGACCGCCGCTTTCCGCACCGAAGAGGACAGCCAAAAAGTATGGGCCGTCGTCCATGCCATGGAAGAAAAAGGCGTGCCCGGCGTGCTGCAAACCCTCATCGACCGCTGGTACACCGACACCTTCATCGCCAACCACCGCGACATCGTCGACCGCCGCCTCCAACAGGTGATCGACACCGACCCGGAGGTTTTCCTAAACGTTTTCCGCATCTACGCAGGCACCGAAATGGCCCCTTGGCTGCATGAGGTCACCGCGCCCTCCCTCGTCCTGACCGGCGAAAACGACGGCGGCTGCAATCCCCGCCTCAACCGCCAGATCGACGCTGCCCTGCCCAATTCGGAACTGGTGATCCTGCCCGATTACAAACACTCCATCCTGCTGGAGGCCGGGGAAGACGTTGCGCGACGCGTGATCCGGTTCATCCAGTCCCTCACCTGACAGGCCGCAAACAAGCCAAGCAGACGTTACGTAACCCGCCTTTACGTCAACTAAACGGTTGATAGCCGCCCGACCCGGGTGCTAGCACATTGCTCACAATAGCCTCAGGAAGTCAGCCGCATGTCCGTGATCACCTACGAACGCATTGGCAAAACCGCTGTGGTCACCATGGCCAATGGCGAAAACAAGCAAAACCCCGATTTCGCCGCCGCCATGCTCGACGCGATTGCGCAGGCCGAATCCGACAAGACCGTGAAATCCATGGTCATCACCTCCAATGACGAAAAAAACTGGAGCCAGGGCGTGGATCTGAACTTCCTCAACGCCGCCCTCAAAGAGGCCCGCCACGACGACATCAAGGCTTTCATGTACGGCATGAACGATGTCTTCTCCCGCCTCCTGCTCGCCCCCTTCCCGGTGATCGCGGCCATCAACGGCCACGCCTTTGGCAATGGCGCGATGCTTGCCTGCGCCTGCGATTTCCGCTTCATGCGGTCCGATCGCGGCTATTTCTGTTTTCCAGAGGTCGACATCTCCATTCCCTTCATGCCCGGCATGATCGCTTTCGTGAAAACCGCCGTGCCCTACCACCTCTTCAACGACATGAAACTGACGGGTCGCCGCGTGACGGCAGAAGAGCTCGAAAAGCACTACGTCATCGAAAAGGCCTGCGCTGACCCGGCGGAGACCTTCGACAAAGCCATGGAATTCGCCGCCACGTTTAACAAGGCCCGCGGCATTTTCGGCGAACACAAACGCCGCCTGCATGGCCATATCCTCGACGTGATGGAAAACGAGGATAAGCCGCTCATAGACGCCATGAAACTGATGGCCTGAAAGGAACCTACGCCATGTCCATGACATTCGATTTCTCCGACCAGAACGTGTTCGTCGTCGGCGGCACCAGCGGCATCAACTATGGCATCGCGCAGGGCTTCGCCCGCTGGGGCGCACGACTCTTCGTCGCGTCGCGCAAACAGGACAAGGTCGATGAGGCCGTCGAAGGCTTGAAGGCGCTCGGCGCAGACGCCGCCGGAACCACCTTCGACGTCCGCGACTATGCCGCCGTCGAGGCCGGGTTCGAAGAGGCCGCCAAGTTCTTCGGCGCCCCCATCGACCACCTCATCTCAGGCGCAGCGGGCAACGTGCCGGGCCGCCTGACAGACCTCTCCCCCAACGCCGTCAAAGCGATGGTCGAAATTGACCTCATGGGCACCTTCCACGTCATGCGCGCCTGCTACCCGCATCTGAAAAAGCCGGGTGCATCGGTCGTCAACATTTCCGCCCCGCAGGCCTTCAATGCCATGAGCCACCAGTCCCCTGTCTGCGCCGCCAAAGCGGGCGTCGATATGGTCACGCAATCGCTGGCGCTCGAATGGGGCGGCGACGGCATCCGCGTCAATTCCATCTCTCCGGGGCCCATCGACGGCACCGAAGGCATGGCGCGCCTCGCGCCCACCGATCAAATCCGCGAGGCGGTTACCAAATCCGTCCCGATGAAACGCATGGGCACAACCGATGACATCGCCAAGGCCGCAGGCTTCCTGTGCTCCGACGCGGGCGATTACGTCTCTGGTGTCGTGCTTCCGGTCGATGGCGGCTGGGGCGTCTCCGGCG
Organism: uncultured Roseovarius sp.; assembly: GCA_964389425.1. Classification (GTDB taxonomy): domain Bacteria; phylum Pseudomonadota; class Alphaproteobacteria; order Rhodobacterales; family Rhodobacteraceae; genus Roseovarius. The sequence continues at coordinate 19,229 of CAYMEC010000024.1, forward strand.
CATCCGTGGTCATGACCCACGCCGCCAACTTCATGGACAAACTGAAGGGCGGATAACCCGCCCCCCTGTTTCTTCTGGCTGAAAATATCCCGGGGGGAGCGTCGAAACCCATGGGTTTCGACGTGGGGGGCTGGCCCCCGCCCGGTTCAGTACACGTCGCGCTGATACCGATTTTCGTCGCGCAGCTTTTGCACATAGGCTTCCGCGGCCTCTTCGCTGACACCGCCATGGGTCTGCACCACCTCGATCAGCGCGGCATGCACATCCTTCGCCATGCGCGCCTGATCCCCGCAGACGTAAAAATGCGCGCCTTCTTCCAGCCACTGCCACAGCGCCGCCCCCTGTTCGCGGATGCGATCCTGGACGTAAATCTTCTCCGCCTGATCCCGGCTGAACGCCACATCCAAGCGGCTAAGCACGCCCGACTTCAGATAGCCCTGCAATTCCACCTGATAGAGGAAATCCTGCGTAAAATGCGGATTGCCGAAAAAAAGCCAGCTCTCACCCTCCGCCTCTTGCGCCTCTCGCTCCTGCAAGAAGGCGCGGAAGGGCGCGATCCCTGTGCCCGGCCCCACCATGATGACGGCCGTGTCAGGGTTTTGCGGCAAGCGGAAGCTATCATTGCTTTCCACGAACACGCGCAACGCGTCACCCTCTCCCGCGCGCCGACCAAGATGACCCGAGGCCCCGCCCAGATGCCCGCGGTCAAAGGCCTGCCATTCCACGACACCCACGGTGAGATGCACCTCGTCTTCCACCTCTGCCTGGCTTGACGCGATTGAATAGAGCCGCGGCTGCATCTTGCGCAGGCTGTCCGCCAACGCTTGCGGCGCGATGGGCGCGGCATGTTCCGCGATGATGTCATAAATCTGACGCGCCTCGATATAGGCGCGCAGGGCCGCCTTGTCTTCGACCAGCTTCAACAACGCCTCGTTGTCAGTGGCCGTCCCGAACGCCTCGACAAAGGAAGGGTAGGATTGCGTCAGCTCCAGATCCTCAATGAGCGCCTCGCGCAAGCTGCGCGTCCTATCGCCCAGTTTCACCTGCGCAGCGCCATCCAGCTCCAGCGCCTTGAGAACCGCATCCACGGCCTCTGCATCATTTTGGAAATACACCCCCAAACTGTCCCCCGGCTGATAGGTCAGCCCGGACCCTTCCAATGAGATCTCCACATGCCGCACATCCTTGGTGCTGTCCCGCCCGGTGATCTTCTGGACCAGCGACACCTCCGCCTCGAACGGGGTCTTCTTCGTCCATCGCGACACTGGCGCGGCGACCGCCAGCCCCGGCATCGGCACCACGTTGGCGGGTGCCCCGCCTTTCTTCAGCTCCGGCTCAAACACATCCAGCGCGCCGTCGATCCAGCCGCCCGTGTGGTCGTCATAGTCCACATCAAACAGCCCCGCACCGACCACGATTTTCGCCCCGAGCGCCTCAAAGGCTGAGGCAAAATCCGTCGCCGTCTTGTTGAAAAATTCATAGCTGGAATCGCCCAGCCCCAGCACGGCCACCTGCGCGCCTTCCATCTTCGGCGCTTTCTTGGAATGCACGAAGTCATAAAACCGCTCCGCGCCTTCCGGCGGATCGCCTTCGCCATAGGTGGCGGTCACGATGGTGATGAACTTTTCAGTCTTAAGCTGCGATGGCTTGTAATCCGCCATATTCACCAGTTTCACATTCAGCCCTCGGCCCTTCGCTGCCTCAGCCAGATCGGCGGCCACGTGTTTGGCGTTCCCGGTCTGCGTTCCATAGAGAATGGTCAGCGGTGCGGCCTCTGCGACCGGTGCGGCGGCAGGTTGCACATCCCCTGCCTGCGCCGTTGCGGCCAGATAACCACTGATCCACGCCTGCTGCACGGGGGTCAGCGTGCCCGCCAATTGCGCGAAAGCCTGCGATTGTTCCGTCGACAAAGGCCCCAAACCCTGCGGCATCTGGCTCATGATCGTCATGTGATCTGTCCTCGTTCTGGAGCGTCTTTTGCGGCCTCGCTCAAATGCAGCCCGCATTCCCGGCCAAAACCTGCAAACCGTGTGTCTTCCTCGCGCATGCCGGTCTCCAGCTTGCGCGTTGTGTGGGTGTCTCCCACGCTGACATATCCCTGCTCCCACAGCGGATGATACGGCAGGTCGTGATCCTTCAGATACCGATGCACGTCCCGGTTCGACCAATCGACAATGGGGTGGAATTTCACCCGCCCGCCCTGAAATTCGAGGATTTTGCGCGCCGCGCGACTGGCGGACTGGCTGCGTCGCAGACCCGAATACCACGTGCCCGCGCCCACAGAGGTCATCGCCTTCTGCATCGGCTCCACCTTATTGATCGCATTGTAGCGCTTGAGCCCATCCTCGCCCTGTTCCCACAACTGGCCAAACCGCGCCTCTTGCCAGGCAGGCGTCATGTCCGCGCGGTAGACATGCAGGTTGAGGCTCAACCGCTCCACCATCTCATCGACAAAACGATAGGTCTCCGGAAACAGATACCCGGTGTCAAAAAGCAGCACCGGAATGTCCGGCACCGCCCGGGTCATCATGTGCAGCATCACCGCCGACTGAATGCCGAAACTCGACGACAGCACATGCCCCTTGGGCAGGTTCTCCAACGCCCAGGTCACCCGCGTCTCCGCCGGTTGATCCTCCAGCCACACGTTCGCGGCAGTGAACACCTTGGGGCCTTGGCGCGCGGTCTCGATGTTGGTCAGCGCCGACATCATTCCGCCGCCACCGGCGCGTCGTAGAAATCAGTCTTCGACACCTTCACCTCTGCCACCACGCCCGTGCGGATGACGAAATCACCGAAGCATTCGCTTTCCTCGCGCTCGGCCACCCATGCGCCAATCAACGGATCGAGTTCCGCGATCACCTGATCGGGGCTGATGTTTTCGCGGTAGAGCTTGGGCACCCGCGTGCCCACGCGATTGCCGCCAAGATGCAGGTTGTACTTGCCCGGGCCTTTCCCGACGAGACCCACTTCCGCCAGCATCGCCCGCCCGCACCCGTTGGGGCAGCCCACCACGCGCAGGATCATGTGATCTTGCGGCACGCCGTGCTTGTCCAGCAGGCCTTCCACCTGATGCACCAGATCAGGCAGAAACCGCTCGGCCTCCGCCATCGCAAGCGGGCACGTGGGCAGTGCCACGCAAGCCATGGAGTTCTTCAACTGCGGCGTCTGGAACGCATCGATCAGCCCGTGATCTCGCGCGATCTTCTCGATCTCATCCTTCTGATCCGCAGGCACCCCTGCGATCACGATGTTCTGGTTCGCCGTCATCCGGAAATCACCCTGATGGATTTCCGCAATCCTGCGCAGGCCCGTCTTCAGCGGTCGGTTTGGATAATCCAGAATGCGCCCGCTCAGCAGATAGAGCGTCAGGTGATGCTTGCCATCAATCCCTTCAACCCAACCAAACCGATCCCCGCGAGACGTAAATTCATAAGGCCGCGACGGCGCGAATTTCACACCCGCCCGGCGCTCCACCTCCGCCTTGAACACATCCACACCCACACGGTCGAGCGTGTATTTCGTCTTGGCCTGCTTGCGGTTCACCCGGTTGCCCCAGTCGCGCTGCACGGTCACCACATGCTCGGCTACGGCCAGCGTATGCTCCAGCGGGATAAACCCGAAATCATCCGCCTTGCGCGGGTAGGTCGTGGTGTCGCCATGGGTCATGGCCAAACCACCGCCCACCAGCACGTTCCAACCCACAAGACGGCCGTCCTCGGCAATCGCTACGAAGTTCAGGTCATTGGCATGCACATCCACCTCATTGTTGGGCGGAATGCTCACCGTCGTTTTGAATTTGCGCGGCAGGTAGGTCTCCCCAAGGATCGGCTCCTCAGTCGTCTTGGCCTTTTCCCCATCCAACCAAATCTCCGCATAGGCCTTGGTGTTCGGCAAAAGATGTTCCGAGATGCGTTTCGACCACTCATAGGCCTCCGCGTGCAGCTCGGATTCAACAGGGTTGGTGGTGCACAGCACATTGCGGTTCACGTCCCCCGCCGTGGCGATGCTGTCGATGCCTGCGGAATTGATGACCTTGTGCATATCCTTGATATGCGGCTTCAGCACGCCGTGGAACTGAAACGTCTGCCGCGTTGTCAGACGCACAGAGCCATAAATCGTGTTCTCTTCCGCAAATTTCTCAATCACCAACCACTGGTCCGGCGTGATGATCCCCCCCGGCATGCGGGCGCGCAGCATGACGTTGTGCAGCGGCTCCAGCTTCTGCTTGGCGCGCTCAGGACGGATGTCACGATCATCCTGCTGATACATGCCATGAAAGCGGATCAACTGGAAATTATCGGCAGAAAATCCACCCGTGATGGGATCGGCCAGATCCTCCTCGATCGTACCGCGCAGGAAGTCGCTGTCCTTCTTCAGCCGCTCATTGTCGGCCAAGTCGCCTTCCACAATCAGGGGGCCGGTGGGGTCTTCATCCAACATGTCGCGCGCCTTTCAGCTGGCAAAGGGAGGGTGTTCCGGGCGATGCACACCGCCCGGCTCATTCGCTTCTCTTCTCAGTTGGCTTAGCTTGGTTCTTTGACCTTACGCAGGTACGGCAGCACCGCGTCAAACTCACCAAATTTCGCTTTCGCGTCTTCGTTGTTCACCGAAGGCGGGATGATCACGTCCTCACCGGGCACCCAGTTGGCCGGTGTTGCAACCCCCTTGCCAATAGAGGTTTGCAGACCGTCCAGCGCGCGGATGATCTCCGCAAAGTTCCGGCCCACCGTCATGGGATAGGTCATCGACAGCTTCAACTGCTTGTCGGGTCCGATGATAAAGACCGACCGCACCGTGGCGCTGTCTGCCGGCGTGCGCCCGTCGGGCAAGTATGCCTCCGCCGGCAGCATGTCGAATGCCTTGGACACGGCCAGACCATCATCGGCAATGATCGGGAAACCCGCCTTGGCCCCACCATAGGCCTCAATATCGCCTTTCCACTTCTTGTGGTCTTCCACACCGTCCACTGAGACACCAATCACCTTGGTGCCACGCTTTTCCCACTCATCGGCCAGCTGCGCGACGACGGAAAATTCAGTGGTGCAGACGGGCGTGAAATCCTTGGGGTGGGAAAACAGGATGGCCCAGCTGTCACCGATCCAGTCATGCAGGCTGATGGTGCCGTGGTCCGTTTCCACCGTGAGATCGGGGATGGTGTCGTTGATGCGAAGCCCCATAATGAGTTCCTTTCGACGCTTTGCAGCGATTGAGTTATGTGATGTGCCCACCACGATCAGCGGGCGTTGGCGGCTGAATTAAACCGTACGTTCCAATCTAACAATTGTTGCAGGATAATTTAAGAACAATGTCCAAGCCTTTTCGGAAATCGGGATAGCACGTTCCAAATCGGGGCAATTCCAGAGACGGAAATTTGCCGCAGACTTGGCCAGCAGCCCGCCGCGCCTTCGTCAGGCCCCGGTCTGGCGATCCTGACCTGCGATCAGCAGTGCTTTATGCATCCGTTCCCGGACTCGCTCCGAGCGACATCCTGCAATTGCCATTTCGCCAGGCCCTGGTGGGGGCCTGACGAAGGCGCGGCGGGCTTACGCCCTTGATTCCGCGCCAAAACCTTGCGCCCGGTATGCCTTCACACGTTTTCGCCCTAAACTCCTCTTCCAAGACCAAGGAGGGACACATGCTCAGAAGACTACTCGTACCCGTGCGCGGCGACGGCATGGGCGAAAGCCAGATCAGTCACGCCGCCCGGCTGGCCCATCTCCACAAAGGCCATATCGTCGTGGCCCACAGCCGCACCGCGCCCGAAACCCTGAGCCCCTATGGCCGCACCATGACCAGCTTCGCCCGCCAGACGATGCTGGAACAGGCGCAAGAACTGGCCGATCAGGAAGAACAGGCTTTGCGCGACGAATTGCACGGTCTGGCCAAGGCACTGGACCTTGAAGAAACCGACACACCCGATGGCACCTGCGCCACCGTCAGCTTTGTGGAAGAATTTGGCACCATGGCCGACGTGATCAAACACAATGGGCGGCTGGCGGACCTCATCGTCGTGTCCAAGCCCCGCCGCGATCGCAACCTGGGCGTCAATTCCCTCAAATCCGGGCTGTTTGAAACGGGCCGCCCGGTGCTGATGTGCCCCAAGGATCAAACGCCGCCCGATGATCTCGGCACCCGCGTCGCGGTGGCCTGGAACGGCTCTCTGGAGGCCGCGCGCACCGTTGGCCTGACCCTGCCCATCGTGGAAGCCGCCCAATCTGTCACCATCCTGTCCGGAGGCAAGGAACGCGTGCACGGTGCCACCACAGAGGAGTTGGTGGATTACTACGCCCTGCGCGGGATCACCGCCGAGGTTCACAGGTTCGACGCCCAACGCCCCCACGAGGCGCTGTTGTCCAAAACGACAGAGGTCGGCGCCAACCTGCTCATCATGGGGGCATATGGGCAAGGTCACGGGCGCGAGGCACTGTTCGGCGGAAACACCCAAGCCATTGTTGATAAAGCAGAAATTCCTGTCATGATGGCACACTAAGGTATACCAAAAAGAAAAATCGGGCGAGAAATATTATTTCTCTTGAAATGCCCGCGCCGAAATATAGTTACCCCTCCATCGCGCGGACCTGTCACGTCAGGCCGTCAGGAACTTTGGACGGAGGAAACTTTATGTCGATCACCAAACGGGCCCTTCTTGGCCTAACCGCTGCCGCTATGATGGCAACCAGCCCGATTGCAGCGCTTGCCGAAGGCTGGAAGCCGCGCAAACCCATCGATTTCGTGATCATGGCCGGCGCCGGTGGTGGCGCGGACCAGATCGCCCGCTTCATTCAGTCGGTCGCTGAAAAGGGTGACATGACCCCCCGTCCGCTCGTGCCCAACAACAAGGGCGGCGGCTCCGGTGCCGAGGCGCTGATCCATGTCTCCAATGCCTCTGACCCCGATCACACGATCCTTGTCACGCTGAACTCCTTTTTCACCACGCCGATCCGTCAGGACAATCTCGGTATCGACATCCAGACCTTCACGCCCGTGGCGATGATGGGTGTCGACCCCTTTGTGCTCTGGGTCCAAAAGGACAGCGGCATCACGACGTTTGAAGAATACGTGGCCAAGGTCAAAGAAATGGACGGCGAATTCGTCATGGGCGGCACCGGAGCCGGTCAGGAAGACAGCATCGTCATCGCCTACATGTCCGGTGCTTACGGCCTCGACATCAAGTATATCCCCTATGATGGCGGCGGCGCCGTGGCCAAGGATCTTGCCGGCAAGCAGATCATGGCGACCGTGAACAACCCCGCCGAGGCCAAGGGGTTCTACGAAGCTGGTGAATTCGTGCCGCTCGTGGCCTTCTCCGATGAACGCCTTCCGGCCTACCCGGACGTGCCCACGATGATCGAGAAAGGCAATGATTTCTCCTACTACAACCAGCGGGCCGTGGTTGGCGCGCCGGGCATGTCGGACGAAGCCGCGGCCTACTATCAGGATCTCTTCACCCAGATCTACGAGTCGGAAGAATGGCAGGGCTACCTGACATCCGAAAGCCTCTCCCCGCTCTGGATGGATGCTGACGAACAGAAAGCCTACTGGCAAACGCAGGTGGAAAACCACGAAAAGCTGCTGGCCGATCTGGGCAGCTGAGCCATTTACGCTAGGTAAAGTTTGGGCAGGCCCCGCGGGGCCTGTCCTTATCTCGAAGACCGAAAGACTGGGTGAGGGCAAAATGCGACTTGGTGAGATTGTCACCGCTGGTATCCTCGCTCTTTTTTCCATCTACCTTATGTGGAAAAGCGCCGAACTCCCCGTTGGCTATATTTCCGGCACGGGCCCCGGCGGTGGGGCATGGCCGTTCTGGCTGTCTGCCGTGATGCTGATCTGCTGCGGCGTGACCGCTTTCAACTGGTGGCGCCGCGCGACACCCGCATCCGCGTCGGATGAGCCTATGCTTGACGCCTATGGCTGGCGCATGCTGGCTCTTGTGGGCGGCGGCATCGTGGTTTTCGTGGGGCTTGTGAACGTCATATCGATGTACGGCGCAATCGCTGTTTTCCTGCTCTACTACACACGCGCCCTGGGGCGCCACAGCTGGGCGGTGGTCCTGCCCTTGTCGCTGATCACACCCATCGCGTTCTTCTTTTTCTTCGAAGGGGCCATGCGGATCACCATGCCCACCGGCATGCCGTTCATGGATCCGCTCTTCGATATCGGCTACGAGATAATATACTAAATGGAAGTGCTCGCCCTCCTCGGCAGCGGCATGCTGCTCGCGCTTGAGCCGCTCAACCTGATGCTCATCCTGATCGGCGTTTCGGTCGGTCTCTTCATCGGGGCCATGCCGGGGCTTGGCTCCGTGAACGGCGTGGCGATCCTTCTTCCCGTGACCTTCCTCGTGCCCCCCTCGGGCGCGATCATCTTCCTTGCGGCCATCTATTATGGTGCCATGTATGGCGGGGCCGTGTCCTCGGTCACGCTTGGCATCCCCGGCGCATCCACGGCGGTCGCCACCACCTTCGATGGCAGGCCCCTTGCCCGGCAGGGCCGGGCCAGCCTCGCGCTCGTTACCGCCGCCCTTGCCTCCTTCGTCGGCGGCACCGTCGCCAACGTGCTCTTCACCGGCTTTGCCCCCCTTTTGGCCAATGTCGCCCTCTCCTTCGGCCCGCCCGAAGTCTTCGCCCTTATGCTGCTCGCCTTCGCCACCTTCGTGGGGCTGGGCGGCGATGACATCCCCAAGACGATCTTTTCAATCTGCTTCGGTCTCGTCCTCGGAGCCATCGGCTTTGACCAGATTTCCGGCGCGCCGCGACTGGTGCTCTTCGACATCAACGGCTTCCTGCAAGGGATCGGATTCCTCGTTCTCGCCATCGGCGTCTACGGCATCGGTGAAATGCTCTGGACCATCGAACAGACCCGCGGCGAGGTCTCCAAGATGACGCCCAAAATGACCATCAAAGGCATGGCCGCCGACACCAAAGAGGCGACAAAGCGCGGCTGGAAAGGCACCACCATCGGCTCCTTCCTGGGCTTCTTCGTGGGCATCCTGCCTGCGGCGGGCGCCACGCCCGGCTCGCTCATGTCCTATGGCGTGGCCAAAATGGTCTCCCGCAACCCGGAAGAATTCGGCAAAGGCAGCCCCGACGGCGTGGCTGCGCCCGAGGCGGCGAACAACTCCGCCTCCACCGGGTCCATGCTGCCGATGCTGACGCTTGGCATCCCCGGTTCGCCCACCACCGCCATCCTGCTGGGCGGGATGGTCATCTGGGGCCTCACACCCGGCCCACGCCTTTTCGTCGATGAACAGGAGTTCGTCTGGGGCCTCATTGGGTCATTTTACATTTCAAACGTGGCGGCGCTGCTGATCAATCTGGCCTTCATCCCACTCTTCATCTGGATGCTGCGCATGCCGTTCACGATCCTCGCGCCTATGATCTTCGTGCTCTCCATTGCCGGCGGATACGCCGCTACGCGCGACATGTTCGATGTCTGGCTGATGGTGATTTTCGGGCTGGGCGCTTTCTTCTTGCGGAAATTCGACTACCCGCTCGCACCCGCCGTGCTGGCGATCGTGCTTGGCCCCATCGCCGAGCCCACCCTGCGTCAATCCCTGTTGCTGAGCTCGGGCGACCCCTCGATCTTCTTCACCCGCCCCATCGCAGGCCCGATCACGGTGGTCGCCCTGATCCTGATCTTCCTGCCGCTCTTTAAGCTGCTACGCCGGAAAAAATCACAACAGGCGTAAGGGGGCCAGCCCGTCGCCATTGGGCTTGAACCAATGGCGCACCAATAGCGACCCCCCAGGATATTTCCAGCCAGAAGAAACACAAAGGCGGCACCTAAGTGTTTCTCTTGGCCTCAAATATCCCCGCCGGAGGCATGGAATCCTAAGGGTAGAGCCCGGCCACCTTACCGCGCAGTTGAATGAGGCCCAGCACCGTATCGATGATCGGCGTCGGCGTGCCCGTCACGCGGCCCAGCTCCTGCACGGAGGCCACGAGCGCGTCGATCTCCATCGGGCGGCCCTGATCCAGATCTTGCAGCATGGAGGTGCGGTGTGCCCCCACTGCCGCGCCGCCGTCGATGCGGCGATCCACGTCGATGGGAAATTTCACACCCAGCTTCTCGGCAATCTCCTGCGCCTCCATCATCATGGCGCGGGCCACTGGTCGTGTGCCCTCATCGGTGCACAGCACGTCCAATGTCGCATGGGTCAGCGCCGAAATGGGGTTGAAGGACAGGTTCCCCCACAGCTTCACCCAGATTTCATCGCGCAGTTTGGGCCGCACCGGTGCTTTCAGCCCCGCCGCCGCCAGCGCCTTGGACAAGGCCAGTGCGCGTTCGGATTTTGAGCCGTCAGGTTCGCCCAACGAGAAACGGTTGCCTTCGATATGGGTCACAACGCCGGGCTCTTTCACTTCCGCCGCCGGATAGACCACGCAGCCCAGCACCCGGTCGGGGCCAAACCCGTCCCATTGCGCATCGCCCGGATCGACCGTGGCCAGCCGCGTGCCTTCCAGCGGCCCGCCAATCTTGTGAAAATACCACCAGGGCACGCCGTTCACGCCCGACACAATCGTTGTGTTGAGGCCGATCAGCGGCTGCATCTTCTCCACCACCGGCGGCACCGAATGCGCCTTCAGCGTGACGATCACGTAATCCTGAGGGCCAAGGACGGCGGGGTCTTCTGACACCGTGACCGGCACATTCACCGTCTCGCCCTCTTCAATGAGCGTCAGTCCATTCGCCTCCATCGCCGCGCGATGCGGGCCGCGCGCCACAAGGCTCACATCCGCGCCCACCTGCGCCAATTTTGCGCCCATGTAGCCGCCAATGGCGCCGGCGCCGAAAATACAGATCTTCATGGTTTACGCGCCTTCCACCAGGCCCAGCTTTTCAGCCAGGCCAATGCGTTGCAGCTTGCCCGTCGCGCCTTTGGGGATCTCATCGAGAATGATCACCTTGCGCGGCACTTTGAAATCCGCCAACCGCTGGGACGCGAAATCGCGAATGTCGCGCTCCCCGGCCTCGGCGCCTTCACGCAGCACGATGGCCGCGGCCACCTCTTCCCCCAGCTTGGGATGGGGGAGCGCGAAGGTCAGCGCCTGCGCGACCGCCGGGTGATCGGACAGGATACCATCCACCTCAAGCGGGCTCACCTTTTCGCCGCCCCGGTTGATGATCTCTTTCAAACGCCCCGTCAGCGTCAGGTAGCGGTCGCTGTCAAACGCCCCCTGATCGCCCGTCCGGAACCAGCGCTTGCCATCCGCGTCAAAGAAATTCTTCTCATTGGCCTCCGGATTGCTTTCGTAGCCCGGCGTCACGTTGGGCCCGGAAATCACCACTTCGCCCACGTCGTCGTCGCCCAGCAGCACAGGGTCGGCCTCATGGGCAATCCGCACTTCGGGGCCGGCCTGCACGCCCACCGCACCCGGCTTCTGTGCGCGCGGTGGAAGCGGGTTGGAACACATCTGATGCGCGGCCTCAGTCATGCCATAGCCTTCGATCACCGGCGCGCCGAAAGTTTCGTTCAACTGCACCATCACTGGCCCCGGCAAGGACGCGGAAGACGACCGCAGGAAGCGCAGCCGCGCGCCGTCGATGATCTCCGCATTGCGTCCCGCGCGCGCCAGAATGGTCTGATGCATGGTCGGCACCGCGGTGTACCACGTGGGATCGGCGTCCTTGAGCCAGCCAAAGAAGCGCAACGCGTCAAAGCCCGGCGCGCACCAGACCTGCCCGCCAGACCCCAATGTCGACAGCACAGCGGCGATGAGCCCGTGAATGTGAAAAAGCGGCATCACGTTCATGCAGCGATCTTCCGCCGTCAGATCCAGCGAGGCCGCGATATGGCCCGCCGACGCCGCAATGTTGGATTGCAGAAGCGGCACGATCTTGGGCCGCGAGGTCGTGCCAGACGTGTGCAGGATCAATGCCACATCATCCGCCTCAGGCACGGACGCATCGGCGGGCCCGGATCCGGGCGCGCCCAGCGTGAATGTCCCCGCTGGCGTTTCGTCATCCACCTCGACGGAAATCACGGACAGTCCCAGCTTGCTCGCGGCCATCGCCGCCGGGCCCTCATCGCCCGCCATCAGCAGGATCGCCTTGGCCCCCAGATCCTCAAGGTAGAACTCGAACTCCTCCTGACGGTAGGCCGGGTTCAGCGGGGCCGTCACGGCCACTTGCGCCACCGTCACGAAGGCGGCAGCCATCTCCGGCCCATTGGGCAGCACGATCGCCACCCGGTCGCCTCGCCCAATGCCCGCACGGTGCAAGGACGATGCCACCGCATCCGACAAGCCGCGCAGGCCGGCATAGGTCATCCAATCCCGCCCCGGCGCGCCGATGGCGGCGGCGTCGTTTGGATGGCTGGCAATCAGCTCTTTGACCGTGTGTGACATGGGTTCCCCCTTCGTATTCCTCTGCATTGAGGGGGACTTAGCGCGAAACGGGTGCGACACAATGGCAAAAACAAGGGTAACAGGGGCGGAAAATCAGCCAGATCGCCCGCGTTTGCACCGTTCAGAACAATAGCGCACGTCATCCCAGACCTTCGCCCATTTCTTGCGCCACGTGAACGGCTTGCCACAGGTCGCGCAAGTCTTGCTGGGCAGATCGGATTTATTGCGCATCTTGGCCATGATCATTCCCCCAAAGGCAGATCAAGCTGCGCGGTCTTGCGCCGCGGTCGCTGGCCGCGGTTGGGAATACCGCTCTTGCGACTGCCATGTTTGTCCTGAATGGCCCCCGCCTCTTTGCGGAACCCCTCGCGGCCGCGCACCGCCCAGATCTTCTGGCGCGCCTCTCGCGCCGCCGCCAGATGATCGACGATCCGGTCCGGATAGGCCCGACCCAGCACGTCCCTTGCATTCTCGGCCGTCCACGGCTCCTGAAGATACTTGTCCGCAATCTGTGCCAACTCGGGCACCCAAGCCCGCGTGAACTCCCCTGTCGGGTCCTGATCGACCCCTTGTTTCACGGGGTTGTAAATCCGCACCGTGTTGATCCCGGTCGTGCCCGATTGCATCTGCACCTGGCTCCAGTGAATGCCCGGCTCATAATCGGTGAAATACCGTGCCAGCACCTCGCCGGGCGCGCGCCAATCGAGCCAGAGGTGATAGCTTGCCGTCGCCATCACCATGGCCCGCATGCGGAAATTGAGCCACCCGGTGGCGCGCAGCGACCGCATGCAGGCATCCAGGAACGGCAGGCCCGTCTCACCCTTCGCCCAAGCCTCCAGTCGCGCATGATCCGGCTCTTTGGGCCGTACGCCATCATAGGCACGATGAAAATTCTCATATTCGATGCGCGGGTCGTCCTCCAGCTTCTGCATGAAGTGACAATGCCAATGCAGCCGCCCCTCGAAGGACCGGATCGACCCGGCCCAGCCTTTCTGGCCCTTCACCTCTGACTTGCGCGCCCAACCCGCCTGCGCCACCTCCCGCATACTCAGCGCGCCCCACGCAAGGTACGGCGACACCCGCGAACAGGCCACGGCCCCAGACACAGGCGAAGACATGGCAGAGCGGTACGTCTCTCCCCGTCTGGTCAGGAAACTCCCGATGGCTTCCAGCCCGGCCTGCCGCCCACCCACCTGACGCCCGTCGCATGGGTCCGGTGCAAGGTGCAGGTCTTTCGCATCCGGGATCGCCCCCAAATCCACGTCCAAAGGCTTCAACGCAGGGGCGACCACCTGCGGCTCTGCCATCAGCCGGTCCCACGACCCCGCCCATCCGTTGCGCGAGGCCAGACGCCGCTGCACACCATGGTTCTGCACCTCTGTCCACGCAACCCCATTCGCCCGACACCACGCCCCCACGCGCTTGTCACGCGCGAATGTCCAACGGTTGCCCGTCTCCTCATGGGACCACAACGCGGTGAGCAAGCCCTTAGCCTGCAACTCTGCCAGCACATCACAAGCATCCCCGACACGCACAACCAAGGCCTGACCGCGCGCGGCACATGCGTCTCGCAATTCCCGCACGCACTCCTCCACAAAGGCCCATTGCCGCCCGGACATATCTGCCTCGGCCCAAAGATCCGGCTCCACTACGTAAAGCGGCAGCACATCACCCCGCTCAGCCGCATGGGCCAAGGCGCGGTGATCGTGCACCCGCAAATCCCGTTTGAACCACACAACCTGCATCGTCTCTCCTTACGTGATATCTAGGGCGGCTGACGGTGGCGTCATGCGACATGTCGCAACAGACATGGACGTTGGGAGCGCCCTCCTCTAAGGGGGCGCAATGAACGAACAAGACACCCCGCTCAGCAATCTGCTTCCCGTGTTGGACCAACTGGCTGAGGAGGCGTTGGCCCTGTGGGATGTGCCGTCTGACGCACATGCAACCCGGATCAATGTTTCGGAGAACGTGACCTATCTGGTGGACGCGGCAGGTTTCAAATCCGTCCTCCGCATCCACCGCCACGGCTACAATTCCCCCAATGCCATCGCGTGCGAACTTGACTGGCTGACCGCCCTTGGCCGGGACACGCAAGTCACGACACCGGGTATCCTCACGGGTCGCAATGGCGCACGCATCCAGCAGGCCACGACACGGGGTCTCACGGCCCCCCGTTTCATGGTGATGTTTGCCTTTCTGGAAGGTCAGGCCCCCGATGAGTCCTCCGACCTCGCGCCGGGTTTCGAAGAGCTGGGCACCATCGCCGCGCACTGCCATGACCACGTTTTGTCTTGGCCCAAGCCCGACGGGTTCGAACGCCTCACCTGGGATGAAAACACGGTCTTCGGCGCGCACGCCACTTGGGGAAACTGGCGCGACGCACCGGGCGTGACGCCTGTCATGCGCCCTGTGTTGGAACGGCTGGAGACCACTGTCACCACGCGCCTGCGCGCCTTCGGCAAAGGCCCAGACCGCTTCAACCTGATCCACGCCGACATGCGCCTTGCCAACCTCATCATCGGCCCAGACGGCACCCGGCTGATTGATTTCGATGATTGCGGGTTCAGTTGGTTTCTCTACGACTTCGCCGCCGCGATCAGCTTCATCGAAACCGACCCCCGCATTCCCGATCTCAAGGCCGCATGGCTCCGTGGTTACCGATCCGTGCGTGCGCTCTCGTCCGAAGATGAGGCCGAGATCGACACCTTCATCATGCTCCGCCGCATGGCCCTGCTTGCATGGATCGGGAGCCATATCGAAGCTCCCGAACCGCAGGCCCTTGCGCCTCACTTCGCACACGGGACCGCGCAGTTGGCGCAAGACTACTTATCCAAGCATGGACCCCAGTAGCGCAACAGAGCGCCTTCGTGAGGCCCTTGGAGGCGCCTGAAAAGGCACTTCAGGCTACGCCCTTGATCCCGCGCCCTCACACAGACCGGGAACGACGTCCTCGGCCACTTTCAAAAACACATCCACCCGCGCCACCTTCCGCGCGCCGGGCCGGAAGGTCATGTAGATCGGCCGCGCAGGCGACGCGAACCTGGGGAAAACCCGGACCAACCGGCCCTCCGCCAATTCCTCCTGCACCATGAAATCCGGCAGGTATGCAAACCCCTGCCCCGCCGCGGCCAACTGTTTGAGCGTCGCGAAACTGCGCACGGAAATCGGGCCTGTCACCTCGACATCCACCTCGTGTTCCACACCCTCGAACCGCCATGTCGCCCCCGGCCTGCGCCCCTGAAACGTGAGACACGGCAACCCGGTCAAGTCTCGCGGCCCATGCAATGCATGTCGCTGAGCCACCTCGGGGCTGGCCACCAGAATGCGCCGAAACATCCCCATTTCCCGCACGACCAGCCGGTCATCGGCGAAATTGCCCACGCGGAACGCCACATCCGTGCCCGCATCCTGCATATCCTCGTAGTCATAGCTGGGCCGCATCGCCAACGACAGATCAGGATAAAGCGCTTGAACCTTGGGAAACAAATACTCCGCGAGCAGCCCCCCAAACTCCGGCGTTGCGGCAATCGACACGTTGCCTGAAATCCCCACGCTTTCCTCGCGCGCCAGATCCCCCAGCAAATCAACTTCCGCGAGGATCGACGCGATCCGCGCATCCAATTGCGCCCCAATGGGCGTCAGGCTCACCGACCGGGCACCGCGCTCCAGCAAGCGCACCCCGAAATGCGCTTCCAACTGCGCCACATGGCGGCTGATGCCCGATTTCGCCTGTCCCAAATGCGCCGCCGCCGCACTGATCCCGCCAAGGCGCGCGACCGTGTGAAAGCTCATAAGCGCAGGTAGGCTAATCGTTCTCAAATCTTGAACCATAGGTTCAATTTTATCTATCTGTTGCGCAAATTTGGCAATGGCTACTTCTTCCACACACTCAAAAGGAGAGACCATCATGAATATTCTGATCACAGCCGCAAACAGCGGGTTCGGAGCGCTCATCGTCTCCGATCTTATCAAGGCCGGACACAACGTCGCCGGGTCCGTTCGCGACCCGGAAGGCCGCAACGCAGAGGCCTCTGCCAAGCTGCGCGACATGGGCGCCCATGTGGTGGAAATCGATGTCACGGATGATGCATCTGTCCTCTCAGGCGTTGCTGCGGCGGAGGCCGCGCTTGGCCAGATCGACGTGCTCATTAACAACGCAGGCGTCGGCGCCCATGGCATTCAGGAAAACTTCAACACCGATGATTTTCAGCGCCTCTTTGACATCAACCTCTTCGGCGTGCAGCGCATGATCCGTGCCACGGCCCCTGCCATGCGCGCCCGTGGTAACGGGCTGATCCTCAACATCTCCAGCCTTCTGGGTCGGGTCGTCATGCCCTTCTACGGGCCGTACAACGCCAGCAAATGGGCGCTTGAGGCGATGACAGAAAACTACCGTATTGAACTGAGCGGCTTCGGCGTGGACGTAGCACTTGTGGAGCCGGGCGGCTTCCCCACGGCCTTCATGGGCAACCTCATCCACCCATCCCAGCCCGACCGCAACGATGGCTACGGCCCCATGGCCGACGCACCCACGGCGGCGCTTCAGGGGTTTGAGGAATTCCTCAAGGCCAACCCCCAGCAGGATCCCCAGCTGGTATCCGACGCGGTGTTGTCGGTGGTGAACACCCCCGCCGGATCGCGCCCCTTCCGCACCACGGTCGACACGATCGGCATGGGCGCGCTGGTGGATCCCATGAACGATCAGCTGTCTGATGCCATCCGCGCGCTCTTAACCAACATGGGGATCGACGGGATGCTGGACCTCAACACCGGCGCCCGCTGATCCACAATGCACAATGCGGGCGACGTGGAAAAATGCGCCGCCCGCCAAGCAACCTTTGACAAATTCCCTGCGAGCCTAGACACTTAAGGTCTATGCCTGAACCGAAAGATCGGCCGGGCTTCGGGGAAACAGAATGGTCCACGCCATTATCGCACGTCTGGGACGGGTGCGCCTTTTCGGCGCGACGGTGATGTTCGCCCTGATGATGGGGCCCGCCCATGCAGGCGGCGAAGTCCCCACGCTTGCCGCCGATATCGGCGCGGCCCTTCTGGGCGCTGGCCTGATCGCGGTGATTTTCGCCCGCATCGGCATTCCGTCCATCGCGGCCTTCATCCTCGCCGGTGTGGTCCTTGGCCCCTTGGGGCTCGAGGCGATCATCGACCCCGGCAATGTCGACGCGATCGCCCAGATCGGCTTCATCCTGTTGCTCTTCGTCATCGGACTTGAGATCGACGTCCCTCGCATCCTCGCTTCAGGCCGCACGTTGCTCTACGCAGGGGCGCTTCAGTTCCCGATGACCATGCTCTTCGGCATTGGTGCCACCAAACTTATGGTCTGGATGGGGGTGGGCGGTGTGCTGACAGAAGCCCCCCTGGCACCGCTGTATATCGGCGTGGCTGTGTCTCTGTCGTCTTCCCTGCTCGTCGTCAAACTCTTCCAGGAACACTTCCAGCTCGACACCCGACCAGGCCAAATCTCCCTTATCGTGCTGATTTTTCAGGATATCTGGGCCATCATCTTCACCCTCATCCAGCCCAGCATGGACAATCCCGACATCATGAAGATCCTCGCCTCCTTCGCGGGGATCGGCATCCTGATCGTCATCGCCGTGATCCTGTCGCGCATCGTGGCCAACCGCGCCTTCGCCTGGATCGCCAAGAAACCCGAACTGGTGCTGCTGGCCGCGATGTCATGGTGCTTTGCCATCATGGCGGTGGGCGCGAGCTTCGACATGGTGACCAAGGCCATGGGGCTGGAAGTCTCTCTCGCCGTCGGCTCCGGCATGGCCGCCCTCATCGCCGGGGCCACCATCGCCAGCTCGCCCTATTCAGTCGAAATCGTCACCAAAGTCGGCCTCGTGAAAGACTTCTTCGTCACCCTCTTCTTCGTGGGCTTGGGCATGTCGATCCCCGCGCTGACCTCGTGGGACGTGCCCATCATGGCGGTGGTACTGGCCGCCCTCGCCCTTCTCGCCCGGCAACTGGTGTTCTTCCCGGTTTTCTATTTCATCGGCATTGACCAGCGAAATGCACAGGTCAGTTCCACGCAACTGGCGCAAATGTCCGAATTCACCCTGGTCATCGTCTTCATCGGGCTGGATCTGGGACATGTCAGTCAGGAATTCGCGGCCGTCGTGATCCTGGCCTTCGTTCTCACGGCCATCCTCACCACCCCGATTTTTGAGAACGCCTACGGCATCTATGAAGGCATGAAAACGACCCTCACCCGGCTGGGCTTCAAGGAACCCGGTACTGCGGATGCCAAGGACGATCATGAAGTGGTGCTTGGCATCCTCGGGGTGCACCGCGATGCGTCCTCCTTCCTGGCCGAACTCCACCGGCACCAACCTGAACTGCTCAAACACACCACCATCGTCGATTTCAACGTGGCCCTGCACCCGGGCCTTCAGCAACTGGGGGCCCATGTGGTCTATGGCGACATCTCGAATGAAGAGGCGTTGCTGCATGCAGGCATCGACAAGGCCAAGGTCGTGTTGTGCCCCATCTCGGACGATCTCTTGCGCGGTCTGGACACCGAAGCCCTTGTGCGGCTGGTGCGCAACGTGAACCCGAATGCCAAGATCATCGCCAACGCGATCCACATCTCCGCAGTCGACAAACTGAAAGAGGCCGGTGCCGATGTCGTCTACATGCCCAGGATGGAGGCCGCGAAAGCCATTCTGGAAGCATTCGAACACGTCCATGACGGTCAGGACATCGACTATTTCGATACGGTTCAGCACGAAAAATTCGGCACACTGCGCGACCGGCGCGAAGTGATGGACTGATCACAATCACGCCGCGTGCCTTGATCCGGGGTGTCCGCACACCTTAGTTAGGACGAACCACAGGAGGCGACCCATGCTGAAACCCGCCCTTCTCACCGCGACACTTCTGGCTCTGGCCACGCCTTCAATGGCCGCGACCGCGAAACTTGGCCAAGGCGCCGTCATCGCGGGCGGAGAGTATTCCACCGGCGGCGGCATCACGGTCGCCGTCGAGCCGCGCGACATAGGTGGCAAACTCGGATTCTGCGGGATCTGGGCGCAAAGCACATCCATGTCCGCCTACACCCGCCGCGCGGCCTCGGCCGTGTTGACCAAAGGCGTGGTGCAGATCGATGGCCAGACCGTTTTGCGCAACCTCAACTTCCTCAACCGCGTGGGCCCCGCTGCAACCTATACCGGTGCGCCCTCAGGTTGCACCGTTGTGAACCGCACCTGGACAGGGGACCCGACCGCGCGCATGACCGTGCGCATTCCCCGCCAAAAGATCGTCGCGACCTCCGCGTCGCGTCTCGAAAACGGCCCTCGCGTCTTTTTCACCCGAAGTGATCTGGCCAACCCGGCGCTGGCCAAAGGCTCTCTGGTGCCCTCCTATATCACCAGCCGGTCGTCATCGGGGACACAGTATTGACGCGACGAGGCACCTCACGGGTTTGGCAATTGAAAAATCCATTTTGATCGGGCACAACATCTCCAGACCCCATGGGACCAGAGTGTGAAAACACACCGCCCATGATTACGGGCAATCTAGGGCGACGCAGGCAATGATGATGAAACAACTTGGGCTTTGTATCTGTATTCTGGCGCTTTCGGCCTGCGGCGGTGGCGGACGCGATGATCGTCCTGACCGTCGGGTCATCGTGGCACCGGTGGCTTTCGGTCCGATCAGCAAGGCCTGCCTGCAATCGGACCGCAAGAAGAAGTCGCGCCAGCTTTGCACCTGCATTCAAGCCGCCGCCGACAAAACGCTCAGCCGCTCCGATCAGCGCCGGTCGGTTGCGTTTTACGACAACCCCCATCTGGCCCAGCAGGTCCGCACCTCGGACCGCGGCGTGGATGAGGCTTTCTGGGAGGCCTATGCCGAATATGGCAAAACGGCCGAACGGATGTGCAGCTAACAGAGCCGCGCCTTCGCTAGGCCCCGGTCTGGCGATCCAACCTACGATCAGGAGTGCTTGATGCTTGTATTCCCGGACTCTGTCCGAGCGAAATCCTGCAATTGCCATTTCGCCAGACCCGGGCGGGGGCCTAGCAAAGGCGCGGCGGGCCAAGGCCCTTTATTCCGCGCCCTCAACGCTCAGCTCAACGCGTCATTGCACCGCTTGCACACGCCGGGGTGTTCGTACTGCCCGACATCCGGTGTGATCTTCCAACAGCGCTGGCACTTCTCGCCTTGCGCTTTTTCAAAGACCACCGCGACGCTCTCAACCTCAGGCATGGCAAACGCCCCTTCGGGTGCCGCGTCTGCCGTCAGCGTGATGTCCGATGTGATACACACATCCTCGAAATCCACCGATGACAGCACGTCCAAAAGCGCCTGATCCGATACGTGAACCACAGGCGCGGCTTCAAGCGAGGCCCCAATCACCTTGTCCACACGCTGTACCTCCAACGCCGCCGTCACGACCCGCCGCGCACGCCGCACGTCGCCCCATTTCGCGGCCAGCGCGTCATCGCGCCAATCGGCTGGGGTTTGGGGGAAATCCTGCAAATGCACGGAGGCATCACCGCCGTTTTGATCTTGGGGGAAGCGCTCCAGCCACACCTCTTCCATGGTGAACACCAACACCGGTGCCAGCCATGTCGTCAACCGGTGGAACAGAATATCCAGCACTGTCCGCGCCGCGCGGCGCCGGGGCGTATCCCCATCGCAGTAAAGTACGTCCTTGCGGATATCGAAGTAAAACGCCGACAGCTCCACCGTGGCAAAGTTGAACAGCGCCTGAAATACGCCCTGAAAGTCATAGGCCGCATACCCTTCGCGCACCCGAACATCCAGTTCCGCCAACCGGTGCAGCACCCAGCGTTCCAGCTCCGGCATCTCGGATGGGTCCACCCGATCCGCCTCAGAGAAATGCCCCAAACCACCCAGCATGAACCGCATTGTATTGCGCAACCGCCGATAGCTGTCGGCGGTGCCTTTCAGGATCTCCGGCCCGATCCGCAGATCACCGGTATAGTCCGACTGCGCCACCCAAAGCCGCAGGATGTCGGCACCGTACTGCTTGACCACTTCCTCGGGCGCGACGGTATTGCCCAAGGACTTGGACATCTTGTTGCCCTTCTCATCAAGCGTGAACCCGTGCGTCAGCACGCCCCGATACGGCGCGCGCCCGATGGTCCCGCAGGCCTGCAACATCGACGAATGAAACCACCCGCGATGCTGGTCGGTGCCCTCTAGGTAAAGATCGGCTAGCCCATCGTCACTGCCATCCTCCCGGTCACGCAGCACAAACGCATGGGTCGACCCGCTGTCAAACCACACGTCCAGAATGTCGTCGACCTTCTCCCACTCATCGGGGTGATGGTCATTGCCCAGGAACCGCTCTTTCGCGCCGGGCTTGTACCAGGCATCCGCGCCTTCTTCCTCAAAGGCCTGCGCAATCCGCGCATTCACTGCAGGGTCGCGCAGCAGGTAATCCGGATCGTCAGGCTTCGCCCCCACTTTCTTGAAACAGGTGAGCGGCACCCCCCACGCCCGCTGGCGGCTGAGCACCCAGTCAGGGCGCACCTCGATCATCGAATAAAGCCGATTGCGCCCCGTCTGCGGCGTCCACTGCACCAGTTCATCAATCGACTTCAGCGCCCGTTCGCGGATGGTCTTGCCATAGGTATCCTGCCCATCGCCTACCTCACGGTCGATGGCCGCAAACCATTGCGGACGGTTGAGCCGGATGACCGGCGCTTTCGACCGCCACGAATGCGCATCCGAAATGGTCAGCCGCTTGCGCGCCAAAAGCCCGCCCACCTCGACCAGCTTTTCGATCACCGTCCGGTTCGCCTTGCCGGGCTTGCCATTGTTCTCAATGATCTTGCGCCCACCAAAGAACGGCAGATCCGCGCGATAGGCACTGTCATCCAAGATATTGAACGTCATCGGCAGACCGTGCTTCAGCCCGATCTGGTAGTCATCATCCCCGTGGCTCGGGGCCGTGTGCACGAACCCTGTCCCCGCATCATCGGTCACATGATCCCCGGGCAAGAGCGGCACATCAAAGTCCCACTCCCCCTCGCCACCCTCAGCGCCGCGTAGCGGATGCGCACAGGTCAACGCACCAAGCTCTTCCGCCGACACATCCCGCACCCGCGTCCACATCGCGTCCTCAAGCCGCATCGCGCCCAGCGCATCTTCCGCCAACGCATCCGCGATCAGGAAAGTATCGCCCGTCGCCGCCCAGCACTCGTCCGGCGTCGACTTGACTTCATACAGCCCGTAGGAAATCCCCGGCCCGAAACAGATCGCCCGGTTCTGCGGGATCGTCCAGGGCGTCGTCGTCCAGATGATCACTTTGGCCGCGCCAAGATCACCCTCACCCTCACCCTCAACCACCTTGAACGGCACCCAGATCGCATCCGTATCCCGGTCGTGATACTCCACCTCGGCCTCTGCGAGCGCGGTCTTTTCAACCGGCGACCACATCACGGGCTTGGAGCCTTGATAAAGCGTGCCATTCATCAGGAATGTCATGAACTCTTCGGCAATGATCCGTTCCGACCGGTAATCCATCGTCAGATAGGGCTTCGACCACCGCCCCGTGATGCCCAGCCGTTTGAACTCATCGCGCTGTACATCGATCCAGCCTTCTGCAAACCGCCGACATTCCTGACGAAAATCCAAAACGTCGATATCGTCCTTGTTGCGGCCCTTCTTGCGATAGGCTTCTTCGATCTTCCACTCAATCGGCAGCCCATGACAATCCCAACCCGGAATGTAACGCGCATCCTTGCCCATCATCTGCTGCGACCGCACGACCATATCCTTCAGGATCTTGTTCAGCGCGTGCCCGATATGCAGATGCCCGTTGGCGTAAGGAGGGCCATCATGCAGCGTAAACGGCTCCCGCCCCTCGGCCTTGTCCCGCAGTTGGGTGTAGATTTTCATGTCGTTCCACCGGGCCAGCCAGTCCGGCTCCCGCTTCGGCAATCCCGCCCGCATGGGAAAATCGGTTTTGGGCAGGTTCAACGTGTCTTTGTAGTCAGGTGTGTCGACGGCCATTTTGGGCGTCCTTCGTAAGCGTGATGTCAGGGATGTCAGGGTCGGCGTGGGAGTCCAAACGCCTTGTCCCGGCGGCTCGATGGTCTCAGAGCGCCGGGCATATAATTCGAATAATGATCATCTGACGTGTCATTTCACGGCCGTTATAGGCCCGCCCCTATGCGACGTCCATCACCATTTTGAGCGCAAGATCGCGCGCTCCTTAAACCCCCGAAGTCTTGAAAAGACTTCGGCCGCATTCTTTTAAAGAATGCGCTCCCTGCCCAAAATAAAAACCCCCGCCGATCTCTCGGCAGGGGCCATAAATCTTAGGCTGGGGTTTCACCCCACCAGATCACCAGTCCTCGCGAACCACGACCCGTGTTTTCACCGGCAGTTTCATCGCAGCCAGACGCAGAGCTTCCATCGCGATGCCCTCGGCAACGCCATCGATCTCGAACATCACCCGGCCCGGCTTCACTTTGCAGGCCCAGAAATCAACCGACCCCTTACCTTTACCCATCCGAACCTCGGTGGGCTTGGACGTGACAGGCGTGTCCGGGAAGATCCGGATCCAGACGCGGCCCTGACGCTTCATGTGACGCG
>CAYMEC010000025.1:0-42176 GCA_964389425.1 uncultured Roseovarius sp.
TGTTTTTCGATCCCTTCTTCTTAAGGCGATTAGAACGGTGATCTGACCCGTTTTGGCATCAGACCCCAATGAGGAGCACGTCCAGATACCATCTGGTCCGTTTATCCCGTGGGTATATAGTTAGCGTAAATGGCCCCTGCAACCTTTGGGATAGGCTGCAAGGGGCCAATTTTGCATCAATTTCAAATGGTCCGAGCATGGAAGACGCGAACCGACCCCCTCACAGTCCCGCACCCAGCCAGGTGATCAGGGGGTTTGAGGTGTATTCGGGCTTTCTGGATGCCGCTGCGCAGTCCGGGTTGGTTGATGAGATTCGCGATGTGGTGCGGGCGGCACCGCTCTTTTCGCCAATGACGCCTTATGGCAAGCCAATGCGGGTGCGCATGACATCTGCGGGGAAATATGGCTGGATTTCAGATCACAAAGGGTATCGGTATGAACCGCGGCATCCCTCCGGCGTGCCATGGCCGCCCCTGCCGGGTCGGGTAATGGCGATTTGGCGGACATTGGTGTCAGATAGGCGCGCGCCTGATTGCTGTCTGGTGAATTTCTATGATGACAGCGCCAAAATGGGCATGCACCAGGATCGCGATGAGGCGAATTTTGACTGGCCTGTGTTGTCCATTTCCCTGGGAGATGAAGGCCTTTTTCGCATGGGAAATGAGACCCGCGGCGGCAAGACAGAAAGCCTCTGGTTGCAATCAGGCGACGTAGTGGTAATGGGCGGCAAAGCGCGGTTGTTGTATCATGGCATTGATCGGATACGATCTACATCCTCCACACTGTTGCCAAAAGGCGGGCGCATCAACCTGACACTTCGCGTAGTGGATTGAGCACGGGCCGGTTCACTTCTAAGCTGTCAGAAATGCGCCAACTGAAGGGAAGCCCATGCCTCGCGATACAAACCTGATCCTTTGTCCCGTGAATCTGCGTCATGCCAAGTTGGATACCAGCGCCTACCATGAAGCCCTCGCCATGGCCCGGCGGCGCGAAGCGAAGCTGTTGCTGGCCACCGTTGCCCCGGAAATGGAGCGGAACCTCAACATCCTCGATTCAACCGAATACTGGACGAAAGCGCTCGGCAAATTCTTGGCGGCCTATCCGGCAGAAGGGGTGGAGGTGGAAACAGTTGTCCCATTGGGCGCCGTTCATCGCCAGATCGTGAAGCTGGCAGAGGAACGCAATGTGGACGTGATCGTGATGGGATCGGCCAATCCGAAGGTGAAAGACTATATCCTTGGCACGACAGCTAGCCACGTCGTGTCCCATGCCAAGTGCTCTGTCTACGTGGTTCGCGATTAGACTTTCCCAAAATTTGTCGATCAGGTGATGGACACCTGATTTTCGACGGAATGCTTTCGCAGTTTGGACGCTTTCGCTTTCTACAAAAGTCATCAAGCCGTGCACAAACCGTGCGCTGTTTGCTTGGACCTGTGGCATGCCAGACTTCACCTTCAGTGTTTTTCGCCGCTTGGATATTGGCGGAACTGACGGCCGGGAAAGGGCCGGGAGTGTGACCGTGCGCGATGACAACGGCAACCGCGACACCATCTTTGACGATATCGAACAGGCCCCGTCGAGTGAGACAAACGGTGATCAGGAGGTCATTTCCTCCGATTTTGCGGAACTCGGCGCTGGCGATACCATCCGAACGCGCGGCATTTTTCGCTTCACCAACAACCTGACCGGGGAAACCTATGACGTAAGGGAGGTTTATTCCCAATCCGTCGGCGGACCGGTTGAGCGGCTGTTCATTCTCACCTCGACGGCTCCTGACTGGATCTTTGATACGACGCCACGATCCTTTTCTCTCGTCAATTCCGATGGCACTCTGCCGTATTCCGACATTGTGTGTTTCGCTGATGGCACGCTGATAAAACTGAAGGGCGGCCGTGACCAACTGGTCCAAGGCCTGCGCGTCGGGGACGACGTGATGACACAATCGGGCGAAACGCATCCGATCCGTTGGATCGGATCGCGCTGTCTCGAGGCGTGTGAGCTCTGGAGCGAGCCAAAAAACCGGCCCATATGCATCCGCGCCGGTGCGCTTGGCTTCGGTCAGCCATCGCAGGATTTGATGGTGTCGCCTCAGCATCGGATCTTGGTGCGGTCGCTGATTGCGGAACGCATGTTTGGTCAGTCAGAGGTCTTGATCGCCGCGAAGAACCTTGTCGATGTTGAGGGCATAGACGTGGCGCATGATGTGCAACGGGTCACGTATTTCCACCTTCTATTCGATGCGCATCAGGTGATCTTTTCGAACGACGCTTTGACAGAAAGCCTGTTCACAGGGCCAGAAGCGATGAAGTCCATCACCTCGGCGCAACGAGAAGAGATTTTCAGGCTATTCCCGGACATATGCGGTATCGGCTTGTCCGCTCAACCCGCACGCTTTATTCCGGAACGCGGCAGGGCAATCCGGAAGATGGTTGCGCGGCATCGCAAGAACAACAAACCGTTGCTGATGACGCTCTAGGGGGGGTCTGATTGTCGTTGAAACACCGCAGATGGTTTCACCGTTCGACGGAACAGCACCCCGAGTAAACATTTACGCCGTCCTGATCCGTTACCAGAAGGTCGATGGACAGGCCGAAAGTGCGATCGGACATGCCGTCAAAGCATTGGTTCTGACCGACCATCGTGGTGAAAATCTGTTCCCCACCGTCGCCGAACAGCGCATGGCGGTCTGTCCGATTTGCCGATGGCACCACGACCAGGGCTTCGATCTCCGTTTGCTTTGTAACGGTTCCGTCTGGTTCTTCGAATGTCGCGGAAAGGTCGGAATCCACCTTGAAAGACCAGGAGGGCTCTACGCCGAAGCAGGCGAAGGCGCGTGGCAATCCGTCCTCGGCCTGGCCTGTCTGGCGTTTCATGAATTTTAAGGACACCCAACCCGACATCTCTTTCACATTGATCAGGCCCCACTCGCCGGTTTTGTCCTGATCCACGACCTCCAGGCTCTCTGCATCAGGTGGAAGTTTGTCGATGACATCGAATTGCGTTGAGGGACCAGAACGGACGTTTAACGTGTCACTCACAGCTACGCCGTCCACATCATAAAGCGCAGGTAAATTCTGTGCGCCTGCAAGTGCGGGAAACAGAAAAAGGAGGAATGCTAGGATCCGGATCAACGACGTGCGGCCCAACTGCTGGAGGCTTGTTGACGGGTGTAAAATTCCCCCATCAACCCAATCATCACCAGCGCGATGCCGACGTACATCGCGTATTCCCAGTTTGAGTTGCGGGGAAAGTAGTTGATAAACATGTAGCCGCGTACCTGATCGATGATGTGAAAGAGCGGATTCCAGTCAAACATGGCAATCATTGCCGAGGGCAACGCATTGGCCACGAACATCTTGCCCGATGCAAACATCTGCACACGCCGATAAATGGTCGAAAACATGCTGGTGAAGGCGGGAAACCACGGTTTCAACGCGAACAACACCAACCCCACGGCACAGCCAACAGCCCAGGAGAGCAGGAACATTGCAAAGGACGATACCGGGTCTTCAATGACAAAGGGCGTGACTATAGTGTGATACCCAAACAGCACGAAAAACAGCGACAGCGTCTGAATGTACAGCGTGGACATGGCTGCAGACAGGATCGACACGGCCGTCGTCATGGGCGCGTGCTGCATCATGGGCGATGTCGGATCACTGGCCCCCATAACGGAACTGACGGCCTTCACATGTGTCATGTACATGAAAATGCCCGACATGATGTAGAGTACGAAATCCCCACGCACCTTGGCGCCCTTGAGGCCAAGTAGCGTGAACATCATGTAAAACGCCACGACCAGAGTCAGCGACTGAAAAATACTCATCAACAGGGCCACAAATGCGTTGGAATGCCCCGCGCGCACATCGCGCACAGTGGAATGGTAGATCACCATTGCAATGCTGTACGCAGACCTCAGGTTGTTGTTGGATTTGACCTGCTGAAACATCTGCCTGTTCGCTCTAACCTGCTCACCTTCGCACGGATTTCTTGCCGACCCGTTACAATCATAGCATAAGTCGGGTTAAGCAATCTAGCAACTGAGGCGTCAACAGGTCTCACAAAACGGAGCGGTTTCTTGAACAGAGAAGAATTCGTATCTCAGGCCCGGCGCCTGGCAATTCTCGCAGGCGACAAGATCATGGAGGTCTACAATTCCGACAGTTTCGACGTGAAGGTCAAATCGGATGAAAGCCCGGTCACAGAGGCTGATGAGGCAGCCGATGCGATCATAGCAGCCGGTTTGCGCGCGGCCTTCCCCAATGTGGCACTTGTGACCGAAGAACAGTCGGAATCGCATTCTGAGACCGCCAATACTTTCCTGATCGTCGATCCGCTAGATGGCACCAAAGAGTTCATCAACCGACGTGGCGATTTCACGGTAAACATTGCCTATGTGGAAGACGGCACGCCCCGGCTTGGCGTCGTCTATGCCCCGGCCCGGGAGCGGATGTTTTACAGTCTGGCAGGCGGCGGCGCCGTGGAAGAAAGCGGGCCATTTGATCCTGACGTCCCCGGCGAGACGAAACCGATAACTGTTTCGAACCCGGACAACACCGCGCTGATGGTGGTGGCCAGCAAATCGCACCGGGATCAGGCGACGGATGACTACATAGGCAAGTACGGGGTGAAGGATATGAAGAGCGCGGGTAGCTCTCTCAAATTCTGCCTGATCGCGACCGGGGAGGCCGATCTTTATCCTCGGGTGGGCCGGACCATGGAATGGGATACGGCCGCAGGTCACGCGGTGCTGATGGGTGCTGGTGGTGACGTTGTGCGCTTTGATGATCATACGCCTCTCACTTACGGCAAGGCCGATTTCGCCAACCCGTTTTTCATTGCCTATGCCCCCGGGGTGGATCTGAAACCGGTATGAGCGTTCTGATCGTCATTCCTGCGCGGTACGCCTCTACCCGCTATCCAGGCAAACCGCTTGTAGAGTTGACGGGCGCGACCGGTGAGGCGCGATCGTTGATTCACCGCAGCTGGGATGCAGCCAAGTCGGTCGACGGCGTTGATCACGTTATCGTCGCGACAGACGATTCCCGGATCAAAGATGCTGCGGAAGCATTTGGCGCAGATGTTGTCATGACGTCGTCGGATTGCCGGAACGGGACCGAACGCTGCGCCGAGGCGCATGACGCGCTGGGTGGTGGGTATGACATGGTGGTGAACTTGCAGGGCGATGCGCCGCTCACCCCGCATTGGTTTATCGAAGAACTGATTGCCGGGCTGAACGGCGCGCCGGGTGCGGATGTGGCCACGCCTGTTCTGATCTGTGACGGCCGCGCCCATCGCAGTTTCCTCGAAGATCGTGCGGCGGGGCGCGTAGGGGGCACGACTGCCGTGTTCACCCGTGATCATCACGCAATGTATTTTTCAAAAGAGGTTATTCCCTATACCGGGCAGACCTATCCGGATGATGCGCCAACGCCGGTGTACCACCACGTAGGTGTCTATGCCTACCGGCCCGACGCGTTGCGCGCATACACTGCTTGGGGCGAAGGTTTGCTGGAGACACTTGAAGGTTTGGAGCAATTGCGTTTCATGGAAAATCACCGGCCCGTGCTATGCGTTGAGGTTGAAGCCCGGGGCCGACAGTTCTGGGAACTCAATAATCCGCAAGATGTCGCGCGCATTGAAGATATGATGCGCGAAATGAACGTCGTTTAGGTAAGGAAATACTTA
This sequence comes from uncultured Roseovarius sp., assembly GCA_964389425.1. GTDB lineage: Bacteria > Pseudomonadota > Alphaproteobacteria > Rhodobacterales > Rhodobacteraceae > Roseovarius. The sequence goes on from CAYMEC010000025.1 coordinate 5,689, forward strand.
TGTTCTGTACGGTAAAGACCAACTCTGGTACATCAACGGGGCGCTAGCGAAATCAGGACGAGCAGGTCCGCGCCAATGCGAGCTTTGCGATCGGAGAACCGATCCTTGGGAGCGGAACAAACAGGAGAGCATGATGCGCAAAAAAGTGTCAAAGGCTATTTTTCCCGTTGCTGGGATGGGAACTCGTTTCCTGCCTGCCACGAAGTCCGTTCCAAAGGAAATCATGACTCTGGTGGATCGTCCACTGGTTCAGTACGCCATTGATGAGGCGCGTGAAGCCGGGATCAAGGAGTTCATCTTTGTCACATCGCGCGGGAAAAGCGCGCTGGAGGACTATTTTGATGACGCGCCGCAGCTGGAACAGGCATTGCGCAAGGCCGGCAAGACCGAGCTTTTGGAAATTCTGAAGCGCACCAATATGGATAGCGGTGAGATTGCCTATCTGCGGCAGGCCAAGGCGCTGGGACTGGGCCATGCGGTCTGGTGCGCCCGACGTTTGATTGCCAATGAACCATTTGCCGTGATCCTGCCCGATGACGTGATAGCCGGCGAAAAATCCTGTCTGGCGCAGATGGTAGAAGCGTTTGAAGAAACGCAAAGCAACATGGTCGCCGCGATGGAGGTGCCGGAATCCAAGGCCTCTGCCTACGGCATTCTGGATGTGAAAGAGGATTTGGGTTCGATCGTGTCGACCAAGGGCATGGTGGAAAAGCCTGCGATGGGGGAAGCGCCTTCGAACCTTGCCGTGATCGGACGCTACATCCTGACGCCCACGGTGCTCCAGAAACTGAACCAGAAGAAAACGGGCGCGGGCGGCGAAATTCAGTTGACCGATGCCATCTCTGACGCGCGCGAACAGGACGGGGAAGAGGTTTACGGTTTCCGCTTCAAAGGGCAGCGGTTTGATTGCGGCTCCAAGGCCGGGTTTTTGCAAGCGACCGTGTCTTTCGCCTTGGAACGCGATGATCTTCGCGATGATCTTTGGGCGTTCATCAATGATCTCGTTCATTCCGAGAAAGCAGCGCAATAAGGTTCAAGGGTGACTGATTGACGAATATTCTGGTCACTGGTGGCGCGGGCTACATCGGATCGCATGCCTGCAAACTGCTAAAATCCCAAGGCTATTCGCCTGTCACATATGACAACCTGTGCACGGGATGGCAGGACGCGGTGAAGTTTGGTCCCTTTGAGCAGGGCGATCTGCGCGATGGCGCGCGCCTGGCAGAGGTGTTTGCCAAATACAAGCCTCAAGCCGTCATGCATTTTGCAGCGCTTAGCCAAGTGGGTGACAGTATGAAAGACCCGGGCGCGTATTGGGACAACAATGTCGGCGGATCTCAGTCCTTGATGCAGGCCGCTGTCGATGCCGGATGTTTGAATTTCGTTTTTTCCTCAACCTGCGCCACATATGGCGATCAGGACAACGTGGTTCTGGACGAAGACAGCGCCCAGTTTCCCATCAATGCCTATGGCGCCTCCAAACGCGCGGTAGAGGAGATGTTGGCGAATTATGAGGCCGCCTTTGGTCTCAACCATGTGATCTTTCGCTATTTCAACGTCGCGGGCGCCGATCCTGAGGCAGACGTGGGTGAATTTCACCAACCCGAGACGCATTTGGTACCCCTCATGCTGGATGCGATCGCGGGTAAGCGCGATGCGTTGACGATCTACGGCACGGATTATGACACGCCCGATGGCACCTGCATTCGCGACTATGTCCACGTGATGGATCTTGTGCAGGCGCATGTGCTGGGGCTCAAGTGGCTGGAAGAAGGAAAGGGCAGCCGCGTCTTCAACCTCGGCACCGGCACCGGGTTTTCGGTGCGGGAAGTGGTGGATCATTCGGCGGCGGTGACCAACCAGAAGGTGCCGATCGTCGAAGGCCAACGCCGCGCAGGCGATTGCACGAAGCTGGTCTCGGGCTCGACGCGGGCGGAAACGGAATTGGGCTGGCAGCCCCAATACTCCACGCTGGAGCGCATGGTTTCTGATGCCTGGCGGTGGCATCAAACTGGACATTACGACAAATAACGCCGATTCTGCTGCAAAGTGAGAGCAGTATGGCAAGCGGCACCCTTTCAACGGCCTGGTTGCGGTATCGTTTGCGGTGGAAACGCCGCAAGCTGCTTTATCGCGCGCTACGAAAACGGCGGCAGTTGAAGCTGGTCTCGGACAAGACAGCGCAAATCGAAAAGCACTACATTATTGCTGCTGCGACCGTGCGCAATGAGATGGTGCGCCTGCCCTATTTCCTCGACCATCACCGAAAACTCGGCGTCGACCATTTTTTGATCGTCGACAACAACAGTGATGATGGTACGCGGGATTATCTGGCGGAGCAAACCGATGTCTCGCTTTGGTCCACCAAACACAGTTACAGGCTGTCCCGTTTTGGTCTCGATTGGTTGACATGGCTTCAGGGAAAGTACGCGAGCGGACATTGGTGTCTGACGCTCGATGCGGATGAGTTGCTGATCTATCCGCATTATCAAACTCGCCCTCTGCCAGCCCTGACACAATGGCTGGAACGGACCGGCCGGCGATCATTTGGCGCGCTCATGCTGGATATGTATCCCAAGGGACCTCTCAGGGACCACCCCTATGCCCCCGGCGATGACCCGACAGAGGTTCTCAGCTGGTTCGATGGTGGCAATTATATGATCCAGAAGCAGGAGCGGCATCAGAATCTGTGGATTCAGGGCGGCGTGCGGGCGCGGATGTTCTTTGTCGATGACCCCCGCCGCGCGCCCACCATGGGGAAAGTGCCGTTGGTCAAGTGGCATTGGCGCTATGCGTATGTGAACTCCTCCCATGCCATCCTGCCGCGGGAATTGAACCACGTATATGATGAGGACGGCGGCGAGAAGACCTCCGGCATATTGTTGCACACGAAGTTCCTGAACACGGTGGTAGAGAAATCTGCGGAAGAAAAAGCGCGCCGCGAGCATTTCAACAACTCCGATCTGTATGAAGACTATTACGACGCGCTGATCGATAACCCCGATCTGTGGTGTGAACATTCCACCCGAATTACCGGTTGGCGACAGTTGGAATCGATGGGTCTGATGTCGCGGGGGAACTGGATATGACAAGGGCAGCGCATAACGCTAGCCAAACGGCTAAGTCGCGACCTAGAGCGGAATTAAAGTGGTTTTGTGTTAATTTTTGGCGTGTATTGTGCCGCAGGAAAATTGTGTTTTACAGAAGGTTAGACCATTGGGTGTTCTGACGTCATACGGCATGCGCTGGCGCCGAAAATACGCGAAGATGCGCGCGTATCGGAAGCATTTCGCACTCCGGTCAGTGTCCGATCACACGTCTGATATCCGCACCGGTGACATTCTTCTTTTCTCTACCTTCCGCAACGAAAATGTGCGCCTGCCTTATTTTCTGGATTATTATCGCCGTCTGGGCGTGTCCCATTTCCTGATGGTCGACAATGAAAGCGATGATGGCGGGCGGCAATATCTGGCGCGGCAACCTGATGTATCGCTCTGGACCACGAAAGCCAGTTATCGCAAATCCCGCTTCGGGGTGGATTGGCTGAACTGGTTGCAGCGGAGCTATGGGCATGGCCACTGGTGCCTGACGGTCGATCCCGATGAGTTGTTCGTGTACCCGTTCTGCGACACGCGTCCCATTCGCGCGCTTACGGATTGGCTGGATACCTCTTCGGTGCGTTCCTTTGGGGCGATGCTTTTGGATATGTATCCCAAAGGTCGGATTGACGCGGTGCCCTATCGCCCCGGTCAGGACCCGATTGAGATTGCTGCGTGGTTCGACCCAGGCAACTACGTTATTGACCGCAATCCATCCTATTGGAACCTTTGGATTCAGGGCGGGCCCCGGGCGCGCGTTTTCTTTCCCGACCTGCCCAAGAAGGCGCCTGCCCTAAACAAGATCCCGTTGGTAAAGTGGGACAAACGCTACGCTTACATCAGTTCGACGCACACGCTTTTGCCGCGCGGATTGAACCTGACCTACGATCAATGGGGCGGTGAGAAGGCGAGCGGCGTGCTGCTTCACACCAAATTCCTGAGCACATTTGGCGACAAGGCCGAAGAGGAGTTGCAGCGCAAACAGCACTATTCTGGCAGTGTCGAATACAAGGCATATGCCGAAAAAATCCAGAAAGATCCGGACCTTTGGTGCAATTGGTCCGAAAAATATATAAACTGGCGTCAATTAGAGATCCTGGGCCTGATGTCAAAAGGGAACTGGGCGTGAGCGTGTTGTGAGGAGTTTGGGGGCAGCATCGCCATGAATGTCGGCATCATCATGCTGGTACATACGGCCTTCGACCGCGCCGAACAGGTGGCGCGGCACTGGTCGGCTGCGGGTTGCCCTGTGGTGTTTCACGTCGACAAGAATGTGAAGGATGATGTCTACAACGCCTTCGTCAAATCCTTGTCGGATCTTCAGGATATCCGGTTTGTAAAACGGCATCGTTGTGAATGGGGGACGTGGGGCCTTGTGTCGGCCACCCAGACAGCAGCGCAGCGAATGCTGGATGACTTCCCAAAGGTGCGCCATGTCTATCTGACCTCCGGATCGTGCCTGCCCCTGCGTCCTGTGCAAGAGCTGTTTGATTATCTCGACGCCCGCCCACAGACGGATTTCATTGAATCCGCCACCACGGCTGACGTGCCCTGGACAGTGGGTGGCCTTGATCGCGAACGCTTCTTGTTGCGGTTCCCGTTTTCATGGCGGCGTCAGCGATTGCTTTTTGACATTTATGTCAAGATGCAGCGCTTGATCGGATACAAGCGTGAGATTCCAAATGGAATCGTGCCCCATATGGGAAGTCAATGGTGGTGCCTGACCCGGCAAACGCTGTCGGCAATTTTGGACGACCCGGAACGTAAGCGATACGATCGATATTTCCGCTATGTCTGGATCCCCGATGAAAGCTATTTCCAGACGCTGTCGCGGCTGTATTCCCGCCAGATCGAAAGCCGCTCCCTGACGCTGTCGAAGTTCGACTATCAGGGTAAGCCCCACATGTTCTATGACGATCACCTGCAACTTCTGCGGCGGTCGGATTGTTTCGTGGCACGCAAGATCTGGCCCTTTGCCAACAGGCTCTATGACGCTTTTCTGACCGATCCTGGCGACGCGATGAAAAAGACGGAACCGAACCCAGGCAAGATTGACCGTATCTTTGCCAAGGCGGTGGAGCGACGCACACGTGGCCGTCGCGGGCTTTACATGCAAAGCCGTTTCCCGGCGGAGGGGCGAGAAAATGGGCTGACCTGTGCGCCCTATTCGGTGTTCGAAGGCTTCACGGAACTCTTTGAGAATTTTGAACCTTGGCTTGCCAAAACGACCGGTACGCGGGTGCATGGTCATCTATATGCGCCGGACCGTGTGCAGTTTTCCGAAGGTCAAACCGTGATGAACGGCGCGCTGAGCGACAGTGCGAAACTGCGCGATTACAACAAGCTGGCGTTCCTCACGAGCTTGATCTGGAACACGCGGGGGGAACGACAGTGTTTCCAAATGGGCCCCATGGATTCGATTGAAGATATCGAATGGGACATGGCCAAAGACCCCAACGCGCAGATCTCTGTCATTACCGGCGCTTGGGCGATCCCGCTGTTTAAATCCAACAAGAATTTCGCAGATATCCGCAAAGAGGCCGCGCGCCTGCAGCAGATCGAAAGCATCCATCTGAATGCGCTTCGGTCAGAATGGGCCAAGGCGCGCATCCGCATCTGGACCATGGCAGAATTCATCGAGGCCCCGATGGAGCCGTTGCAGACCATCATCGACGAGATCGCCAAGGCGCGGCGCAAGACCCTGGCGGAGGCGCCGAAACTGACCGATCTGACCGGCTTCCCGCAATTCCTGCAAAGCCTGAAGAACCAAGGCATGCACCCTTATCTGATGGGTGATTTCCCGATTGATCCGGGAAAACCGGAAAATCCGGAGCCCAAACCCAAGCCCTATTTGATTAAGTAAATCATGACAGAACGGTTCGATTACTTCGTGGTGTTTGCAGAGATGCGCACCGGGTCCAATTTTCTGGAATCGAACCTTAACGCGATGGATGGCATCACCTGCCATGGGGAGGCCTTCAACCCGCATTTCATTGGCTATCCCAACAAAACCGAAATCCTCGGCTACAGTCAGGCCAAGCGCGATGAAAATCCCGCCGGGCTCATCTGGGCCATTCGGGAAAAAACGGACGGGCTAGGCGGGTTTCGGTTTTTCCATGACCACGATCCACGGGTGATTGACCTCTGTCTTGATGATCCGCGCTGCGCCAAGATCGTGCTGACGCGTAATCCGGTGGAAAGCTATGTGTCGTGGAAGATCGCAAAGGCGACCGGGCAGTGGAAACTGACCAACGTGAAACGGCGCAAAGAAAGCAGCAAGATCGATTTTGAGGCCGCCGAATTTGACGCCCATGTCAATGCGCTGCAAGAGTTTCAGGTCTTTCTTCTGAACCGGCTGCAAACCTCCGGACAGACGGCTTTCTACCTGTCCTATGAGGATCTGCAGGACGTAGCCGTGATGAATGGTCTGGCGAAATTTCTCGGTGTGGATACCCAGCTTGATGCGCTTGACTCTTCGCTCAAGAAACAGAACCCCAGCCCTCTGTCTGAGAAAGTCGAGAATTTCGAAGAGATGGAGCGGGCCCTGTCCGGCATGGACCGTTTCAATCTGACCCGCACCCCCAACTTTGAGCCTCGCCGCGGGGCGGGTGTGCCAGCCTTTGTGACCGGGGCTAAGACGCCGATCCTTTACATGCCTGTGCGGTCCGGGCCGGAGGCCACTGTCCGGGATTGGATCGCTGATCTGGATGGAGTGGCAGAGGACACGCTGCCTACCCAACTCAATCAAAAAGCCTTGCGTCAGTGGAAGCGCCGCAACAAGGGCCATCGCAGTTTCACCGTCCTGCGTCACCCTTTGGCGCGCGCTCATCATGTCTTTTGCACGCGTATACTACCGCGCGGGAATGGAACGTATTCGGACATCCGCAAAACGCTTCGCAATTTCCACAAATTGCCCATTCCGGGCGATTGGCCATCTGATGACTATACGGTTGAGATGCATCGCGAGGCGTTCGCGGCTTTTTTGGAATTCCTGCGTGCCAATCTCGCCGGGCAGACGAACATTCGCGTGGATGCACATTGGGCGACCCAGGCTGAAGTTCTGCAAGGTTTTGCCGGTTTCAGCCTGCCTGATCTTGTGATCCGTGAGGAGGAGCTTCCAACGACTTTGCCGGACTTGGCGCGCAGGTTGGGCCATACCAGACCACCCAAGGTCTCCCCGTCTCCGGTGGATGCGCCTTATGCCCTGTCAGAAATCTATGATGATCAACTCGAAGAGGCTGCCGCGCAGGTTTACCAGCGCGACTACATGCTTTTCGGGTTTAGGGAATGGATACCCGCCGATTAGGCGGCTTTGACCGGCAGCGCCTCTGTCATGATCGTGTGCAGAGTTGCCGGATTGCGGTTGGAGCGAAGTTTGGAGCAAATGTTCGGCTCTTTCAGCGTGCGGGAAATCAGAGCCAGCGCCTTGAGATGCTCAACGCCTGCATCCTCTGGCGCAAAAAGAGCGAAAATCAAATCCACCGGCTGACGATCCACAGCTTCGAAGTTCACAGGTTTCTCAAGAAGCAACATCGCTCCGATCACGCGATCAACGCAGGTCAGTCTTGCATGGGGCAGGGCGACGCCATGACCCACGCCCGTGGGACCAAGACTTTCGCGTTCCAGCAAGGCGTCAATCGCCTCATTGCTGTCAATGCGATAGGCGCTGTCAGCTAAACCGCCAAGTTCGTGAAACAGCCGCTTCTTGCTCGATACGCCAGAAAGCACCCGCACTGCCTCTGGCTTGAGGATCGTGGACATGTCCATCGTTGTTCGCTCCGTTCGATGATCCGTTACCCAATTCGGGCGCGTGGTTTACGGATCAATCCAGCCTATGTTCCCATCGTCACGTCTGTATACGACGTTGACGCCGTCCTTGCTTTCATTCCTGAAGACCAGCACAGGGGCCCCCGCCAGTTCCATTTGCATTACCGCCTCGCCCACTGAAAGCGAAGGTATCTTCGTTTCCATTTCGGCGACGATCACGGGCTGCAAGCTGTCGGGTTCCGAATCCTCTCCCTCAGGTTCAGTCGCGAGGATATATGAGGACGCCCCGGAGAGTTCAACAGGTTCTGCACGCGTCCTGTGATGGTCTTTTAACCGGCGTTTGTAGCGTCTCAGCTGCTTCTCCATCTTTTCTCGGCATTGATCAAAAGCCGCATAGATTTCATGGTCTTGCGCGCGGGCTTGTGCCGTCAGGCCGGTAGAAAGGTGGATGGTGGTTTCGCAATTGAAGGCGCCCCCTGATTTGGAAAAAATAACATGCGCGTCCGTTGGTCTTCCGGCAAATTTTTCAATAACTTCAGATAGTTCCTGCTCTGCGTAGTTTTGCAGGGCATCGCCTACATCAATTTGTTTGCCGCTCACTTGGTAACGCATGGGTCCTCCTTCTAATGATGCAGACAGGCCACAGATGCGGACGCATCCGGTGAATTCGTGCCTACATCTTAATCACTTATGACGACCTGCCGTCTCACCTCGTGTCTGCGATGAAAACCGCGAGTGGATGAGCATTGGCGAACCGGGCAGGTCATAATTTCATTTGAGGCTTTACCGGGTCTGCTTGTCAATGACTTTCCGGGCTTCGTTAACCTTTCGGGTCCCCGCTGCCCACGCAGATCAGGTGATGCGAAAATTATCGCCGAGGTAGACGCGCCGAACATTTTCGTTGCTGACCACCTCATCGGGTTTGCCAGACATCAGCACCTTCCCGTCGTGCAGGATATAGGCACGGTCAACGATCTCCAGTGTTTCGCGAACATTGTGATCTGTGATCAGCACGCCAATGCCGCGAGTCTTCAGATCAGCCACCAGACGGCGGATATCGCCTACCGAGATCGGATCAACCCCCGCAAAGGGTTCATCGAGCAAAAGGTACTTAGGATCGGCGGCCAGACAGCGGGCAATCTCTACCCGCCTGCGTTCACCACCCGACAGAGCTAGCGCGTGAACACGGCGCAGATGTTCAATGGAAAATTCTGCCAGCAGCGCCTCAAGCCGTTCGCGGCGCCGATAGCGGTCTTTTTCGGCGATATCGAGGATGGACATGATGTTGTCTTCTACCGACATGCCGCGAAAGATCGACATTTCCTGCGGCAGGTACCCGATACCCAGCTTGGCGCGACGATACATTGGCAAGGTTGTCACATCGCGGCCATCGATCACCACCCGACCGCCTTCGGGCTGCACCAAGCCCGCAATGGCGTAAAAGGTTGTTGTCTTGCCCGATCCGTTGGGTCCGAGCAGCGCCACAACCTCGCCCTGTTGCATCGTCAGAGATACGTCGCGAATGACCACTCGCTTCTTGTAACTTTTGCGGATCGAAGCCACCACGAGGCCGGTGCTTTCGTGAACGAGATGCAGGCGGCGGTCAGGACCGAGGTCTTCCATGGGTTACTCCCCGCCCTGTTGTAGCACAGTTTTCACACGGCCGGACATATTTGCCGTGCCGGAGACGGTGTTCACGGTCATCTCTTCCGCAGCAACGGCGCTGGGGCCTTGCAGCAAGAGCACATTGCCGCGCATGTAAATGAGACCGGTTTCCAGATTGTAATCGGCTGTCGAAGCCTCGGCCGCATCCTCACCACTCACTAAGGTCACACCACCCTTGGCGCGCAGTTCCTCAATGCCGCTCTGGTCATCCTGATAGATGACCAGAACCTCCGGGGCTGACAATCGCATGGATCCTTGGCCGATCATGACGTTGCCGGTGAAGACAGCCGTGCCATCATTCTGATTCACATCCAGATTGTCGGCTGTCACCTCAATCGGCAGGCCGGCGTTGTCCTGAACATTGCCAAAGGCCACCTGCCCTGTCTGAGCCGTCGCGGCGCCGGCAAAGGCAAGGACGGCGATCAAAAAGCTATGCCGGATCAGGTGTGCCAAGGTTCATTCCTCTTGGGGCCCATCGATGGGACCTGGCTCGTATACCAGTTTGACCCCATCGGTGAAACGCAAATGCGCGGTCCCTGTTTCGTCGTTGTGTTCCAGCACCATGCGACCTGCTGTCAAGTCACCGGGCGGGCCCATCCCCGCCACCGGACCGGGGCTTTCAGCAAAGAGCCTGTCGAATTGCGTGTTCAGAGCCTGTGTGGTGATAACGTACCCGGTGCTCGTCTCTACCAACACATCGCCCTCAAGCGTGGCGCTGTTGCTGATCTGGTTCATTTCGCCACGCAAGGAGGTGATATCAATACCCGTGCCAGAAGACAGGCGATACTCTGCCGCCACGTCCTCAGCCAGGAAGACACGCGGGTTGGCGGTAGAAGGGCGGGTGCGTTCTGTCAAAACCAGAACTTCGTCTCCCGACCGGGTCACGCCCGCGAAGGTGGCATTGGTCGCGCCTTGGTCCTCTGCCCGCTGTTGCAGGTCGATGGTAGTGATCGGCACGGCTTCTGCCGGATCGAACCCGTCTGAGAAGAGAAACATGGTCGACAGTATTCCCAACGCGGTCATGGGTAGGATGATCTTCATCAGCCCCACGATCCGTGAATGGAATTGATCCCGCCAGCTCATGATCAGTGCGCGAATATGTCCATCTCCGGCCAGCCTTCAAGGTCAAGCTTGGCACGGGTGGGCAGGAAATCAAACGCGGCTTGGGCAAGTTCCGTTCGGCCTTCACGGGCGAGCATACCATCCAGTACGTCGCGCACCTGATGGAGGTAGAGCACGTCAGACGCGGCATATTCCACTTGCGCATCAGTCAGCGTGTCTGCGCCCCAGTCAGAGGATTGTTGCTGTTTTGAGATGTCGATGTTCAGCAATTCCTGCAGCAGGTTCTTCAGCCCGTGACGATCCGTATAGGTGCGCACCAGCTTGCTGGCGATCTTGGTGCAATAGACCGGGGCGGTGACCGTGCCAAAGGCGTTCAGCATCGCTGCGATGTCGAACCGGCCAAAGTGGAAAAGTTTCAGCACATCTGGGTCTTCCAGAAGTGCACACAGATTTGGTGCCTCAGTCTGTCCCTTTTCCATCTGCACCACATGCGCATTCCCGTCCCCACCAGACAGTTGCACCACACACAGCCTGTCACGATGCGGGTTCAGCCCCATGGTTTCGCAATCGATGGCCACGACGGGGCCAAGATCCAGCCCGTCGGGCAGATCATTGCGATAAAGGTGGTTGGCCATCGGGGTTTCCTTTCGCCTAAACGGCAGGCAGCTGCGCACATCTCTATGCCATGGAAGCTTCTCTATACTCAATGGCTGCAGCAAGTTCACGCTTGGACGCATGTGGTTACGACTGGGTGACTTTTCTAGTGTAAAGAAAAATTGACACATCGGGCGTAGAGCCGATACCATGGTGGCGCTTTAACGGAGGCACCGCGCATGTCCGAATCCACCCATATGACTGTCCGCAAGGAAGAAAAGATCCCAACCGCGTTGTTGCGTGGGATTCTGGTTTTGTTGGCGTTTGTTCTGACCCTGGTCTTCTACGCACGCATCACGGACAGGCCTTTGGTGGCGCAGCCGCCGGATGGGGCCATCGTGGCGGAACGGATCATCTATTTACAGGGCACGCCCACGGGTGCCGCCCGGATTTTGGACGCGAATGGCGATGAAATCATTCGTTACGCAACCGGTGACGGGGGATTCGTTTCCACCATTGATCGGGTGATCCGCCGCGAAAGGCTGCGCAACAAAGTGGCGAATGACGGCGTTTTGCACGTGCGAATGCGCGAAGGCGAGCGTCTGTCGATCTTTGATCCGTCCACGGGCCGCGAAATAGAGCTTGAGGCGTTTGGCCGCGATAACATCGCCAAGTTCGCTGCACTTGTTGAGTAAATCAGCGGTTTTTCCCGTTTTCCAAGGCATTGTAACTGCGGGCCCGGCAACCGGTTTGTGACGGGTCTTCACGGAAGGACGTCCTTGCTGGAAAAACGTACAAATTCATTGACATCCCAGACTGTAAACTTAAACTGACAGATGAATTGCAGCGGGCCAACTGAGTCTGACTTGGGCGATCACCGCTGCAGTTACATGAGGCTGATGGTCTGCTTCGATCAATCTGACGGCCCGAAAGGGCGTCAGGTAGTATCGGGATAGTCCGCCCTTTCGCGTACCAGACGCTCGGTGACGGGCCAGGCGTCTCATAAAGAAAGGGCCCATCTGGGGATCAGCCACTCGCGCGCCACTTCACTGTCTGGGTTTCGGCCCAGGCGCATTTTGTCCAAGGGGCACGCTGTCTGATGCAAAAAACGCGCTGCAATAGGTTTGCTGAGATGCATCAGTCAGCGTTTCCTTTGGCTCAAGACTTCCCGAGAAAGGAATAAATCATGGCGATGCTTTCTTTTGAAAGAAAGTACAGGGTCCCTGGGGGGACCTTGGTGGGTGGTGACCTTTTCGATTTTTGGGTCGGGCCTTACTACGTCGGCTTCTTCGGGGTGACGACGGCATTCTTCGCGTCGCTCGGCACGATACTGATCTTCTACTCCACGGCGATTGACGGGGTCTGGAACCCTTGGCTGATCTCAATCGAACCACCTGACCTTGACGTTGGATTGGGGCTGGCCCCGCTCAATGAAGGCGGGTTCTGGCAATTGATCACCATATGCGCCCACGGAGCGTTCATCAGTTGGGCGCTTAGGGAGGTAGAGATCTGTCGAAAGCTGGGCATGGGCTACCATGTCCCGATTGCGTTCAGTGTGGCGATCTTTGCGTACACGACATTGGTAGTGATCCGGCCCGTGTTGATGGGCGCCTGGGGGCATGGGTTCCCCTATGGCATTTGGACCCATCTCGATTGGGTGAACAACGTGGGCTATGCCTACGGCAACTTCCATTACAACCCGGCGCATATGGTGGCGATCACGTTCTTCTTCACCACGACTCTGGCGCTCGCGCTGCACGGGTCGCTGATCCTGTCCGCGGCCAACCCCGAAAAGGGTGAAGAGATGCGTACGCCGGAACATGAAGACACGTTCTTCCGTGACTTCATCGGCTATTCGATCGGGCCGCTTGGGATTCACCGTCTGGGTCTGCTTCTGGCGCTGAATGCTGGCTTCTGGTCGGCGGTGTGCATCGTGATTTCCGGTACGGTCTGGTTCGATGCATGGCTCGACTGGTGGTACTGGTTCCCTGATATGCCCTTCTGGGTTGACATCGAAGGAGGCGTCAATGGCTGAGTATTTCAATATCTTCACGCAAACTCAGATCGATGGCCCTGCCGAAATGGGCATGGTCGAAGATGTCGACCTGAAAGAGCGCACCAAAGGTACCTCGTTCAGCCGCCTTGTCGGTTGGTTCGGGAACGCCCAGCTTGGCCCCTTCTATCTGGGTGGGCTCGGCGTCGCCTCCATCGGGTGCGGCCTGATCTGGTTCTTCATTGTGGGGATCAGCTACTGGGATCAAGCAGGGTACAATCCGGCCGTCTTCGTGCGCGACCTGTTCTGGTTGTCGCTTGATCCGCCGTCTGCCGAAGTGGGCCTTGGCATTCCGCCGTGGGATGACGGTCTGGCATGGTTCATCGCTTCCTTCTTCCTGCTTGCCTCGGTCATGCTCTGGTGGGCGCGGTCCTATTACCTTGCTAAGCAGCTGAAGATGGGCAAGCACGTCTTCTGGGCTTTTGGCGCGGCCATCTGGCTTTTCATGGTGCTGGGCTTTTTCCGCCCGATCGCCATGGGCAGTTGGTCAGAGGCGGTGCCGTACGGGATCTTCACGCACCTCGACTGGACAATGACTTTGTCGGTCGTGCACGGGAACCTATTCTACAATCCGTTCCACGCCCTTTCGATCGTGTTCCTTTATGGGTCAACGCTGCTTTTCGCGATGCATGGTGCCACGATCCTCGCGGTCTCGCGTTTCGGTGGGGATCGTGAACTGGACCAGATCGCGGATCGCGGGACGGCCACGGAACGTGCGGCGCTGTTCTGGCGCTGGACCATGGGCTTCAACGCCACGATGGAAGGTATTCACCGCTGGGCGTGGTGGTTCGCGGTTCTGACCACGATCACGGGTGGCATCGGTATCCTTCTGACGGGTCCGGTTGTCGATAACTGGTTCGTCTGGGCACAGGAACACGGCTATGCGCCGTTGGATAATTAAGGAGTAGTATGGAAATGTCTGCCAACTACAAATCCACCGAAGCGCCGTTTGATGTATCGGATGCCCGCCGTTCGATCATGAACCAGATGGTCAAAGGCTTCATGATCGCGATGGTCACGTTCTTTGGTCCGGTTGTTTTCATTCTCGTGATCTATTGGATTGGACTGCTCTTGCCTCCCGAATCCAAGGAGGCCGATGATCCGACGCCAGACAGCTTCCCCATCGTGATGGAAGCCGCGGAAGAACCCGCCGAAGAAGAGGCCGCCACGGAATAGTCTGAAAAGGTCACCTTCTCGCAGTAAACAAACGCGCCCGCCATAGAATTGGCGGGCGTTTGCGTTGGCTAAGGTCGTGCGTTCAGAGTTTGTTGACCGGCCATTTCAGAACCATGTTCCCGTCTTGATCAGTCGGCACTTCGCCCGCCCGCATATTGACCTGAAGGGCCGGGATAATCTGTTTCGGTACGGAAAGCTGCGCGTCGCGCTCGGTGCGGAACTTGATAAATTCTTCGCGCGATTTACCGCCACCGACGTGAATGTTCTGTGCCTTCTGTTCGCCAACCGTTGTTTCCCATGAAATCGCCCGGCCTCCGGGGCCATAATCGTGGCAGATGAAAAGGCGCAGGTCATCGGGTAAACTCAGCACCCTCTGAATGGAATCGTAGAGTTGACCGGCATCCCCGCCCGGGAAATCCGCGCGGGCTGAACCGCCATCAGGCATAAACAGCGTATCGCCTACGAAGGCTGCATCTCCCATGACATGGACCATACAGGCGGGCGTATGCCCCGGCGTGTGAATCGCAAAGCAACGCATACCGCCCACCATGTATTCATCGCCATCCTCAAACAGCGCATCGAATTGCGATCCATCGCGCTGAAACTCCGTGCCCTCATTGAAGATTTTGCCGAACGTGTCCTGCACCGTCATGATGCCCAGCCCGATACCCAGTTTCCCGCCCAGTTCGTCCTGCACATAGGGTGCGCCGGACAAGTGGTCGGCATGCACATGGGTCTCGATGATCCATTCGAGGGACAACCCCTCTGCCCGGATAAAATCCACTATCTTCCTGGATCCCTCATAGGTCAGCCGCCCGGCTGCCTGATCAAATTCCATCACCGCGTCGATCACCGCGCAGGCGGTACTGCCCGGGTCTTTCACCACGTAGCTGATCGTGTTGGACGCTTCATCGAAAAAGGCGGTGACAACGGGTCGAGTCGTCATGTCAACGGATGGCAGGGTCATGGGCGCCTCGCTTCTGGTCAAGTTGGGACTACGCTACAGGATGGGTGAGCTTCTGTGCAACGTTGCTAAATATTTATACGCCATGTCGGCCAAATCGGGGTATTCTACCTGTCAGCCGTCACTTCACAGCCCAAGAAATTGAAATCGCGCGGGCAATTCCCATCTAGTGGATTAGCGAACACGGGAGGCAAAACGCCATGGCATATCAGAAAACAGACGAGGCCGTCGCCAGTCTGACGCCAATTCAGTATCATATAACGCAACAATCCGGCACCGAACGGCCATTCACAGGTGAGTACAACAGCCACAAAGAGCCGGGTATCTATGTTGATGTCGTCTCGGGCGAACCGCTCTTTGCGTCTGCCGACAAATTTGAATCGGGGTGTGGTTGGCCGTCCTTCACCAAGCCAATTGAGCATGCTCATGTGACCGAACATCACGATGCAAGCCTCGGCATGGTGCGCACGGAGGTGCGCTCAAAACACGGTGACAGCCATTTGGGTCATGTTTTCCCCGATGGACCACGGGATCGCGGTGGCCTACGCTATTGCATCAATTCAGCTGCCCTTCGGTTTATTCATCGCGATGATATGGAGGCCGAAGGCTACGGCGCCTATCTGGAACAGGTGGAGGATGTGGCATGAGCGAAGATCGCGCTGTTCTGGCCGGCGGCTGCTTCTGGGGCATGGAAGAGCTGATGCGCAAGCTGCCGGGCGTTAAATCGACTCGCGTGGGATACACGGGCGGCGATGTGCCTAACGCCACCTACCGCAACCACGGCACCCATGCCGAAGGCTTAGAGGTGATTTACGACCCTGATCGGATTTCTTATCGCCAGTTGCTGGAAGTCTTCTTCCAGATCCACGACCCGACGACGCCAAACCGGCAGGGCAATGATCGCGGTCCGTCTTATCGGTCCGCCATCTACTATGTGAGCGAAGATCAAAAGGCGGTGGCCGAGGATACGATTGCGGATGTGAACGCTTCGGGTCTCTGGCCGGGAATGGTTGTGACAGAGGTCGAGCCCGTGGGCGATTTCTGGGAAGCGGAGCCGGAGCATCAGAATTATCTGCAACGCATCCCCAACGGCTACACTTGCCATTTCTATCGCCCGCATTGGGTGCTGCCGAAGCGTGATGCCGCCGAGTAAGGGGCGGAATGATCTCATAACAATCGGCTTCGGCGGCGGATGTCACTGGTGTACGGAGGCGGTTTTCGCCTCTTTGCGCGGCGTTGTGTCGGTAGAGCAGGGTTTTGCCCGATCGGATCCCCCAAATGGCAGTTGGTCAGAGGCTGTTAGAATTGCCTTTGATCCAATAGCTATACCGCTGCGCGTACTGATCGAAGTTCACCTGCGCACTCATGCCAGCACGTCCAACCACACGATGCGCGGAAAGTATCGCAGCGCTGTGTATTTCGGGTGCGAGATGCAAAGCCAAGAGATGTGTGATCTGTTGGACAAGCTGCGAGAAGGCTTTAATGCACCGCTGGTCACACAGGCTTTGCCAATGAAGGGCTTCCGCCTCTCTGATCCGCGCCTTCATCGCTATTTTGAACGTTATGAAGGCGGGCCATTTTGCACCCGCTTTATAGACCCTAAACTGGCCTTTCTACGCGACAGTTTCGCGGATTTCACGGTTTGACGAAGAGCTTGCGCGGCATGTCGCAGAGCGCCTCTGCCGGACCATCCCCGGTGATCAGGATCGTCTCCGTCGTCTCCAAGCCCCAAGTATCCATCCATAGGGCGGGCATGAAGTGGAAGGTCATGCCAGGTTCCAGCACAGTTTCGTCCTCGCTGCGGATGGAGGCCGTGCGTTCGCCCCAGTCGGGTGGGTAGCTGAGGCCAATGGGATAGCCGCAGCGCCCTTCGCGGTGGATGCCATGTTTGGTCAGGACTTCGAGGAAAGCGTTGGCGATGTCGCATGTGCGGTTGCCCGCGCGTGCGGCGTTGAGGCCTGCCTCAATTCCTTCCATTTGCGCGTCTTCGGCGCGGCGCAACTCGTCCGACGGACTGCCAAGAAACACCGTGCGGCAAAGCGGGGCGTGGTAGCGGCGGTAGACGCCGGAAAGCTCAAAAAACGTAGCCTCCCCTTTGCGCATTTCGTCGCCATTCCACGTCAGATGCGCAGCCGTGGCATCCATCCCTGATGGGGTCAGAGGAAGAATCGCGGGGTAGTCGCCCCAGTCTTCGTCCACGCCGGTGATACCTGCGTGGAAAATCTCGGCCACCAGTTCATTTTTGCGCAGGCCAGGTCGGGCGTGGTCGATCGCCGTTTGCGCCACCTTCTCAGAGATTCGCGCGGCGCGTCGGATAAAAGCAATCTCTTCGTCCGATTTTACGATGCGCTGCCAATTGACCAGTGCGGTGCCGTCCACCAACGTGGCGTCTGGCAGTTCGTCTAACAGCACGGCATGGGCCTTGGCAGAGTAATAGTAATTCTCCATCTCCACCCCGATGCGCGCGCCGCCCAGTCCCATGTCGCGCAAAATCCCGGCCAGATGCTGCATTGCGTGGCGCTCTGTCGACTGCACATATTCGTCGCCGTAGCCAAGGATGCTGTCATTTCCCATCCAACAGGTGCGTCGGCCGCCCAGCATATCCATGTACCGCCCCCACCAGATCGGATCACCCTCCATCCGCAGGATGACCCCCTGATGAACGTAAAAGGACCATCCGTCGTAGGCCGTCAGCCAGTTCTGGTTGGACGGGTCCGTGATGAACATCGCATCAAGCCCCGCTGCGTCCATCGCCGCGCGGGTCTTGGCGATGCGTCGGTCAAATTCGGCCTGGGAGAAAGGAAGGTCTTTGCCGGTCATGCTGGCCTCTTGAACAGTTTCCAGAACACTGGCCGATTTTTGAACCGCTTGCCAAGTTTTCCTGCGCCCCATCGTCCCACAGGTTGTTTTTGGTTGACCGTGGAGTGTGTGTGTCTAGGCTGCTGCACTGGACGTGCTGATAGGCGGGTTACGAAGACGGCACTTGCCGCTGTTATCTCCTGTACCCGCAAGATGCGCTTTGAATTGCTCTGATCACGGACCAACCGTGGCGGATGACACAGGGAGATGGTTTTGACCGAATCGCAAAACAGCGATGCGTTTGTTGCGTTTGAACGTGTGCAGAAAAGCTATGATGGCGAAACGCTCGTCGTCAAAGATCTCAACCTGGAAATGCCGAAGGGCGAGTTTCTGACAATGCTTGGGCCGTCCGGGTCTGGCAAAACCACCTGTCTGATGATGCTGGCCGGGTTTGAAACGGCGACCCATGGCAAAATCCTTCTTGACGGTGTGTCGATCAACAACATCCCGCCTCACAAGCGCGGCATCGGCATGGTGTTTCAGAATTACGCGCTGTTTCCGCACATGACGATTGCCGAAAACCTCAGCTTCCCTCTGGAAGTGCGCAAGATTGGCACATCGGAGCGCGAGGCCAAGATCAAGCGCGCGCTGGACATGGTGGAAATGGGCGCCTTTGGGGGCCGTCGCCCCGCGCAGCTTTCGGGTGGTCAGCAGCAGCGGATTGCGCTGGCCCGCGCACTGGTGTTTGAGCCGGAGTTGGTGCTGATGGACGAAGCGCTGGGCGCGTTGGACAAACAATTGCGGGAAAAGATGCAGTTCGAGATCACCAATCTCGCGCATAGCCTCGGCATCACCACCGTTTACGTGACCCATGACCAGACCGAGGCTTTGACAATGTCGGATCGTGTCGCCGTGTTCGACGATGGCCGCATACAACAAATCGCCCCGCCTGATGAGCTCTACGAAAGCCCCCAGAACAGTTTCGTTGCGCAGTTCATTGGCGAAAACAACACGCTGGGCGGCACGGTGAAGGAGATCAAGGGCGATGTCGCTTTGGTTCAGCTCGACAACGGTGACCTGATCGATGCCAAGCCCGTTAATGTGAGCCAGCCCGGCGAACGGACAACGATTTCAATTCGTCCCGAACGGGTGGAAGTGAACCGCGACCGGCTGGGCCCTGATGCCCACACGCTGAAGGCCGAAGTGGCTGAATTCATCTATATGGGCGATGTCTTCCGCACGCGGCTCAAGGTGGCCGGAAGCGAGGATTTCATCATCAAGACCCGCAACTCTGCTGACCAACAGCGCCTGCAACCGGGCGCAGAGATCGAGATCGGCTGGTTGCCACAGGATTGCCGTGCACTGGATGCGGTGGAGACGGTGTAGCAGATCAACAGTTTCGCGCGCGCGTCGCGTGATGACCCTGAGGCCCTTTTGCTTTCACCCGTGGCGGGGGGCCGAAACTTCAACAAACGGGATGATACTAGGGAGACCAAAATGAAAATGACCAAAACACTTCTGGCGTCGACCGCGATTGCGGCGATTGCTGGCGGCGCAATGGCCCAGGAAATGACGATTGTGTCCTGGGGCGGCGCCTATTCCAAGTCGCAGCTGCGCGCCTATCATGAGCCCTATTCCGCCAAGACTGGCGTCACGATCATCAACGATGACAGCTCTGCCGAAGCCGTGGCCAAACTGCGCGCGATGAACGAGGCGGGCAACGTGACATGGGATGTTGTCGATGTGGTTGCTGCCGACGCGATACGTCTGTGCGACGAGGGTCTGGCGATGGAAATCGACCCGGATGTGCACCTTGCTGCGGCACCCGACGGCACGCCTGCCTCGGAAGACTTCGGTGACCTGCTGGTCAGCCCCTGCTTCATTCCGCAGATCGTGTATTCCACAACCTTCGGCTACCGCACCGACCTCGTGGGTGACACACCGCCGACCGATGTCTGCGCCGTGTTCGACACGGAAATGTACCCTGGCAAGCGCAGCCTGGAAAAGCGCCCGATCAACAACATGGAATGGGCTCTGATCTGTGACGGCGTGGCCAAGGAAGATGTCTACAGCGTTCTGGAAACCGAAGAAGGCCAGAACCAGGCGCTCGCCAAGCTCGATACCATTCGTGACGACGTGATCTGGTGGTCCGCCGGTGCCGACACGCCGCAGTTGCTTGCTGATGGTGAGGTCGTGATGGGCTCCACCTATAATGGTCGTCTGTTCTCCGTCATCGAAGAACAGAACCAGCCGGTTGCAATGCTCTGGGACGCGCAGGTGTTTGACCTTGACGGTTGGATCATCCCAACCGGTCTGAGCGAAGAGCGTACCCAGCAAGCGTTGGACTACATCATGTTCGCGACCGACACGCAGCGTCTGGCCGACCAGGCCAAGTACATCTCTTACGGTCCGGCGCGGAAGTCTTCAGCACCGCTCGTGGGTCAGCACGCGGATCTTGGTATCGACATGGCCCCGCACATGCCGACCGACCCGGAGAACGCCAAGAACACGTTCCTCTACAACTACGAGTTCTGGGCTGACTACCGTGATGATATCGACGCCAAATTCCAGGCGTGGCTGGCTCAATAAGCTGGTCTGATGTTTCGGGGAAGGGCGGTTTCGCCCTTCCCCACCTTCGTTTTCCACGTCAGGGAAACGGCACTTTGGGGGCAGCATAAATGGCAGATGCAACACAATCCGCGCCAAACCAGACTGGGCCGATGCTAGCTGCGGATGGCACGCCGCTGAAGCAAAGCCTTGCGCGGTCCTTGCGAAATCAGAAACTTCGCGCCTTGGCCTTGATCGCGCCGCTGCTGATTTTCG
The DNA here is from genome assembly GCA_964389425.1 of uncultured Roseovarius sp. Lineage (GTDB taxonomy): Bacteria > Pseudomonadota > Alphaproteobacteria > Rhodobacterales > Rhodobacteraceae > Roseovarius. The sequence continues at coordinate 26,690 of CAYMEC010000025.1, forward strand.
TTCTTTTTTCCTTTGTCATTCCGATTGGCAACATGCTGTTCAAGTCGGTTGAAAATGACATTGTGGCAGATACCCTGCCCCGCACCGTCGTTGCCCTGCAAGACTGGGATGCGGACAGCGGCGAACTGCCTGATGAACCCCTTTTCGCGGCCTTCGTGGCCGACATGGTGGAGGCGGTGGCAGCCAAAGAGCACACGCGACTGGGCACACGGCTCAATTATGAACAAACGGGGATGTCATCGCTTTTCCGGAAGTCCGGGCGGCAGATCCGAAGGCTTGATCCGGTTGAAGATGCACCCTTCAAGGACAAGCTGATCGATATTGATGAGGACTGGGGCAAGGTAGAAACCTGGTCTGTGATCAAAACGCACTCCGTTCGCATCACCAACGGATACTTCCTCAATGCCGTGGACATGCAGCGTACGCCTGACGGTGCGCAGGCGCAGCCCGAGGATCGCCAGATCCTGGTGAAGCTGTTTATCCGCACCTTGATCATGTCACTGGCGATCACGGGGTCCTGTATCTTGTTGGGGTATCCGATTGCCTGGATTATCGCGAACAATCCGGCCAGGGTGGGTAACCTCCTCCTCATACTTGTGCTCTTGCCGTTCTGGACCTCTTTGCTTGTGCGGACGTCTGCGTGGATTGTCATGCTGCAACAACAGGGCGTGGTGAATGAAATCCTTGTCTGGCTGAATGTCATCGCCGATGACGCGCGATTGGTGATGATCCGGAATGAGATCGGCACCATCGTGGCCATGACCCATATCCTGCTGCCCTTCATGATCCTGCCCATGTATTCAGTGATGCAGACGATCAACCCAAGTTATCTTCGCGCGGCGAAATCATTGGGGGCCACCAATTTCACGGCTTTCTGGCGAGTCTACTTTCCGCTAACCGTGCCGGGCATCGGAGCCGGGTCGATCCTCGTCTTCATCCTTGCAATAGGGTATTACATTACGCCGGAGATCGTGGGCGGCACGTCCGGCATCTTCATCTCAAACCGGATCGCGTTCCATATCTCAAGTTCGCTCAACTGGGGCTTGGCGGCGGCGCTTGCCTCCATCCTGCTGGCGGCGGTGCTGATCCTTTACTGGGCCTATGACAAGATCGTGGGCATCGACAACGTGAAGCTGGGGTAAGGCAGATGGCGACATTCAAACTCACCCATGTGGAACGCAAACCGATGTCGTTCACAATGCCCGTCATCGCCGTAGCCGGTGCCATTGCCGGTTTTCTGGTGGGCACGGCGAACGGATCAGGGTCGATGGGTCTGCTCATCGGGGCTGCCTTGGCCGCTGGCATTGCGTTCGTTTGCATCACTGTGCTGGGCGACGGTAAAGAGCGGATGGGCCGGTGGGGCCTCTTTTTGCTTCTGGTGGCGTTTGGCACGGTTTTTGGTGGCGTGCTGGGCTTTGTGGTCGCGGCGCTTTTCGGGCTTTTCTTCCAATGGTTCATCTACTGGATCGGCGAAGGGCGGTACCGCGAAAAACTGGCCCCTTACCTGACGCCCGGTCAGGTGTTCTGGCACTATGCCTTCCGCTTCTTGTGTGGTGCGATTTTCGTATTCCTGATCACTCCGATCCTCGTGGTCATGCCGCTCAGCTTCAATGCAGAAGACTTTTTTACCTTCACCGAAGGCATGCTGCGATTTGATCCGGAAGCCTATTCTCTGAAGCACTACCGTGATTTTTTCACCAACAATGAATGGCAGCGGTCTTTCAAGAACTCCCTGATCATCGCGCCGATTGCGACGATCCTGTCGGTGACACTTGGCACGCTGGCCGCGATCGGGCTAAGTCAGAGCCATGTGCCCGGTCGCCGCGCCATCATGGCCATCCTGATCTCTCCGATGATCGTGCCCCTGATCATTTCTGCGACAGGGATGTTCTTCTTCTACTCCGATATTGGCCGGTTCCTCGAAAGCACAGTTGGCCTTGATAAGAACACGGTAGGATACATCAAGGTGATCCTTGCCCATGCTGTGCTGGGCATTCCGTTCGTGATCATCACGGTGACGGCGACGCTTGTCGGCTTTGACCGATCCCTAACGCGTGCGGCAGCAAACATGGGCGCGGGCCCGGTCACCACGTTCTTCCGCGTACAGATGCCACTAATCCTGCCTGGTGTAATCTCTGGCGGGCTCTTTGCCTTTATCACGTCCTTTGATGAAGTCGTCGTTGTGCTTTTCGTCGGCTCAGCGTCACAGAAGACACTACCTTGGCAGATGTTCACCGGCCTGCGCGAACAGATCTCTCCCACGATTCTCGCCGTGGCGACAATCCTTGTGGCGATGTCGATTTTGCTGTTGCTGACGGTCGAATTGCTCCGCCGACGGTCAGAGCGGCTGCGCGGGATGAGCCCGGGCTAAGCCGCGCTTTTCGTGGCCTGCTCAGGACGCACGAACACGGGTTTATCGGGAGAGGACATATCTTCCCGATACCCATACCCGCCCAGGTCGAAATCCTTCAGCCCCTCAACCGACGTCAATCGCCGTTGAATGATAAACCGTGCCATCGCCCCGCGGGCCTGTTTGGCATAGAAGCCGACCACTTTGGGGCCAGCTGGCTTGTCTTCCATGAAGACAGGGGTGATCACCTTGAGGTCCAGCGCATTCAAATCCACAGCACCAAAATATTCCTGACTGGCGCAGTTGATCAGCGTGTCGCTTCCAGTAGCCTTGGCATCTTCATTCAGCTTCGCAGCGATCTTGTCGCCCCAGAAATCATAAAGCGATTTGCCCCGCGCCGTCTTCAACCGGCTGCCCATCTCAAGTCGGTAAGGTTCAATTTCATCGAGTGGACGCAGGACGCCATACAGCCCTGATAGAATGCGCAGGCGGGCTTGGGCGAACGCCATTTCTTCGGCATCCAAAGAGCGCGCCTCAAGTCCGACATAGGTGTCGCCCGCAAAGGCCAGCGCCGCGGCCAGTTTTTCCTGATCGCCAAAGTCCCGAAACCGATCCGCGTTAAGCGTCGCAAGGTTCTCGCTGATCCCCATCAGTTTCTGCAATTGACCAGATGACAACCCGCGCGCCGTATCAATCAGCGCGGCTGTATCCTTGGCAAAACGCGGCGCGGTGGTTTTAACACCGTCCACCGGCGTCATGTCCATCTTCTTGGCAGGTGACAGGGTGATCAGCATAGGTCTCTCTCCTTTGGCGGGGATTTAGTCCGCCATCTGCAGTACGTCCAGAAACGCCGCCCCGAACCGGTCATTTCGCCGCTCCCCTAACAGGCGCGCCATTTCACTTTCGTTGCGCGGCCGCGTCTGCGCGACGCGGGAAATGAGCGAGGCCGAACAGCTGAGCGGTTTTTCCAAGCCATCGACGCCGTTGTGCAGCCCCGATTGCACCTCCATCAAACGGTCATAAAGTTCCCCTTCGGAGCGCCCCGCCAGCTTGCGGCGTGTGGGATGCATTGCTTCCGCTTCGCCATTGATCACCTCAAGGAAGGCTGCCCCGTATTGTTCCAGCTTTTTGGCGCCCACGCCGTTGATCTGCGCCATCTGATCTAGGTTGGTGGGCCGGGTCTGTGCCATTTCAATCAGCGTGCGATCGTTGAAGACGATATAGGCGGGTAGGCGCGCGGCCTCCGCCAATCCGCGCCGCTTGGCCTTGAGCGCGGATAAAAGGGGCGCGTCTTCTTCAGATACAAGGGCGCGGGCCTCCTGGCGCGCGGGTTTCACTGGTGCTGTATCACGGCGCAACTCGATGGCCTCTTCCCCGCGCAAGATCGGATGCGCCTTTTCCATAATGCGCAGCGCGCCATGGCGTTCCGGATCAGGCCGTACAAGATCAAGGCCCAGCATCTGCCGGAACACGGCCTGCCATGCGCGTTTGGTCATGTCGCGACCAACGCCGAAGGTCGGCAGGCCGTTATGCCCGCGAGCCTGCACCTTGTCTGTCAGGTTGCCAGTTAGCACGTCAATCAGATGCCCTTGCCCAAAATATTCCCCCGTGCGCAGCGCGGCGGAGAGCGCCTTCTGCACCGTCTGGGTCGCGTCATAAATCTCTGGCGGCTTGGCGCAGAGATCGCAATTGTCACAAGGTTCCGCCGTTTCCCCAAAATATGACAGAAGCACCTGCCGTCGACACTTCATTGCTTCGGCGAGACCCAGCAGCGCATTCAGCCGCCCATGATCTGCCGCCCGGCGTTCGGGCGGCGCCAGTCCTTCGTCGATCTGGCTGCGCCGCAGGCGGATATCGTCAAACCCGAACAGCGTCAGCGTTTCCGCTGGTGCGCCATCCCGGCCCGCGCGACCAATTTCCTGATAGTAGGCTTCGATGGATTTGGGCAGATCCGCATGGACGACCCAGCGGATGTCGGGCTTGTCCACACCCATCCCGAAGGCGACGGTGGCCACGACAATCAGACCGTCTTCCTGATTAAACCGTGCTTCCACATGACGGCGATCCTCGGCCTCCATTCCTCCGTGATAACAGATGGCGTTATGCCCGCCGTCTCGCAGCGCCAGCGCCAGCGTTTCCGTCTTCGCCCGCGTACCACAATAGACGATGCCGGACTGCCCTTTGCGCGCGGCAATGAATTGCGTGACTTGGCTACGCGGTTGGTTCTTTTCGGCAAAAGCGAGGTGAATATTGGGTCGGTCAAAACCATGCAGGAATGTGGTGGGGACCTCACCGTCAAACAGCTTTTCGATAATCTCTTCTCGTGTCTCCGCATCGGCGGTGGCGGTGAAGGCGGCCAGCGGTACATTGAGCGCGCGGCGCAGTTCCCCGATGCGCAGATAATCAGGACGGAAATCGTGGCCCCATTGAGACACGCAATGCGCCTCATCCACCGCGATCATGTTCACGCCGATCCGGCGCAGCATGCCCATGGCGGATCCGGCGGCGAGACGTTCCGGCGCGATGTAAAGCAGCTTCATCCGCCCGGCATGAAGTGCTTCCCACACCTCGTCGGTTTCTTCCTCGGTATTTCCGGACGTCAGCGCGCCCGCCTCGACGCCTACCGCCTTCAATGCGCGGACTTGATCGCGCATCAGGGCAATAAGCGGGGAAATCACGACGGTCACACCGTCGCGCATCAAAGCTGGCAATTGGAAGCAGAGCGACTTGCCGCCGCCAGTGGGCATGATGGCCAGCGTCGGCGTGCCTGCGGCAACCGTATGGACAATCTCCTCCTGCCCCGGTCGAAAATCTGTGAATCCAAATATGTCGTGCAGGAGCGTGGCAGCGCTTTGCATCAAGGCCCTCAAGTATCCAATTGGTAGGGCCCTATGGCCTGACCTGTCGAATTTTGTTTAATTGCTCGTTGTATGAATCTCGCACACTAAGATTCAGTAAACAAGGTCAGGTCCGGTCTGTTTTCAGGCAAATGCCGAGATGTTGTTGATCAGGATAATCCGCAGCGCATAAACGCCGATCAGCGCGACCAGAGGCGCCAGATCAATGCCCGACATGGGCGGCAGAATGCGCCGGATCGGGCGGTATAGCGGCTCCAGCAGGCGGGTCAGGCCATCCCAGATCTGGCTCACCAAAGGTTGCCGCAGATTGAGTACCTGAAACTGGATCAGCCAGCTCATGATCACCTGAATGATGATGAGAAACCAAACCACATCGAGGATCAGCATCAGAATCTGAAAAAGCGACAGCATGGGCGGCATCCTTGGTGTTTGTGTTCCGAAAGACCTATGCGTGCCTGAATAGAAGCGCAAGCATTACGCAAGGTTTGTGTTGACGTTGGCCTATGCCGGGGTCACCTCCAATGGATCACAACCCAAGGTCACCCTCATGTATCCCGTCATTCGCATGATCGCGCAATATGCCAAGGTTCGCCGCATGCCGAAACTAGGGCCGCTTGAAACCCATGTGTCCCATCACGCCTGCCTGCCGTGGGATATCGATATTTTCATGGAACTCAACAATGGCCGTACGCTGACACTCTATGATTTGGGGCGTATCCCCTTTGCGGTTCGCACCGGGCTGGATGTCCTGCTGCGCGATCGCAAATGGGGGCTGACGGTGGCGGGTGTCGCGGTGCGTTATCGCCGTCGCATCCGGATGTTTGAAAAGATCGAGATGAATTCGCGGCTGGTGTCCTGGGATGAGAGGTTTTTCTATATTGAGCAATCCATGTGGAAAACGAATGGCGACTGCGCCAACCACGCGATGTTCCGAACGGCGGTGACGGACCGCAATGGCATCGTCTCACCCCATCTTGTCGCTGAGGCCATGGGCGTGACTGAGGGCGCGCCGCCTCTGCCGCCGTCCTTTGCGGCGTGGTCCAAAGCTGAGGATGCACGCGTCTGGCCACCCGAACGCGCCTGATTGAAGGGTTTTGAGGCCGCGGCCTTGTCAGCGAGCATGGGAAGCTGTCTAGTCTGGTGATAGAGACAGGGGGCCAGCATGGCAGCGCGCAAACGGATTTGGGGCTGGTTCTTTTTTGACTGGGCAAGTCAGCCTTACTCGACCCTTCTGATCACTTTCATTTTCGCCCCATACATCAAGGAAATCATAGGCGATGGCGCGCAGGCGCAAGCCACGTGGGGCTTTACCGTGGGTGCGGCCGGGATCTGCATTGCGTTGATGGCGCCGATCCTTGGCGCGGTTGCCGATACCTATGGCAACCGGCTGCGCTGGATCTGGGTGTTTTCGCTGTTCTATGTCGTCGGGGCAGCGGGCCTGTGGATGGCGACGCCGGTGGATTATCCCCTTACGCTGGTACTGATGTGTTTTGCGCTGGGTCTGGTGGGGATGGAATTTGCCACGATCTTCACCAATTCCATGCTGCCTGATCTTGGAACGCGGCAAGAGATCGGGCGCATTTCCGGGAAGGGCTGGGCCTTTGGCTACACCGGCGGACTTGTGGCGTTGGTGGTAATGCTGTTTTTCTTTGCCGAAAGCGCCGCGACCGGGAAAACCCTGTTGGGGATCGATCCGATGATGGGCCTTGATGCCAGCTCGCGGGAGGGGACCCGATTCGTGGGGCCGTTCACGGCGATCTGGTACGTGGTCTTCATTCTGCCGTTCTTCATTTGGGTGCGGGATCCAAAACCTGCGACCCCGCCGTCCGGCGCGTTGAAAGGGGCGTTGCGAGGTCTCGCGCAGACGATCAGACGCTTGCCGCAGACGCCGTCGCTGTTCGCGTATCTTGGGTCCTCTATGTTTTACCGTGATGCACTCAATGGCATGTACTTCTTCGGCGGCATTTATGCCGCAGGCGTGCTGGAATGGTCCATCATCGATACGGGTATCTTTGGTATCCTGGCCATTCTGTCTGGCGCGGTGGCCGCATGGTTCGGGGGATTTGCGGATGACCGTCTTGGTCCCAAATCGGTGATCCGTGTCTCGATCCTTGCGCTGACTGCCGTGGCGATCGGAGTCGTTTTTGTCAGCCGCGATTCCGTGTTTGGCGTGGCGGTCGATGCCGAATCCCGCTTGCCTGACGTCACTTTTTACATACTTGGAGCGATCATCGGAGCAGCCGGCGGCGTGATCCAGGCGGCAAGCCGGTCCATGATGGTGCGGCAAGCGAAGGAGGGCCGGATGGCCGAGGCATTTGGCCTTTATGCGCTGGCAGGCAAGGCTACCAGCTTCATCGCGCCGCTGTCCGTGGGCATCGTCACCAGTGTCAGCGGAAGCCAGCAGATGGGTGTCACGCCTCTTATTGTTCTTTTCCTGATCGGTCTCGTGCTGTTACGATGGGTCAAGACAGAAGGGGATGCATGACCATGATGCGCAAGGTGACACGCGCGGCGATGGTACTTTTTCTGGCCGGGTGCGGTGGCGGCGGGCCCACGGCTGTGTCTGCCCCTGCGCAAGCCGTGCCGGTCGTGTCCGCCCAAAGTGTACCTGCCTCTATGCGCGGCGTGCCAGCCAAGCAACTATTCGGAGCCAAACCCGCGGCGTCATCTCAGGCGCCTGCGCCGTTTGGATCCTATTCCAAGGGCTGCATGGCCGGGGGGGTGCAGCTGGCGGAAACCGGGCCGACTTGGCAAGCCGTGCGGCTGTCGCGCAACCGGAATTGGGGTCATCCAGAGGCCATTGATTTCATCCAAAAGCTGTCCCAGTTCGCGTCGCGTCAGCCTGGGTGGGCGGGCCTCTACATCGGCGATATCAGCCAGCCGCGTGGGGGGCCGATGCTGACCGGACATCGCAGCCATCAGACCGGACTCGATATGGATATCTGGATGCTGCCGCCCAAACGACTGGATCTGAGCATTGCGGAGCGGGAAAGCCTGTCGTCCATTTCACTGCGCCGTCAAAACGGGGCGTTCACCAACCAGAACTACACGCGGCAGCATCATGAGATCATAAAGGCCGCCGCGCAGGACCCGCGCACCGCGCGCATCTTTGTTTTTCCGGGTGCGAAAGTCCGGATGTGCAAGGAAGAGACAGGCGACCGGTCGTGGCTGCGTAAGGTACGGCCATGGTTTGGGCATCACTATCATTTCCACGTGCGCCTGACCTGCCCGAGCGGAGCTGTTGGTTGCGTCAATCAGGATCCGCCGCCCAAAGGGGATGGATGCGCCGACGCGCAGGAATGGGTGAACAACATCATCAATCCGCCACCCCCAAAACCACCGGATCCCAACGCCCCGCCGCCACCGAAACCGCGCGGAGAGATCACCATGACTGATCTGCCCGCCCAGTGCCTGAGCGTACTGCAGTCACAGTGACGGCGCATTAGGGCTTTCCTGTCCCGGTCAAACCGATTAAACGGCCAGCTTCACGTTCAATCATCGGTGAAAGACATGCAAAAAGCCCATCTCATCGGCATTCTGGCCATGGCGGCCATTGTCGTGGCCTCCAACATCCTGGTGCAGTTCCTTTATGGTCAGTGGCTGACCTGGGGTGCGTTCACCTATCCGCTGGCTTTTCTTGTCACCGACATCATGAACCGCGTCTATGGCCGCGATGCTGCGCGGCGCGTGGTTCTGGCGGGTTTTGGTGTAGGACTCATTTGTTCTTTCATCGGCACCCAGATCATGGGCGAGTTTGGCCCGCTTGTGACGCTGCGCATCGCCATCGGGTCCGGTCTTGCCTTCCTGACTGCGCAGTTGTTGGACATTGCGATTTTCAATCGGTTGCGGGAGGGCAACTGGTGGAAGGCGCCGGTGGTGTCTTCGGTGATCGGGAGCAGCGTGGATACTGCGCTTTTCTTTACGATCGCTTTCTCGGGCGCGCTGACGTTTCTGGAGCCAGCCAATGATGTGAGCTGGGCCGGGGAGATCCTGCCGCTTCTGGGCATGGGCCCCGAGGCACCGCTGTGGGTGTCGCTGGCGGTGGCGGACTGGATGGTGAAGATGGCGCTGGCTTTGCTCGCTTTGGTGCCATTCCGCATCATCGTGGGGTCCCTTACTGCCAAAACCACATGATTTTGTTTTGACAAATCGAAAAACTGTGCCACCGTCTAGATAACGTCAACAACCGAAAGGAGGTGGTCCAGTGTCTATAGAGGTATTGGAGAGAGGTGTCGGAACAGTCAGGGAGGGCCTCGTCTAAGGCAGACCCTGGGCGTTAAAAGCCCCTGATTGGTGCGCCTAACCGGCCACCTCCTCAAGACTCTAGAGGGCCGCTTCCGCAACGGAGCGGCCCTTTTGATTTTCGCCGATTCCACCGTGATTTTGAACGTCGGTATCACGTCGGTATTGTGTCGGTATTACGTCGGTGCCTGACCCGGAAACACCATGCTTGAGATCAATGACCATATCACCATCGAAGACTGGGAGCTGACGGAGCAATTCGTCCGCGCGTCCGGCCCGGGTGGGCAGAACGTGAACAAGGTATCGACAGCGGTGGAATTGAGGTTTGAGGCGGCGCGGTCGCCCAACCTGCCGGAGCCGGTGAAACGGCGGCTGAAACGGTTGGCAGGGCGGCGGTGGACCAATGACGGCGCTGTGATCTTGCAGGTTGACACGACGCGCAGTCAGGCACGCAATCGGGCCTTGGCGCGGGACCGGCTGGTCGAGTTGATCCGAAAAGCGTTGGAAAAGCCAAAACCGCGCATCGCCACTCGACCGACGCTGGGGTCCAAGAAGCGACGTCTCAAAGCGAAGAAGACACGCGGTGAGGTCAAGGCGCTTCGCGGGCGTGTGGATCCTGAGGATTAGACGGTTGGACGGCCAATGCGCTGGCGTTGTTCCCGTTTTGCGGAAACCGTGGGCCGCGTCGAGAGCCGCAGCACTGCATGACTTTGGGGCCAGCCGGACCTCAGATCAGTTTGATCAGGGCCTCGGGCTCGAAAGGTTTCAGAAGGATGTGGGTCACGCCATAGACCGTGAAGAGGGTCTTTGCCATTTCGCCTTTGTCAGACCCGTAGTACCCGGATACGCCAATCAGCTTGGGCCGGGGCGCTTCCACTTCCCTCAGAGCGCGCAAAAAATGGATGCCGCTATCTGGTTCGTCATCGATGGGGACATCAATCATCAAGTCAACGATCACGGCCCGAAACGCGCGCTTCTTTACGTGTTGGATCGCCTCTTTGGTGGAATGGGTTATGATGACACGTCCACCCGCGGCGGTCAGCGCCTCCTCCCAGGATTTGGCGAGGTCATAGTCATCATCAAGGATCAGAATGTCGTTCATATCAGCCGCTTAGTTCCATGCTGGCGATTGTCCGTCTCAAGGTATCGGGGTCGAACGGCTTCGTCAGCATCGGGGCATTGAAGCATTCTATCAGGTCATGCCCCTGGCTGTCATAGCCCGTGGTAAGGATGAACGGGATCCCTTTCTTTTTCAGGCTGTGCGCCACGGGTATGCTGACTTCACCCCTCAGATCCAAGTCGAGCAAGCACAGATCGTATCTGCCATTTTCCTGAAGTTTCAGGGACTCCTCAACGGATGCAGCGCGATCCACGTGGTCGAAACCTTCTGCGATGAGCATACGCTCGGTAATTTTGGAAACGATGAAATTGTCTTCGACGACAAGGCCTTTCAGCCCGGATGATCTGGTCGAGGGGACTGGCGTTTTTTGAGGTTCGGGTTGCGATGCCTCGATGAAGGCTGCATCGGCCATTGTATGTTCTGGAAGCCAGAATCGCGCCTTTAAACCGGATGGATTGAATTCCAGAGACGCTTCGCCTTTGAATTCGTAGGCGATGGCATCTTTGATGATGGACAGGCCAAAACCGTTACTGTCCGGGGATGTCACGATTGGACCACCCTGTTCCTGCCAAGTAAGTTCAACGCCATCTTCTGTCATGGCCCATGTCACGCGGACTCGGCCGTTGCTTACAGAAAGCGCGCCGTATTTGACGGCGTTAGTCGCGAGTTCGTGGATGAGAAGAGCGACCACCGAAACCGCCTCCGGCCGGAAGGCGACGGGAGAGCCTTGAAGCGTGATCCGCCCAGCCCCCGCGAAGGGACCGAGTTCGAAATCAAGCACATCGCGGAGCAATGCGCCCTCCATATCGGCGCGGGTCAACAGGTTGTGCGCGCCAGCCAGCGCGACGATGCGCTGTTCCAGGCTTTCGGTGTAAGACGCGAAAGAGGTGGCGTTTTCGCGGGAATAGGCAGAGATAGACTGCACCAACGCCAGAATGTTGCGGACCCGGTGATTGAGTTCGCGCACGACAAGGCCCAGCCGATTGCGTTTTCCTGAGAGTTCCTGCTGGACGGCGAAGGCTTCTTTGAAGGCCGTATGCAGTGCGCGGCCGGTTTCAATGTCGTCACCTGTCCACTCCAAGCAGCGACCCTTGACGTGTTCGATGTATGTTTCGAAAGAATTACGGGGGCCAAGGCGGATGCCATCAGTGTCTTTGACGATATGCTTGTGCGGGCCGCCTGCCCATGTGATCTGGCTTTCGGCCAGGTTTCGCAAAAAAACCAGCTTGATCGGCGTATCTTTTCCGAAAGTCAGGGTCATTGTGCCACCGGATTTGCCCCAGGCAATCTTGGGTAGCAGGGTGCGGAGATCGTCGGTGACGAAAGGAATATCCCCGTCCTGTGGCATGTGCGAAAACAAGGCGCGCAGCGCGGAACCGGTGGGCACGTCGCCAAAACTGCTGACATGCTGGCCGGCCATGATGGCGATGCCGTCGCAAGGCAGAACGTCCTTCAGATCGGCTTGTGCTTGCTGCCAGTAGGTTTCAATCGCCAAAGAACTGTCATCGACGGCCAGAAACTTGTTGGCAATGTCCGTGCTGGCGCGCCTGGTGGACTGCCGACGGGTATCGATGGCGTGCTGGATACGCAAGGAGATCAGTTTGCCAGCCAGTTCGGCGGCCAGAAGCATGGAAGGGTCAATGGGTTTGGGCGTGCGGTTGTGGCTGGCGATCAGGCCCCAGAGCTTGCCATCCACCACGATAGAGACCGAAAACGTGCCGCCCACTTCCATGTTCTTGAGATACTGGCGATGAACGATATCGAGCCCGCGCAGCGCGGCAAGGGACATATCAACCGGGGCCTCACCTGCGCCGCCCAAAACAGGGACATTTGGGGCGTGAATGTCTTGCAGGGCGCGGAACGGCGTTTTGACATAGAGATCCCGCGCGATCCTGGGGATGTCGGACCCAGGAAAGCGCAGGCCCAGGTAGCTGGGCATCTCAGGCGTTCCGGACTCGGCGACAACCTCCCCACTGTTGTCGGGCAGGAAGCGATAGAATTTGACACGATCATAGCCATTGATCGTCCGCATGCGTTCGGTTGCGTCTTCCAGAAATCCGGTGAGATTCTGTTCATCCAACGGCATGGTGAGGAACGTCCGGGCCTGTTCGAATAGGTGCACGCGATCTTCCGGCGGGCGCAATTCGGGGACGAATTCTAGGATCGCCAAGCCATCGCGCTTATGGACGGTGATTTGGGTATCCTGCGTGCCGAAGAGGCGAGAGGTCAGGACCTCCCGCTGTGTCCCGATGGTAGGATGGCCGAGGCGATTGCGCAGGTCGTGTAGTTCGGACGCGGTCAGTAGAATGTCGGGGTTTGCGCCGATCAGGTCTTTTGGCGGCAGGCCCAAAAATTCTGCGGTATTCGCACTGGCGCGCAACACCGTCCCAAGCCCCAGATCGCAGGCCAGCAGTGCCCCGAATCCCTGAATGTTTTCGGGAATATGAACGGGTGCGGACGAACAGGTTTCAACCGCAACGCGCAATTCTTCTTGGGTACAAGGCGTTGCCTTAGCCACAGAGAAACCTCTTAAGCATTAAATTTGAATAATTTACAATCTATCTGTAAACTTAACTTAACACTAACGCGAAGTGAGCGCCAAATGAACACAATGGCAGGTTTTGAAACCGTGCGGTCGTTTCTCGCGACCAAGACCGGGGCAGAGCATCAGGCGTTGCACGATCATCCGCTCTTTTCAAAACTGGTGTCCGAGGATTTGACGGCTGACGAATACATGGCCTGCCTTGACGCGCAGCTTCGCGCGTTTCACGGGATTGAAGCGGCGCGTCAGCGGTTGGGGGCTCATGGTGAGTTCAACCTGACGGCGCAGATCGCAGCGTTGTCCGGGGATCTGGACCAACCCGATGTGCCGCAACAGACCTTGCCCTTGACCACCCCGGACGAGGCTCTGGGCGCGCTTTACGTGGCCCATGGATCGCAATTTGGCCGCGCGGTGATCCGGCAGGCGTTGCAGACCAACCTGCCCGATGAGCCGAGGACGTATTTCGACATGCCAACCGATGCGCAAGGATGGCGGACATTTCTGGAGGCCATGGAGACCACGGATCCGGGGCGGTCAGACGCTGTCTTGCACGGGGCCACTGTGGCGTTTGCGCTGATGCACAAGGAAGCGGATGCGGCGCGGGCGCGGATGAGCGGTATGGCTGCGCCACCCGCGTAACCCTGACGGTCGGGCGCTGTGCACGGATGTTGCCCTTCTGGATGGCATGAACGCACGGGCTGGCGTGTTACTGCGCCAGTTCCACCATTGTCTTGAAGCCGAGGCCACGATCGGTGACAGCCTTGAGGAACCGTTTCAACTGGGCATGGGTGGATTTGAACCCTGGGCCTGTTTGTCGACCATTGATGATGTGACCCACGAAAACGCCAGTGCCGCCGGTGTTCACGAGCTTGTCGAGAATGGCGTCGTTTTCTTCCCAGCCCGGGAAGTGTTCGTGCTCGAAATCCAGAAACCCGATACAATCGACACCGTTGTGATCGCCCACGCGCGTATAAATGCGGTCTTCCAGCGGGGCCTTGTTGGCGGATCTGGGGCCGTTGGTGCGCACCGTCTTGAACCTTTTGGCCAGTTCTTCGCGCGCGCGGGGCGTTGAGGCGTGGAAGGGGAAGGCGAAGCTGTCTGCCGGGAAGCCCAGTGCGCGGTGTTCTTCGATGCCCAGATCAATTTCCAGCCGCAACCAGCGTCGCAAGTGGTTATTGGCAAGGTAGTCGTTGATATTCACATGAGAGCGGGTGTGAAAACCGATCTCATGTCCGTCTTCCTGCAATGCATGGAGACCGTCTATCTGGGCCGGCGCGGCCTGATGGATCTTGGTGATGCAGAACGTGGCTTTGGCGCCGAATTCATCAAAGATGGGCCGCGCATTCACCCATTTGCCAACGAAGAGATCATCATAGGTCAGGCAGACATGGCCGGTCATACAATAACCTCCTGCTCGGCCTGTGCGCCCACGTCGAAGACGCGCTTGTAGCGGGTGATTTCGGCCTCTGGGCCCATGGCCTTGCGCGGGTTGTCCGAGAGTTTCACTGTTGGTCGGCCATTGGCGGCAATGGCCTTGCAGACGAGACTGAAGGGCGCGAGGCGGTCACCTTCGGTCAGCCCGCGGAAATCATTGGTGAGAAGTGTGCCCCACCCGAAGGACACGCGCGCGCGACCGGAAAACTGATTGTGGAGCGTGAGGATCTTTTCCTCATCCAGCCCGTCAGAGAAGATGATCAGTTTTTGAGTGGGGTCTTCGCCGCGCGCCTTCCACCAGTTGATCGCGGTTTCCGCGCCCTCCGCCGGATCACCGCTGTCGACGCGGATGCCTGTCCAGCCCGCCAGCCAATCGGGCGCGCGGTCGAGGAACCCCTTGGTTCCGTAGGTGTCGGGCAGGATGATGCGCAGATTGCCGTCATGTTCTTCGTGCCAATCCGACAGCACGTCATAGGGGGCATGGGCGAGCGCGGCGTCATCATCGGCAAGCGCGGCGTAGACCATGGGCAGTTCATGGGCGTTGGTGCCAATTGCCTCCAGATCACGGTTCTTGGCGATGAGGCAGTTTGAGGTGCCGACGAAGTTTTCGCCCAGCCGTTCTGTCATGGCCTGCACGCACCAATCCTGCCAAAGGAAGGAATGCCGCCGCCGCGTGCCGAAATCGGCGATACGCAGGTCTTTCACGCCGCGCAGGCGCTCTGTTTTTTCCCACAGCTTGGTCATGGCGCGGGCGTAGAGGACCTGTAGTTCGAACTTGTCCATTGTATTGGTGACGGCGCGTCCGCGCAGTTCCATCAGGACGGCGAGGGCGGGGATTTCCCAGAGCATCACTTCAGGCCACGCCCCTTCAAAAGTCAGTTCATATTGCCCGTCGCGTTTTTCGAGGTGGTAGGGCGGCAGGCGCAGGGCCTCGAACCAGT
>CAYMEC010000026.1:0-41411 GCA_964389425.1 uncultured Roseovarius sp.
GACGATGGAGAAATTGCGGATATGGCTGAGCGGTGTCATGGTTGGGATATGGAAGCCAAACACCTGCTGGTCAATGCGAAATTGTGTATCAGAGCCACCCTTTGACTTGGCAGTAGTCCACAAGTTCGAAAACCATGTTTTCTAGGTCAGAAATTACCTTCTTCCGGCTTTTGAAATTGCGCACACCATGACGTGATACAATTAGGTTCACGGCCTTCGGTACTGACTTGTGATGGTAAAGAACCGCCTCTGGTTCTAGCAGAAAGTCTCCTATCGATTTCAGCGTATCGTCACTACGGCCCGGCCAATCGAAACAAACAGCCGGATCATTTGACAGCTCTTCGTCAAGAACCTTAGTAAGCCAAGTCACCGTTGCTCTCGCGCCTTTGTTTTCCGGAACAGGAAGTCCTATGGAAGCACTCATCCGGCAAGAATGTAGATTGAGCAAAACATCCAAAGCCAACTTTCTATCTTTGAAGAAAAATTGGGCGGACATCTGATAACGGTCTGCTAGATCCCGACGGTCCGCTTGTGTTCTTTCATCATCCGAAGACCGGATACCTGCATGATGGCGTAGCTCCACGTCTACGCCCAACCGATGGGTGAGCTTTGAGCAGAGATCGCGGCGTTCTTGCTGCCATGCATGAACAATGTCACTAAACCCTTTGATGTTTGCATTGAAGCCCAACGTGGTCGATGCGGACTCGACGAAGGCTGGCCATGTTTCAGGCATAGCGTCAAAAGTCTGAACACCAGACTTGTCATCCCAAAGGTATTCAAGGCATTCATCCAAGAGGCCTCTTTCCACTTCATCAAGTTCGGGATCACCTTTGAGCAGCATCAACGTGGTGCGTATATCAGCCCAAGCAAAGTGAAACACATTGATCCCGCGGCTTCTCTTTCCATCGACATGGTAGGGTGGCTCAGACGGAACGCGCGCAAACTCATTGGAAAACGTGATGATGTTTTCAACACCAATGATTTTCGCGAGCTGGATGTAACCGGCAATTTGATCTGCCCGGATGGGTTTCCCTTCGGCTTTTGCCTCAATCAGTGCGGCCCAACTTGTCTTGCCCTTCTGACAGACGACCAAACCGTCAGGTCGAACTTCGGGCATTTGACTGCCTTGAAACGACACCTCCATCGCGGACGAGTACTTGGCAGTGCGTCCGAAATTGCATCCACATTGGCGCATGAAAAGGCCTCTGGAATTGGATGAGTGCGAAAGCAACGCCAGAAAGACGGACAATAGTCTGCGCTCTGTCTGTTTATAGTTTGGGATGAGCCGGGGGCGGTTTTCC
The DNA here is from genome assembly GCA_964389425.1 of uncultured Roseovarius sp. Lineage (GTDB taxonomy): Bacteria > Pseudomonadota > Alphaproteobacteria > Rhodobacterales > Rhodobacteraceae > Roseovarius. Next base: position 1,302 of record CAYMEC010000026.1, read on the forward strand.
GGTGATTTGACGGCTTCTAAGTACTTCATGAAAAAACTCCAAACTAGACAACCCGAGCGTGCGCAAATTAAACATGCTTTTTCAAGTTCTTAAAATTGTGGGGTTGACAGTGCTATGCTAGCCGCGCGTTTGGCAGGCCCCGGGCTGGCGATCCTGACCTTTGATCAGCAGCGCTTTATCCATGCGGTCCCGGATGACATTCGAGCGATGGGCTGCAGTTGCCAATTCGCCAGGCCCTGGGTGGGGCCTGACGAAGGCGCGGCGGGCTAAAGCCCTTGATTCCGCGCCGGGGTGCGATTGGCGATTTCGGTCTTTATGGCCGTGAGGTAGGCGTCGCGGAGGTGGAGGGTAATGGGGCCTGGGGTGCCGTTGCCGATTTGGTGGCCGTCGATTTCGACCACGGGTTGGATGTAGCTGGAGGCGCCGGTGGCGAAGGCTTCTTCTGCGCTGTAGGTATCCTCTAACGTGTAGCGGTCTTCGATGATGGTAAGGCCTTCCGCCTCGGCGACGCGGAGCATGGTGGCGCGGGTGATGCCGGGGAGGAGCTCTCCGAGCAAAGGCCGGGCGTAGAGGGCGCCCTCTTTGATCATGAAAAACGACATGGCGCCGCATTCGGTGACGTAGCCGTCGCGGTCGACCATCAGGGCCTCGTCGGCACCGGCTTTGCGGGCGACTTCCTTGGCCATGACCTGGCCGAGCAGGTTGGTTGTTTTGATGTCGCGGCGGGCCCAGCGGATATCTGGCGCGCTGGCCAGCCGCAGGGTGGGCGCATCGTGGACCTCTTGGGTGAAGGCGAAGACATTCGGGGTAAGGTCCGAGGGGTAGAGGTAGTCGCGGTCATGCGCGCCACGGGTGATGTGGAGGTAGAGGAAGCCTTCCTCGACATGATTGCGCGCCAGAAGCTCCATCAACGCGCTGTGCAGATCGGCCTCGGACATGGGCTCGGCCATCTCCAGTTCGAACAGGGATCGGCGCAGGCGGGCCATGTGGTGCGGGAAGTCAATGATCTGGCCGTCGAGCACGCCCAGCCCCTCATAGACCGCGTCGGCGAAAAGAAGCCCGCGGTCAAAGATCGGCAGTTTGGCCTCATGCTCGGGCATGAAGGCGCCATTGAGCCAGACGGTGCGGGGCGTTGGAACGGTCATGTCAGGGTCCTTTGACGGCAAGGGCGCGCGTGGGGGCGTCAGTCAACGAAAGGGTTCTCCACACGTGGCCAGAAGGGCGTCTTGCGTTTGGTCAGGGCGAGATCATCGAATTTCGGGCAGGTGCCGCCGGGGGTGGCGACCTGGATGATCCGAGGGGAGATCGCGGCGAAAGGGCCGTAGAAGTGGAAAAGCGATTTGACGGTGACGATGTGTTTGTCGGCCAGCCGTATGCCCATCTGCTCAAAGGCTTCAGGGTGATAGACCTGGGTGCGCAAGTCATTGATCAGGATGTCAAAATCATTCCCATGGCGCAGCCAGACGAGCGTGCCCAGAGGCTCCAGCCCCGTGCCCAGATGCTGGCCGAGGCCGGACGCGATGCGCATGACGTTCACTGTGAGGTCGACCGGATCACCGGACATGGGGCTTGTCTTGCCGCCAAGGCGCAGGGTGATCTGCGCCCCCTCCCCCACGTCCTGACACAGGCGCACGGCAATGGGATCCCAGTAGATGCCGGTCGCCACGCTGCGCGTGCCGCGATCCAGCAGCGCGCGCAGCATGGGCGTGGCATCTCCGGGCGCGCCGCCGCCGGAATTATCGCCCATGTCTGCCAGCACAACGGGGCCTTCGCGTGCGGCCTCTGCCTGATCCAGGGCCGTGTCCAGATCAGCGTATTGGCCTGTCACGTCCTGCCGGAGGGCGAAAAATTCCCGACCGAGGGTTTCGGCCATCCTTGTGGCCTGTGCACCATCCCCATCCGTGATCACCAGCATTTTCGCGCCGACATCCGCAACATCCCCCCATGGGAATCCGTGCAGCAGGGAAATGGACAGCGCATCGCCCGCCTCCAGCGCGCTCAACCGGTCGACAAAGCTGCGCATCGGCTCGGATTTTGTGAGGTAGAGGTGCACCATCCGGCAGTCAAAGGCCGCCATGACGGGATGGATGTCACCTGCATGCGTGCGACGGGCGAGGTCAAAGAGTTCTTCGGCGCGGGGCGTAGCATCATCATGGGGGTATTCCTTGAACGAGATGATCAGATCGCAGACATCCATCATCTTGTCTGTCAGGTGTGCATGAAGATCGAGCGCCATGCCAATCGTCGCCTCGGGGCAGAGTGCACGAACAGACGCGGCGATGTCGCCTTCGCAATCATCCTCCTCTTCGGCCACCATGGCGCCGTGCAGTTGCAAAAGCACCATGTCCACGGGGCCAGCGTTGCGCAGGTCGCGCAGGATGTGGTCTTTCAACCCGGCATAACACGCCGCCACCGTGCGCCCGGCAGGTTCGGCAATCGCGGTCAGGCTTTCCACCACCTCCCAGCCCAGCGCCTCCGCCCGCGTCCGCCACACATGCAGCGCCTCTGTCATGAGGTTGGCAGGCTCGGACGACGCCGTCCCTTCTCGGTAGCAATATTCGAGAAACCCCGACAGCCCGGTGGGCATCGTGCTGAACGTGTTGGTTTCTGTCGACAGGGTGGCAATGAACAGCCGCATGGCGGGCCTCAGCGTGATCTGGAACAGGATCACCCGAGCACGCAACGCTATGAAATGACAAGACCAATTGCGCAAGACCGCGCATCCTTGCCGGGGCAAAAGTGCTGTGTTGACATTTCCGACAATATCACTCAGGTTTAAGGCGGCAGACCTGAAAAACAGCCAATCAATCGTCAAAAGGCCGCCGCAAGACCTCAGCGCCCCGGTTTGCGGTCCGGCAAAAACCCCCGGCAAAGCGGGCGGCAGATGGAGATCAGGATGAACATGAGCGTGGCCAAAACCGTGGAGCGTCGAGCGGTTGAAACCCTGCCGCTTTACGATGCCAATGATCTGACCCAAGGCGGCGATCTGGCGCAGATCCAACTGTCGGATCAGGTTTACACCCTGCGCATAACCCGTGCGGGCAAACTGATCCTGACGAAGTAGGCGTGGCTGGCATTCTGCCGCACCGCGCCGGACTTTTCGAGGGTCATCCAAGCGCCTAAATGCCGCTTGTGGCCCTGCGCCCATCCCGTTTTGAATTCAAGCACGGTCGCTCATGTCCAAGAAGCTGCCCAGCCCCTGTGTCGATGTTTGCAAGTACAAACGCAAAGGCCATTGCATCGCCTGTTCGATGACAAAGGCCCAAAAGCAGCTGTTCAAGCAGCTAAAGGATCCCAAGCACAGGGCCGCCTTCGTGGATATGCTGATCACCCAGCAGGAACATTTGGGCCAGTTTCCGGCGTGGCCAAAGATGTATGCCAAGCAGTGCAAGAAGAAGGGCGTGGCCTTGCCAAAAAGGCTGACAAGCGAGGGGGTACGTCAGGACGGATGAGCGCGCGCCCTAGCTGAACTTCGGCGCCCGCCCCGCCATGTTCGCGGCCACCACTTCCATCTGATCCTTGCCTCCAATCAGCGCGGCCTGTTCGCGGCTTTCCTCCAGCAAGAGCGCGTCGTCATCCATTCCTGCCTCGGCAGCATTGCAAACCCGCTTGGCCGCACGAATGGCAGACGGGCTCTTGCCTGCAATTTCCACCGCCAGTTCTTGCGCCACGGTCAGCGGATCATCGGCCAGTTCGGTGACCAGGCCCCACCGCTCCGCCTGATCGGCCCTGACAGGGCGCGCCGTGTAAATCATCCGCCGCATCACATCCGCGCGCACCAGACCGGGCAACAGGACCATCCCGCCCATATCGGGGATAAGGCCCCACTTCATCTCCATCACAGACAGCTTGGCGTCAGGCCCGGCCACCCGGATATCCGCTCCCAGCGCCAATTGAAATCCCGCCCCGTAAGCGGCCCCGTGCAACGCCGCCACCACCGGTACAGGGAGCCGCCGCCAGATCATGGCAAACTCTTGAAAGATATTGGTATTCCCGTGAGTCCGCGGCATCAGCAACTCTTGCGGATCGCGGGTGGCGAGGCTGGCGAAGCTCATCACATCTAACCCAGCGCAAAAACTTGGCCCCGCGCCCGACAGGACCACGGCGCGAATATCGGCTTCCATCAGCGACTGGCCTGCCTCGACCACGGCCTCCATCATCGCGTTGTCCACCGCGTTGTGCTTGTCACCCCGGGTCAGGGTCACATGGGCGATATGGTCTTCGATCTTGGTTTCGACGCGGGGCATGGGCCATCCTCCTGTAGCTGGACGCAGAAAACCGCAGCGGGGCGCGGATGACCAGCGATACGTTGCGGCATCCGGTTTGCGCAGGCCCGCTTGCACTGGGGCAACGCCTCGGCTTATCTGGCAGCCATGTCAGGCCCTCGTTTCACCCCTCTCGTGCAATCCCTGCCCGCCACCGTCCCGTTTGTCGGACCTGAGACGCAGGAACGCGACCGGGGGGCGGCCTTCACGGCACGTCTTGGTGCCAATGAAAGCATGTTCGGCCCCTCCCCCCGCGCGGTGGAGGCCATGACAGACGCCGCGAGCGAAGTCTGGAAATACGCTGATCCCACCTGTCATGATCTGCGCGAGGGGCTGGCCGCACAGTACGATGTGCCACATGCATCCATTCTCGTGGGCGAAGGCATTGACGGGATCCTGGGCACTCTGGTGCGTCTGCTGATTGGCGCGGGCGATGCGGTGGTCACGTCCAACGGGGCCTATCCTACGTTCAATTACCACGTGGCCGGATTTGGTGGCGCGCTGCACAAGGTCGATTACGCGGGCGATCAAGAAGACCTGCCCGCGCTCATCGCCAAGGCGCGGGAGGTGGGCGCGAAGCTCATCTATTTTGCCAATCCCGACAACCCGATGGGCAGTTGGGTCCGTGGGGCAGATATCGAGGCGGCGTTGACTGACCTGCCAGCGGGCACTTTGCTGGCGCTGGATGAGGCCTATGTGGAACTGGCCCCCGAAGACACCGCGCCCGTGATCGCCCCCGATGACCCGCGTGTCATCCGTTTGCGTACCTTTTCAAAGGCTTACGGCATGGCAGGTGCGCGGATCGGATACGGGATCGGCGCCCCTGATCTGATCCGGAGCTTTGATAAAATCCGAAATCATTTCGGCGTGAACCGCGTCGCGCAAGCCGGGGCGCTGGCCGCGTTGCAGGACGCCGAATGGCTTACCCATGTGCAGGGTCAGGTCGCCGCATCCCGCGCCCGACTGGCAGAGATTGCCGCAGAAAACGGCCTCACGGCCCTGCCGTCGGCCACCAATTTCGTCACGATCGATTGCGGACGGGACGGCGATTTTGCCCGCGCGGTGCTGACCGGGTTGCTGGATCAGGGGGTCTTCGTCCGAATGCCGTTCGTGCCCCCGCAGGATCGCTGCATCCGCGTGGGTTGCGGTCTTCCCGAGGCGATGGACGCCGTTGCGCGCGCCTTGCCTGTGGCGCTTGATCGGGCCCGCGCGCTGACCTGATTGTGTCCACCGCACAGGCAGAAAATCCAAGACATCGGTTTTTTTTGAGCTACTGTTGGTCCCATGAGACGCGGTATCATGAGAGAAGCGCCGAACTACACGACCCCGGCCCTGATCATGGGCGGGATCAACCTCTTTTGGATCATGATCCTGATTTGGGTCTCGTTCGGATTTCTGGCCGTTCTGGCGCTTGGCTTCACCCTTGATCGCATCATTCACTGGATGTCACAGAGGCACTGACGCCGGGGGTGCCGCACTCGCCAACGCATCCGTGGCCACCGTAACGCCGCCGGGCCCGTGATCAATGCCCAGCGCCGTCAGGCCCGCTTCAATCGCACCAATCGCACCCAGGACCATATGCGCGTTCACATGGCCCATATGGCCAATGCGGAACACATCGTCGCCCGTGGGGTTCGCCTCCGTCTGCATGCCAATACCGATGCCCAGTGTGACGCCGGTCTGCGCCTCCACCCATGCGCGCAGATGCGTGGCACCCGGCAAATGCAGGGTCGTCACGGCCGCGCTGCGATGGGCCGCGTCATCCACGTTGAACCGCATCGGCCCGCCTGTACCCCAGCGGTAACAAGCCGCCCAGATCGCCCGCGCCAGCCGGTCATGCCGCGCCCAGATGTTATCCATGCCTTCGCGGTGGATCATGTCGAGGGAGGCGCGCAACCCGTATAAGTGATGCGTCGGCGCCGTGCCTGCGAAATAGAGGTAAAGCTCATCGGGTGCCACCCGCGGTGCCCAGTCCCAGTAAGGCGACACGCGCGCCATCTTGGCCCGCGTAAGGGCCGCCTTTTCGTTGAAGAACACGAACCCCAGACCGGGCGGCGTCATCATCCCTTTCTGAGACCCGGTGATCGCCACATCGACGCCCCAGGCATCCATCTCGAACCGGTCACAGCCCATGGAGGCGATGCAATCCGCCAACAGCAAGGCCGGGTGCCCGACGCGCTGAATTGCGTCGGCCATGGCTTTCACATTGTTGCGGACAGAGGTCGATGTATCCACATGAGTGGCCAGAATTGCTTTGATTTTCTGCTCTTTGTCCTTTTTGAGCACAGCCTCGATTTCACCCGGATCCGCCGGACGCTCGAGGCCGAAATCGAGAACCTGAACCTCGATCCCCATGGCCTCTGCCATCCGCGCCCAGCCATGGCCAAAAAGCCCCGTAGCCGGCACCAGAACCCGTTCTCCGGGCGCGACGAGATTGGCCAGGGCGGCCTCCCATGTGCCGTGTCCATTGCAGATGTAAATCGCCACATCACCTTCCGTACGCGCGACCCTCTTGAGATCGGGGATCAGGCTTTCGGTCAGCGCCCTGATCTCATCGGAATAGATGTTGGGCGCTGCGCGATGCATGGCGCGCAGCACCTCATCGGGCACAACGGTGGGGCCCGGAATGGCGCAGTACGCCCGTCCTCCAGCTTGGGTCATGGGGGGTATCCTTTGCAAACTTGCGCGAGACCATAGACCGCCCCCGGGCCGCGTCAATCGCAACTGCATGCTTGCAAGGCAAGGCCCGCCCCCTTAAGTGGCCCGAACAGTGAGAGGGACGGCCCGGCGGCCGGATGAACGGAGCAACCCGATGGGCATCATCAAACGGATCGGCGATTGGGAACGCAATCTGCGCGCCTATTACAACACCGACCTGTCAACGCCCGAAAACCGCCGCCGCGCGCATATCTACAACATGTGGTTCGACCACGCGGTGCTGCGCAAATTCTGGACGAATTTCCATCCTGTGTCGGACGGTGTCTATCGGTCCAACCAGCCCACCCATGAGCGGTTCGTGAAGCTGAAGGAGATGGGGATCAAGACCGTCCTCAACCTGCGCGGTGCCAGCCCTGCCGCGCATTATCTGGTGGAAGAGGAAAGTTGCCGCGAACTGGGGCTGGCCTTGGTCAATGTCACCTTGCACGCCCGCTATGCTGCCCCCGCCGAGGATATTCTGAAGGTGATAGCTGCCTTCCGGTCCATCGAGAAACCGTTCGTCATGCATTGCAAATCAGGGGCGGACCGGGCGGGGTTTGCCTCTGCCATCTACCTTTTGGTGATCGAAGGCCGCCCCGTGGCGGAGGCACGCCGCATGCTGAGCGCCAAATACATTCACTTCAGTTGGTCCAGAACAGGCGTGCTTGACCATATTCTCGATCTCTATGAAGCCAGAACCGGCGAAGGCCCCATCACGTTCGAAGACTGGATCGCCAAGGAATATGACCGTGACGCCGTCCAGAAAGACTTCGACACAACGAAGAAACCGATCTTCTGACAGCTCTTTCTTCTGGCTGAAAATATCCCGGGGAGCTTGAGGGGCTGGCCCCTCAATCCTGCCCTGTCAATACTTCCCCGCCAGCCGTTCAGGATCCGCCCCCGCCAGATAGCGCATCAGCAAGGTCAGGTTGTGCGACCCGCGCCGAAGCCATCCATCGCGCAGATAACGATCCGCGCTTGTGGTCACCGTGATAGGCAGCGGCATCAACCGCCGGCCCAGCGCCCGCGCGATGGCCACATCCTCCATCAGCGGCACATCGGCAAACCCGCCCGCGCTGTCATAGACCGCACGGGACAGCAACAGCCCTTGGTCTCCATATGGCAACGCAAAGACCCGCGCCCGAAGGTTCGCCCACCCCGCCACGACCCGCGCAGGCAGACCACCGTGATCAAACCGCATCGGGCACCACGCTGGCCGGTCCGTGGCCAAATGTGCCATCACCGCATCGGACCAGCCGGGCGGCAGCACCGTATCGGCATGCAGGAAAAACAGCCATTCGCCCGTCGCGGCCTCCGCCCCGCGCTTCAACTGCCCGCCACGCGAAGCCGGACCCGTGACACATGTCGCCCCCGCAGCCGCCGCAATCTGCGCGGTGCCGTCCGTCGATCCCCCGTCAGAGATCACCAGATCGCGAATAAGCCCGGCCGTCAGCCCTTCCCCCAGCACAGGCAAAGACCGCGTCAGCCCCGATTCCGCATTCAAGGTCGGGATCACAATTGAAAGTTTCGCGGCCATATACGTCCTCATTGCGCTTGCCCGCCCCTATATTACAGTCCTCAGGATAGTCCACGGGGCAGATGCAAGATGCGCAAACTCTACGACATTGCAGGCAAGGATGCCGAACCGTTCCTCCAGAACCTCGTGACCAACGATCTGGACACCATGGAGGATCGCCTGCTCTACACCGCGCTTTTGACGCCGCAGGGCAAGTATCTGGCTGATTTTTTCCTGCTGCGGCGAGGGGACAAGATTGTGCTCGATGTGGATGGGTCGATTGCCGATGGGTTGGCCCGGCGGCTCATGATGTACCGTCTGCGCGCGGACGTGGCGATTGAGGACAGCACACTGAAGGTCTTTTGCGGCACGGGCGATGCGCCCGAGGGGGCGCTGCCGGACCCGCGTCACGCGGCGATGGGTTGGCGGCTTTACGCCGACACATCCGGCGATGACGGCACGGATTTTGATGCGATCCGCGTGGCCCATTGCATCCCGCAAACGGGCGTGGAGCTGACGGAAGACACCTTCATTCTGGAGGCTGGATTTGAACGCCTGAGTGGCGTGGATTTCCGGAAAGGCTGTTACGTCGGTCAGGAAGTGACCGCGCGGATGAAGCACAAGACCGAACTGCGCAAGGGCCTTGTGCGCGTAGAGGTGGAGGGCGCCGCCCCCACTGGCACGGAGATTGATGCAGGCGGCAAACCGGCGGGCACGCTTTTCACGCAATCGGGCGGGCGTGGGATCGCCTTTCTGCGGTTTCAGCGCGCAAGTGCGGATATGACGGCGGGCAATGCAAAGGTGGTATGGAGGGGAGACGCGTAACCAGAGCGACTTCGTCATTGGTGTCTCAAACCAATGGCGCAACCAATGACGACCCCAAGGGCCTTGATTGCGCGCCGGGGTGGTTGAAAGTCTGTGGGCTCTACGCGCGCTCGGCGTATTCCATGGTCTCTGTGTTGACCACGATGTCCTCGTCCGGGCCCACGAAAGGCGGCACCATCACCTTCACACCGTTGTCCAGAACGGCGGGTTTGAAGCTGTTGGCCGCCGTCTGGCCTTTCACCACGGGCTCGGTTTCTTCGACCTTGCACACAACCTTCTGCGGCAAGGTCGCGTTCAACGCCTCGTTTTCGTAAAATTCGACGGTGATTGTCATGCCGTCCTGCAAAAACGGGCGGCGGTCCCCCAGCAGGTCAGCAGCCAGTTCAATTTGTTCATATGTCTCGGCATCCATGAACACGAGCATGCCATCTGTCTCATACAGGAACTGCTGATCCTTCTGTTCAAGGCGCACACGCTCCACCTTGTCGGCACTGCGAAACCGCTCATTCAGCTTCGATCCGTTGCGCAGGTTGCGCAGCTCGACCTGGGCAAAAGCGCCACCTTTTCCGGGTTTTACGTGATCGACTTTGACCGCGCTCCAAAGACCGTCATTGTGTTCAAGCACGTTGCCTGGACGAATCTCGTTTCCGTTGATTTTTGGCATGTGGCAATTCCGTGGCAAAAGGTTGTTAAATGGTTGACGCTCCCTATATCTGGTGTCGATGAGGGGAACAAGGCAACCAGATTTCGTGCCGCAAGCGCAAAAAGCCATGCGAAACGCGCATACCTGCTATGCATTTTCGGGGTAGCCGAATCGGGAGAAACCCGCCATAACCCTCGTTACGCCAAAAAACACAAGAGCAATAAAAACTAAGGACGAAACATGAAAGATTTCGTTGACGGCACAGCCTTCAATGCAGAACAAGGCAACCGTGCACGTAAACTCTTCGCAGCCGTGGTACTGGCTGCACTGGACGACGCAATTTCTGACGACAAGAAATATGGCAATGGTCCAGAACAGATTGCCCGCTGGGCGCGCTCTCGCGATGGTCGCGAGGTGCTGAGCTGTGCGGGCATCGACCCCAATGAGCGGGTCGTGACCGGCTTGATGGAATTCGTGGGCAAAGGTGTCCGCACATCCGTCGCGCTGTCTCGTGAAGAGAGCGAGCGCCGCAATGCCGCCGCTCAGGCTGCACAGGCCGAAGCCGCGTAGCAAACATCACACAAGTGGTAACGGAATTGCGCGCCATGGGCGCGCGGTTCATGGTGCGGGCGCATGCTGACCGGCGGCGCCCCACCGGCCCCCACGTCATCCTGACGAAAATAGGAAGACCCAAATAAAGACAGGGGCGAATTGCGCCGCCCCCAGGCACGCGATGGTGAGCCTTGATCGCACACTCGGGAAACGGCGCATCAGGATTACGCAAAAGAGCAGGCTGAGGCCCATTTCGATCGGCCCCACGATGGCGGCATGGGCACCGCGATCCCAATAGCTGATGGGGCTTTCAAACACCCAATCCGACACTGGCCAGAAATGCGGACGGCCGTCATCGTGATGCAGGGGGAAATCGAAGGCCAGATGCATCAGTGCCGCGCCCGCAAACACCATCGCGTTTCTGGCCCCCAACCACCAGGACAGGGCAAAGGCCCCGCCCCAGACAAAAAACGAATTGTCGATGGCGAAGACCTGTTGCCAGGCCTTCGAAAAATACAGTTCGTCAAACACGACCTGCGGCGGGATCTGTAGAATGTACAAGGACACGCCCACCATCAGGTAAAGCGATACATCCGGTGCCAGCGCCCCCGTGACGGCCGCGATAGTGCGGCGGCGATCATAAGGGCGGGCAAAGGCGGCTGCCGCGAAAATTACATGAGCTGGCGTATTCAAGCGGTCCCCGTCTCACAGGCTTGGACTATGTGAAGGACATACCATGACAATCGAAAGCGGCGATATGGCGAAAACCATCATGATCCAGGGAGCGGGCTCCAACGTGGGCAAGTCGATGGTCGTGGCGGGGCTGGCACGGGCATTCGTGAAACGCGGGCTCAGCGTGGCGCCGTTCAAGCCGCAAAACATGTCGAACAATGCCGCCGTGACCGTGGATGGGGGCGAAATTGGCCGGGCGCAGGCCTTACAGGCGCGCGCCGCCGGGCTGGCCCCACACACGGATATGAACCCTGTGCTTCTGAAGCCCGAAACGGATACAGGCGCACAGGTCATCGTGCAGGGCAAGCGCCATGCCACGCTGCGCGCGCGGGATTACGCGAGGGAAAAGCCGCAACTCCTGAAGGCGGTGCTGGACAGTTTTTCACGCATCTGCGACCGCGCGGATCTGGTTCTCGTCGAAGGCGCGGGCAGCCCTGCGGAAATCAATCTGCGCAAGGGCGACATTGCCAATATGGGTTTTGCCAAAGCCGCGGGCGTGCCGGTTATCCTTGTGGGTGACATTGACCGCGGCGGCGTGATCGCGCAGATCGTCGGCACACAGACGATCCTGCCGCCAAACGATCGCGACCTCATAAAGGGGTTTGCCATCAACAAGTTTCGTGGTGATGTCAGCCTCTTCGATGAGGGCCTGCGCGAGATTGTGGAGCGCACGGGCTGGACCTCTCTGGGCGTGTTGCCGTGGTTTTCCGATGCGTGGCGGTTGCCCGCCGAAGACATCATGGATCTGCGCAGCAACCATGGCGGCACCCTGAAGGTCGCGGTGCCCAAATTGGGACGGATTGCCAATTTCGACGATCTTGATCCGCTCTCAAGTGAGCCGCATGTCAGCGTCGAGATCATCGACCCCGGTCGCCCCCTGCCCGGCGATGCCGATCTGGTGCTGATCCCCGGATCCAAGGCCACGATCCCCGATCTGAAGCATTTCCGCGCCCAAGGCTGGGATATTGATCTTCACGCCCATATCCGCCGGGGCGGGCATGTCATCGGGCTGTGCGGCGGGTATCAGATGCTGGGGCAGGAGATTGACGACCCGGACGGGATCGAAGGCGTGCCCGGATCTGTGCCGGGACTCGGCCATCTGAACGTGAAAACGGTGATGAAACCGCAAAAACGCCTGGCCCTGACCCGTGCCCGCGATTTGGCAACCGGCGCGGCGGTGGAAGGCTACGAAATCCATCTGGGCGTCACGGACGGGCCTGATTGTGCCAACCCATGGCTTGAGATGGACAGCGGCAAAGCCGGCGCGATGAGCCACGGGGGCCGCGTGCGTGGCTGTTACCTGCACGGGATCTTCAGCGCGGATGACTTCAGGCGCCGGTATCTGCAAAGCCTTGGCGTGCAATCAGAGCTGTCATTTGAGGACAGCGTCGAAGAGACACTGGATGCGCTGGCCGCCCATATCGAGGCCAATCTTGATCTGGATGCATTGTGGAGCTTGGCCGAGACGCCGACGATTGGTCGGAACGGGCGTTAGTCCAAACCTTGAGACATCAACGCACGGTGGATTTCGCGGCGTACCAATTTGCGCACATTGCGCGTAATCCGTTCGCCTAGCGCGCCCTGCAATTCCTGGCGTACGATCTCTCCGACCATGTCGCGCAGCGCGTCCTCGTCAAGCACGGCGTCATCGCCGAACCACGGCGCGGATTGCGCTGCCTCGGCCTGAGCATAGGGATCTGTTGCCGCGTCTTCCCGCGACATACCTGCCATCTCGGCTTCGACTTCGGTCCAGGGCAGAGGTTCCAACTCATCCGGCGACAGGGTTTCGTCGTCCCCTCCATCGGGCTCCCAATCCTCGGCCTGCTCGGACACGGCCTGTTCGAGGGTTTCACGCTTGGACGTCAGTGATTGGACGTCTGATTGCGGCTCCTCCGCATCGGGCAGGTATTCCGAGATAACCTCGGCATCCTCTGGCGGGTCCATCTGGGTGACGGGCCGGCGCAGGAATTCCGGCACGTCGGACCCGCTCATGCGGTCCGGATCCGCCTCATCCGCTGCCACGTCATATTCCGAAACAAGTGCGGCCTCTTCAGTGTCAGTGTGATCGAACGCGCCGTCTTCGCTTGCGTCAACCGCATCCTCTTGATCAGGATCGCCGGGCGCCTCGCCGGAAAGCTGCGCCTGAACGTCGTGCTTGGCCTGGTCTTCCACCTCTGCGACCACTTCATCGGCGACCATTTGCAACAGTGAGTCTTCTGTCACGCCTGAGGCCATTGCGGCGGCGTTCGTGTCGTCCGCGGGTGTGTCATCATCGCTGTCTGAAGACATGTCGGAGGGGTCCACGTCGGCCACCTCTTGGTCGGTGTCGTCCTCACCCTCGTCAGAGGTTTCGTCTGTTACCGCGTCATCATCCCCGGATGCGTCTTGCGCGTCTTTCGTGCGCGGCGGCGCATCGTCATTCACTCGCTGTGCGGGGGTCAGCACCAGTTTTGGCTGCGCCGGGCGATCTTCGGGCCGCGTCTCCGCCTTGTCCTCAGAAGCGTCAGGCGCATCTTCTGCGCCCGCTTGCGGGTCATCGGTCGCCGCCGGATCCGTGGACACCAGACGCCGGATAGAGGACAGAACGTCCTCAATCTCCACATTTGTCACGGGATCGCTCATCTTGCCTTCATCGCGTGTGTCCACCGCTCTTGCCCACACTCATCATATCGCCCGAAGCAGAATCGCACAACGGGTTAGAGAAACTTCTAAATGGATTTTGACAGCGCGCGGCAGATCAGGTGCGGATCACTGACGGCCCAGAGCCTTGAGCACACGATCCAGCTTTTGACCCTGCGGGCTGATCGCCACCGGGGCGTCTTCAACCAGATTGTAATACCCTTCCGGATCATAAAGCTGCACGCGCAGGCGCAAATCCTTGGCCGTCAGTTCCCCGATGGTTTCGAGCACCGTGTAGGCCGCGATGTAAAGATCGGCCTCGGCCTCAATCGCGGTGCCCTGAGCATCCAGCAGGTCCTGTTCAGCATCAAGCACATCCAGCGTGGTCCGCGCACCCAGTTGCGCTTCTTCCCGCAAGCCACGGAAGGCCACGCGCGCTGCGCGCACCTGTTCAAGACCTGCCTGACGGCTGGCCTGCGCAGCCAGCAGGATGGAATAGGCATTTCCCACATCCTGGACCACCTGAAGGCGCACTTCATGCTGCGCCCCGCGCAGGGCATCCCGCTGGGCCATGGCCTGGCGCACGGCGGAACTGAGAAGCCCCCCTTGATAGATGGGCCCGGACAAGGCGAGCCCGAAACTGCCGACGCGGCTGTCGTCACTGACGCCGAATTCATCAGAGGTGCCGATCCGAGACGTGAAGTTGAGTGTGGGCCGAGTCGCGGCTTCCGCCGCTGCCACCGTCAACTCTGCCGAAGCAACTTCGAACCGGGCGCGCATGATATCGGGGTGCTTGCGCACGGCGATAGCCTTGGCCCCGTCGATGTCACCCGACAGGCGCGGCAACGGACCGGGGGGTTGCAGGTTGCCTGGCGCACGTCCGACGGCGGCGCGGAATTCTTCAATCGCTTGGGTCAGGTTGCCTTGGGCCACGGCAAGGCCCGCACGGGCCGACGCCAGCGCGGCTTCCGCCAGCGCCACGTCGGTGCGGGTCACTTCGCCCACTTCAAACCGGTCCTGGGCGGCGCGCAGTTCTTCACGCAGCAGGCGCAGGTTGTTTTGCCGAACGGAGACCAGTTCGCCGTTGCGGCGCACGTTCATGTACGCTGCAACCGCGCGCAACAGCACCAACTGTTCGACACTGCGCAGGTTTTCGCGTGTGGCCAGCACGGTTTCCTTGGCCGCCTGAATCTGCAGTCGGGTCCGACCGAAATCGTAGAGCAGAAGATCAAGCGAAATGCCGGCGTTGAAGTTCGTATCGGCGTTTGGAACGACGACCCTGTTGACGCGCGCCCGGCCAAAAGTGCGCGTGATGTCGGCGCTCCAGTTGATGATAGGCCGCAACCCCGCGACGGCCTGCGCCACGGATTCGTCGGCGGCACGCAGCAGCGCACGATTCTGATCGAGTAGTCCGGAATGCTCATAGGCGTCCGCCAGCGTCTGGGCCAGCGTCTCCGCGGCGGCAGGGCGTGGCAAGGCCATCACTGTCAGTGCAAGAGCCGCCACACCGGCATGCGCGGCACGACGCCACCATCCGCTCGGTTTGGTCGTGAAGTCTTGGCGCAGAACAACCATCATCTTCTCCGGTTACATATCACGCCCGATCTGTCGCATCTGGTCCGACGCTCATTATCGGGCTTGATCAATCCTTTGGCAGCACAGGGTTCCTGTCAGAGCAGATCCGACGGCGACCACAGCACCTGTGGGTATCTGGCACAAAATCACAGAGGATCAAAAGAGCAAAGACAATAATTTTTGCATAATCACACCCTTAGGTGGTCGATTTGCTCCTCATATCGGCAAGCCCTTGCGCAGCAAATCGCGATCCGTTAAGCGATGCAGGTCTCACGGCGGCGAGTTGGCGGAGTGGTGACGCAGCGGATTGCAAATCCGTGTACACCGGTTCGATTCCGGTACTCGCCTCCATTTTCAGCAAAATAATTGTGTTATGGGCTTGGTCGTCGAGCGGGACACACTCCCAATGAAGCTGTCTTCCTATTTAGGCGAGATACGCGAAAAACTGCGTGCCTATTTGCCCCAATCCCTTCAGCCATGCCGGTTTTCCCAGACTCTTTCTGAAATGTGATGGTTGGCGCGTCACAGGACAAACCGAAGAGCTCGATCCATTCGAGAGTTTTTCTCGCGCCTTCAGAAAGACAGGCTTGTGCACAAGCGTCGAACCGCCGGTCTGGAGAAATTGCAACGCGGCACTCGCCATGCGGACGAAGTGCCGCTTTGGGCCGACGTGGAAAGATTTTGATCCAACCCAGCGACTTGATTTTGAACCAGCAAAGGTCGTGTTGAGGCCAATGCGCGACTTGGCTCAGCTATGTGCATGACGCTCGTGCAAGAAACGTCTTAGGTCGACCAACTCTTTTGTATCCAGCGACACGTATACAAAAGACAGATTTGTTCGTTCGGTTACCATTTCACCGGGATAAGGCAGATAGCTTAACTCTCTTGACCCGAACGAAGGGGATGCCGTTCCAACTTGCCATTCTGTCGTCAACTGAACATCCACCAGTTTTACCGGCGCGCCACCGTCGGCCGGGTCGCGTTCGAGTGGCACGCCCGCGAGGCGCAGATATGCCATTTTGTCCTTTGCTTCGATGAAGCCGTCTATGAACTGAGTTGCCAGAACTTGCAGATCCGCCGCTTCGTCTTCGGGCGGAAGATGGCTGTGCAAATGGTCATCGGCATGGTTGTGACCAATATGACCGCCCACGATGTCATGTGGCATTTGACCACCTCTTTCCTTCGAATTCGCCATGCGGGATCGTCACGGGCTTGTCGATATGGGCTTTGTGTTTGCCCAGGTTTCCGGATGCGACGAGCGATCCCAGCACATCCACGATGACCCGGGTGCCCATCAGGGCTGTGATTTCAGATGTGTCATAAGGGGGGGCAACCTCCACAAGTTCCATCCCGCAGATGCCTTCCGCCGCAACCTTGGACGCAAGTGCCAAGGCCTCACGCGGCAAGAACCCTCCCGGCTCTGGCCAGCCGGTGCCCGGCACGAAGCCGCAATCGATACTGTCGATGTCGAAGGACATGTAGACCATGTCGACCCCATCCCATGCCATCTCAAGCGCCATCTCGGCCGTCTTGTCGACGCCCATCTGCTCCATATCGGACATGGTGATGATGTTGGTTTCACGCTTGCGCGCTTCCTTCACTGCCGGACGAGGGACCTGCCACCCACCGATGCCGACCTGGACGAGGTTCTTGGCGGGCACATTGGGCAGGTTCGTGGAGTGGAACCACGGTGTCGTGTGCATCCTTTCATCAAGGTCTTTTTCCTGAATGTCTGCGTGGCGATCGAAATGGACGATGCCGATTTTCTTGGAAGTGCATTCGGCGATCCCGCGCACGCATGGGAACCCAATGGAATGATCGCCGCCAATCATGATGGGCAGGCTTCCGCTGGAAAACACATGGCTGACGGCGCGGCTGATCTGGTCGAAACTCTTTTCGAGATTGGCGGGGATGGTGAACACATCACCCGCATCGCAGAGCGTCATTTGCTCCCGCAGGTCGACACCCATTTCGTAATTGTACGGCGTATAGAGCGCAGAGATTTTGCGAACGCCCTGAGGTCCAAATCGAGTTCCGGCTCGGTAGGTGGTGCCGCCATCGAATGGGATGCCAAGAACAGTGACGTCATAGTGTTCTACCTCCGTTACATCTTCGGCGTAGGGCGCTTTGAGAAAGGTATTGATACCTGCATAATGAGGCAGTTCCCCACGGGCGAAGGTGGGGATGGATTTGTCATCGATGCTGTCGGCGCCCGTGAGGCCCATGCGCAAGGCCCACTTTGTTTCTTCGACCCAACGATCCGCAGGCAAATCGGCCTCCGCCATCATGGATTTCCAACCTTGCAGTTTTGTGAGGTCGGGGTGGTGATGACGTCGTTCTGAGGGTTGCTCATCGCGTCTTGCGTCGCGCGGGTTGTGCGACCGGGTACGGTCAGGCGGGCTGAAGAACATGGGTTTCCTCCTCAAGGGTCTGGTAGGGGATGCCCTCGTTGCGAGCATCGAAATCGTAGGTGATGGTGGCGCCGATGATGTCAGGGTCCATCGGGTCCCAGCGGGGCTTGTCGAAGACCAAAACGCGGTCGCCCAGTTTGAACCCTTCTTCGAGGTCATGGGTGACCATGAAGACAGTCATGCCCGTCTCAGCACGCAGATCCATCAGGAAATCATGCATTGAAAGCCGCGTCCCGGGGTCGAGTGCGCCAAAGGGTTCATCAAGCAGTAGAATACGTGGCTTGGCCGCGAGGGCCTGACCAATGGCAAGGCGCTGTTGCATGCCCCCCGAAAGGGCCGCGGGATAGGCGTTTGCCATGTGATCGAGACCACAGCGGGCAAGCACCTCCATCCCGCGGTCAAGGGCGGCTTTCTTCTCGGACCCGAAAAACCGGCCCCAAGTCGTGCGAAACGCTTCGCCCGCGATCACATTTTCCACAACGGTCATATGGGGGAAGACGGAATATTTCTGAAACACCACGCCCCGGTCGAGGCCCGGTTCTTGCGCCGGATCGGCACCGTCGATCCTGATCTCACCGCGCGTAGGGGTTTCCTGCGCCAGAAGCAGGCGCAAAAACGTGGACTTGCCGCATCCGGACGCGCCGACGATGGAAATGAACTCCCCCTTCTGGACGCTCACATTGACCCGTTCGAGGATCGGGCGCGGGCCATAGGCCTGAAAAATGTTCGTGGCAGTGACGAAGCTCATAGGCTGGCCTCCGTCCAGGGGAAGAACCGGCGGGAAACCCAGCGCAGTGTCAGATCCATCAGGAAGGCCAGTAGGGTGATCCAGATGACATATGTCAGGATCACGTCCATTGCCAAAAACCGGCGGACGAGGAAGATGCGATAGCCCAGTCCCTGCTCTGACGCGATGGCTTCTGCCGCGATGAGGAACAGCCAGGCCGGGCCAAGGGACAGCCGAACCGCCTGGATGAGGCGCGGCATCATTTGTGGCAAGGCCACGCGCAGGGCGATGACCCAGGTTGAGGCGCCAAGTGTCTCGGCCTTGACGATCATCTCTCTGGGCACCTCAAGCACGCGGGCCGAAAGATCGCGGATCAGAAAGGGCAGAATGCCGACGATGATCAGGACGACTTTTGATAACTCCCCCAACCCGAAGACAATGAAAAGGATGGGCAGAACCGCAAGGGGCGGGATCATGGAGATGACGGCGACAAAGCCTGCCAGGGTTGCCCGCACATAAGGCAATAGACCGATCAACAGACCAAAACCCAGGGCCAAGGCCGCGGATATGCCCACGCCCAGAAAGAGACGGACAAGGCTGGCCCACGTATCCCACCAGAACAGGATTTTCTCGGACCGACGATCCGGTTCGGTCAAAAGCCGTATCGCCGTCTCGCCGATCTTGGCGGGCGAGGGCATCAGCTTGTCTGACGGGTTTTCCGCCAGTCGCGCCTGACTGCCCAGCGCATAGGCGACAAACAAAAGCACGAAGGGCAGAGCGATCAGCACCGCACGCGGCAAAACGCCGGGATGTCGGTTGATCAAACGCATCGCTCTGCCCTTTGGGTGTGCTTACAAGGCGCCGTCGGCGGCCATCTGCATGTAGGTCGTGTCAAACCGGAACTGGACGTTGCCAGCATCCCCGGTGGTTGATCCATCCGGATATTCCACGCCCACGAAATCAGCCGACGGGGCACCTTCGCCAAGAATGCCCTTGTCAAAAAGGAACTCTGCCACGCTGACCATGGTTTCGGGCAATTCCGCGCTTGAGGTGAACGCAACCGCGTCTGCGGGATCATAGAACATCTCGGTCGATGCCAACTGCGCCTTGTACCCTTCCAGATCGGTACCAGAGGCTTCGGCCATGGCCGTCAGCACCTCTTCGTCGCCCGCTGCCATGAGCCCCATCACTTCATACCATGCACCCGCCATGGCCTTTCCGAAGGATGGATTGGCCGCAAGGGTTTCGGTGTTCACAACCATGAGGTCGATGATTTCACCGGGGATGTCCGAACTGTCGAACAGCTTCTTCGCGTTCGGGTCTTCGAGGATCGTCGATACCAACGGGTTCCATGTGACGACAGCCTCCACATCCGGCGTTGCGAAAGCCGCGATCATGTCGGCGTCAGAGGTGTTGATGACACTGGCAAGATCGGCTTCCTTCATGCCCACGCTGTCCAGCGCGCGCGCCAGCAAGTAATGCGAGACGGAAAGTTCGACGAGGTTCACAGGCTTCCCGGTGAGCGAGTTGAGATCGCCATCGCCTTTGACGATCACCGCGTCGTTGCCGTTGGAAAAATCCCCCACGATCAGAGCCGTGGTGTCCACACCGCCGCCCGAGGGAATTGAAAGCGTATCCATGTTGGTGGCGGACACCCCATCGAAGGCACCGGCGGTGTACTGGTTGATCGATTCGACATAGTCGTTGATCTGAACGATCTCGACATCGATGCCGTATTTCTCGGCCCACTTGTCCATGATACCGCTGTCTTCGAGATAGCCCCAAGGCATCCAGCCGACATAAATGGACCAAGCGACACGAAATTCTGTTTTTTCTTGAGCAATTGCAGTGCTGGCAGTGCCGATCATCAGCGCGGCCGCACCCGCAACAATGTGACGTAGAACTTGCATAAGGAGACCCCTTTGCGACGTTCCGCCGATATCAGAGATGTGTGGGACCGTGGCGGAACAGGAGAAAACGGTCATACCTCAGACGCAGTATTCTCCCGGGATTTTGCCCCGCCGTGTACCGATCGGAATTTGCCAAACCGGCGAAATCTCTCGGACCAGACCCGCTTCTAGCCAGCGGCGGAACCCTAGACGTCCTGCGCGACAAACGTTGCGCGTGGCTGTTCAAAAGCAAAACGACGTGGACAAGTAGACGGCGGTGAAAGCTCAGTTTGCTTTTTAAATGAGCAGAATTTTGCGCCAAAGGTGATAATTCTGGCATAACGCCCCCCCATACCGGCAGCGCTGACACTGAGAAAGATCCATTTAGGCGCAAGATTCGCCCGTCAGGGTTCATCAAACACTTTGGTTCTTGACTGGTTTAACTGCGCCCAATTGATTTCACGGTTCTTACTTTTGCGGTCTTGGGAAACGTCCGGTCTGAACTGCTGCGGCGCGGCGGTCAGGTCGAATCGCGAATGTCGGCATTTGGCGACACCTGCCATTGATCTGTGTCAATTTTTTGTAGCCAAAAATATGTAAATAAAAATTGACAGTTTTCGCAAAGGACATGGAATGCGCATTCTTTTTGTTCACCCGAACTATCGGTCTGGCGGTGCCGAGATCGCCGGAACATGGCCCCCCGCCTGGGTTGCGTATCTCAGCGGCCACCTGCGGAAGGCGGGATTTGACGACATCCTTTTCATCGATGCCATGACGGACGACATCAACGATGCGGATCTCGCACAACGCATGGAAGAGATCGCGCCCGATGTGGTTGCCACGACCGCGATCACGCCGTCGATTTACCGCGCTGAAGATGTCCTGAAGGTTGCGCAAGAGGTTGTGCCAGGCGCGGTGCGCGTGCTGGGCGGAGTGCATGCGACCTTCATGTATAAACAGGTTCTGTCAGAGGCGCCTTGGGTCGATGTAATTGTCCGGGGTGAAGGCGAAGAGATTTGCACGGAACTGATGCTGGCCATCGAAGATGGGCGCTGGCCGGCTGAACGGCGCAAGATCAAAGGGCTAGCTTTTCAGGACGGGAATGAGATTGTCGCGACACAAGCGGCCTCTACGGTCAAGGATCTGTCTCAGATCAAACCGGATTGGACCGTTTTGGAATGGGACAAATACCAATACATTCCGCTGAATACCCGCGTGGCCATTCCGAATCTGGCGCGGGGCTGTCCCTTTACCTGTTCCTTCTGCTCCCAATGGAAATTCTGGCGCGATTACCGTGTGCGCGATCCCAAGGATGTTGTGGATGAGATCGAGGATCTGGTGGACAACCACGATGTGGGCTTTTTCATCCTGGCCGACGAAGAACCCACCATCAACAAGAAGAAATTCGTGGCCTTCTGTCAGGAACTGATTGATCGCGGTCTGCCCGACAAGATCAAATGGGGCATCAATACCCGCGTCACCGATATCTACCGTGATCGCGATTTGCTGAAGTTTTATCGCAAGGCGGGGCTTGTGCACGTGTCCTTGGGCACGGAAGCGGCCGCGCAGATGAAGCTGGATATCTTCAACAAGGAAACCAAGGTTGAAGAGAACAAGACCGCGATCCGGCTTCTGAGGGAGGCCGATATTCTGGTGGAGGCGCAGTTTATCGTGGGGCTGGACAATGAGACCCCGGAGACGTTGGAAGAGACCTACAGGATGGCGTGGGATTGGCAGCCCGATCTGGCCAACTGGTCCATGTACACGCCCTGGCCCTTCACGCCGCTCTTCCAGGAATTGAAGGATCAGGTGGAGATCTATGATTTCTCCAAATACAATTTCGTGACACCCATCATGAAGCCCGCAGGCATGGATCGGGGTGAATTGCTGGATGGGGTGATGAACAACTACCGGCGGTTCTATTCGAAAAAGGCGCTTTTCCATTACCCGTGGCGCGGCACCGGGTTCCGGCGGCGGTATTTGCTGGGATGCCTTTACGCCTTTCTCAAGGCCGGGTTCCAGCGGACGTTTTATGATCTGGGCAAGGCGGGCTATTGGGGGCCGCAGACCAAGAAGACGGTCGATTTCCATTTCGACGAAACCCGCCAACTGGCCGAAGCGCAGATGGCTGATTGGGAAGCGGCCGCTGACAAGGCCGCAAAAGCCACCGAGCGGCGTGAAGCCTTGCGCAAGCAGGGCAAAGAACGCGCCATCGAACGCAGTGCCAGCTTCAAAATGCCCAACGGGGCTGAAATCAAGGCCTGCGGCGGTGGCGACCAACAAATGGAGGACGTCTGAGGATGTCCGCGCGCAACACGGCCTGATCGGGCCCAACGCAATCCTGCAAATGCTGCCGGTGCTGGATCAGGTTTTGGGCCCGACGCGCCGCAAGGAAATTGTCGCGGCCTGCGGGCTGCGTTCCATCCCGGATGGCACCCATATGATCCCTGAAGCAGACGCTGCACGCCTGCACGCACAGGTCCGGCGCGAGGCACCTCGTCTTGCTGCCTTCCTTTCGCAACTCGCAGGCACGGCAACCGCGCGATACATCCTCAGAAACAGAATCCCGCGCCCAGCGCAAATGCTGCTCAAAGTGCTGCCTGCCGGGGTGTCGGCCAAGCTACTGTCGCAGGCGATTGAAAAACATGCGTGGACCTTTGCAGGCTCGGGCCAGTTCCACGTTGTGGACCCGATGACCTTTGAGATCATCGACAACCCGCTCATCAAAGGTGAGACCGCCAACCATGCGCTGTGCCACTGGCACAGGGCCGTCTTCGCCCGACTGTATAGCGAACTGGTCGCGCCGGGCATGGCGTGTGAGGAAGTCAGTTGCGCCGCCCAAGGCGGCAGGCGCTGCCTTTTTCAACTGCATCCACGGCCTCCTGCGGTGATTGCGGGTCAGAACATGACACAGATCAAGGCAGGGCTTTCGGAAGCCCAATAGGAAACGCTCCATGGACAAAGAACACGACACACTTGCGGCATATCGCACGCGGAACGTCCCACGTTACACAAGCTACCCGACGGCCCCGCATTTCAAGGCGTTTGAAACGACGGATGACTATCTGTCCTCCCTCGCTGCGCTCGACCCGACGGAGCCTGTTTCCCTCTACCTTCATGTCCCTTTCTGTCGGCAGCTGTGTTGGTATTGCGGCTGCAACATGAAGCTGGCCTCCAAAGAAGCGCCCATCGCGCAATATGCGCGCACACTGGAAAAAGAGATCAGGCTGTTGGCCGCGCATCTTCCCGCACCCATGCGCATCTCGCACCTGCATTGGGGTGGCGGCACACCGACGGCCCTTGCGCCGCGTGATCTTGAGATGTTGATGCATGCCGTATCTGACGCGTTCATCATCGAACCGGGCGCCGAACTGGCCATTGAAAGCGATCCCAGAACCCTGCCGGATGACATGATCACGATGATCGGAGCGCTTGGCTTCAATCGCGCCAGTTTCGGTGTGCAGGAATTTGACCCCACGGTGCAGCGTGCCATCAACCGCATTCAGCCGCCCGAGATGGTGGCGCGTGCCGTTGAGGGGCTGCGCGATGTCGGGGTTTCGGGCATCAACTTCGATCTGATCTACGGATTGCCGCACCAGACGACCGAGACACTGCTGCGCACGATTGAGTTGTGCAACGACATCAACCCCGATCGCATCGCCCTGTTCGGCTATGCCCATGTGCCTTGGGTGGCCAAGAAGCAACGCCTGATCGATGAGGCGGCCTTGCCCGGTGTCGAGGCCCGCAGCGATCAATCCGCCCGCGCGATGGAGGCATTGCAGGCCGCCGGATATGAGGCGATCGGACTTGACCATTTTGCCCGTCCCAATGACCCCTTGGCCGTTGCGGCCCGGTCCGGCACCTTGCGGCGGAATTTCCAAGGCTACACGACAGATCAGGCCACGACCATGCTGGGCGTGGGCACCACGTCCATCGGGCGCACACCTGACTGTTACGTCCAAAACATCGCAGAAACCGGGGCATGGTCTCGTGCGGTGGAAGCAGGTCAGTTGCCCGCCGCCCGGGGCGCCATGCTAAGCGCAGATGACCGTTTGCGCGGCGCTGTGATTGAGGACCTCATGTGCCAAGGTCGTGTCGATCTGAACACCTTGGCGAAAAAGCGTGGACAGGACATTCGTGTCTTCGACAGCGCGATTGCTCAGCTTCAAGAGTTTCGCGCCAATGGCCTTGTTGAGTGGGATGGGAACACGGTCGCCGCAACGCCAGCTGGCCTGCCCTTGATCCGCGTCATCGCATCAGCCTTTGATACGTACCTTTCGGACAGCAAGGCGCAACATGCTGTGGCCGTGTAGGCGCGACCAGTTCATTGCACGTGCCTGGCCTTCCTGTCGTGACGTTGGCTCATGCGACTTCAAGGGAAACCAAGGAACGCCACAGCCAGCGACTAGCCGAAGCCCGAATGATCATGACGGGCTTGCAGCACGTTGAATCTCAAAACCACGCCTGGCCTTGCGAGCGAGAAATCCACTAGGTCGATATGACCCCAAATTCTGGAGCTTGGTTTCCATCATGACAGAAGCCAAACCAGAAAAACGGATATGCACTGTTTCAATTGGCGGTCGTTGCGATCCCTGCGACGAGCGATCGAAACCACATATGTACAGGGTCTTTCCGTCCACTTGGATGCCACAATAGGTCCACACTGAATTCCGGAGACAGGAACGGCGGGTCAAACGGATCCACAATGCTCGCATGCACGTCAGCCATCCGAGCGGGCACCAAGCCAATCCGCATTTACCCCGGCTCACCTTGGGAAAACCGATACAACCAGCGGCTCAATGCAGCACAACGCCAGGACGTTCTCAACGCGGAGCGGTTCACAACAACGAAGCAGGCTCAGATCCTCATCACGCGCTGGCTCAGGCAGTACAATCACACACGGCCTCATCTGGCCCTCAGTATGCGACCGCCCATCCTGGATACCCGAATAGAGAAACCCCGGATAGGTGGCCCGGAAAGAGGGGGCTCAACAGCCCTGTCTTTTCCACAAGCAAGAAGTCTCCCGGCTTTCGGGTTCGGGTATTACAGGGCCAGTGCGTGGCGGTTTCTTACGTCAGATCAGGTACTTTTTCAGGCCCTTATCTATTCTGCTTTTGAAGTTGCTGGCGGCAATGCCAAGGGGGCGGCCACGACTGATCACCGCCGTCAATTCATGGACAATGCGCGGGGAAAAGGGGCGCCACACCACGCCATCGCCCAAGGCGGCCTTACCATTAACAGGATCAACCACCGACACGTAGTGCCCTGCGGCAACCATGTGGCGCGCGATCGCGTAGTAGTAACTGGACGCAGTATGGTGCAGCCTGGCGCCCGCACGTGACATCACCGCCTGCAACTGACGGTCGACGCTGTGATCTCCGGTCACGGCAATGACAGGGCGATCGTGAAGGTCTTCGGGCAAGACCACATCGCATTGGCTGAGCGGATCACCCTCGTGCATGATGCAAACGCATTCCATATCGAAGAGCTCTGCTTCCAGCCCCGCAACCGGAACCGGTGCGTCCGTCAACCCGATATCAACCTGTCCGCTTGCCACCCAAGCGGCAATCCGGCGGGAACTGTGGACGCGCAATTCCACGTAGGTTTCAGGATAGTCACGCTGAAACTCCGCGATCACACCCGGCAGAAAGTTGTAGGACATCGCGCCGTTTGTCGCGACGCGGATTGCACCCGTGGCGCCGGATCGGATTTCCTCGGCACGTTTGTCGACCCGTGCCAAGGCCGTGATGCCCTGTTGCACCTCGTCACGAAGAAGAAGGGCTTCGTTGGTTGGGGCAAAGAACCCGCGATCCCGATGAAACAGCCGAAACCCTGTCTGATCCTCAAGATTGCTAAGCGCGATACTCACGGCCGGTTGCGACAGGTTGAGACGCTCTGCTGCACGAGAGACGGAACCCGCCTCGAAGAGCGCGTTGAATACCTCCAGATGACGGAGCTTTATGTGCAAGGAACGACCTCCTCGTATAAATTTTTCGAATTTGAATATAAACAATATCAAATTGCTTAATCCATCCATGATTTCTACCGTCATCTCGGGGGACACCTGGCCATTCATTCGCGCGCGGGAACCACTCCCCTCAGTTGGAAAGGAATGGCGTTGGCCAAGGAAGCCGTCAGTCATAACGACGTTTGGTTGCCAGACTGGAAGGACACGCCCTATTGGCATGAAGGTCTGACAGCGCCGTCCGGGCTTACGACCACGCTGCCACAGAGTGTTGACGTGGTGATCGTGGGATCCGGGTATACCGGCCTCAATGCGGCGATTGAAACCGCGCGCGGCGGGCGGTCTACCCTTGTGCTGGACGCGGGGGATCCCGGTCACGGGTGCAGCACGCGCAATGGCGGACAGATCAGCACCTCGATCAAGCCCTCCTACGGAAAACTGGCGGCAAAACACGGGCCTGCGCATGCCAAAGCCATCCGCGATGAAGGCAAAGCCGCGCTTGATTGGATCGAGGCGCGCATAAAAGACGAAGGGATCGATTGCGCCTTTCAACGAGCGGGCCGGTTTCATGCGGCGCATACGCCGCAGCATTACGAAGAGTTGGCCCGTGAGTCGGAGGTACTCGCCCGAGAAGACGGCATCGCATCCCATGTCGTCGAACGGTCAGAACAGCGCCGTGAACTGGGCACGGATTGCTACTACGGAGGTCTGCTGTTCCCGCATCACGCGTCCGTGGATCCGGGGCGATATCATCGCGGGCTGCTGGACAGGGCCGTTGCGGCAGGCGCGCAGGTTGTCGGGCAATGCGAGATGGTTTCGGTCGAACGCCATCAGGGCGGGTTCGAGGTGCGCACGCGCAAAGGGATTGTCAGGGCCAAGGACGTCGCCATCGGCACCAATGGATACACGGGCGAGGCTACCCCGTGGCTGCAACGGCGGGTGATCCCGATTGGCAGCTACATCATCGCAACGGAAGAGTTGCCGCAGGATTTGGTTGATCAGCTTTTTCCGACCAATCGGATCGCCAGCGATACCTGCAAGGTGGTCTATTATTACCGCACCTCACCAGACCGGCGACGCATCCTCTTTGGCGGGCGCGTGTCGGCCAATGAAACCGATTCCTGGGTCAGCGGGCCCAAGCTCTACAAGGATATGTGCCGCATCTTTCCTGAACTCAGGGATTACCGGATTTCGCATTCCTGGATGGGCACCGTGGCCTACACGTTTGACGAACTGCCCCACACCGGCCGGCAAGACGGACTATACTACGCGATGGGTTATTGCGGCTCTGGTGTGTCGATGGCCAGCTATCTGGGCATGCGGATGGGCCAGAAGGTGCTTGGGTTGGAAGATGGGCGGACCGCGTTTGATGACGTGTCTTTTACGACGCGCCCGCTTTACACCGGCAAACCCTGGTTCCTGCCCCCGATGGTGGCTTGGTATCGCTGGCGCGACCGGGTGCAATACGAAAGGTCAAAGAAAACCGCATAGCGCGGACGTCAAAGACGGCTCTCGCCAAACCGTCGGGACAAAACATAATGGCGACAAAAGGCCGATCCGAACGGGCGGTCGACACCAACAAGGAGGAAACTCAAATGAAAAAGACACTGGCCCTTTCGGCTGTTGCCGGCCTTATGGCATCAGCAGCGTTGGCAGAAAACGTGACCATCGCGTCATGGGGCGGATCCTATCAGGAGGCGCAATCCAAGGCGCTTTTTGAACCGGCCGCCGCCAATACCGGCATTGACGTTAAGCAGGAAACCTATGGCGGGATGTCCGATGTGCGCTTGCAGGTCAGCTCCGGTCAGGTGACGCTTGATATCGTGGCATCCGGGTCGGGCTCTGCGGCACGCGCCGCGGCAGAGGGGCTTCTGGAGCCTTTGGATTACGACGTGATCGACGTCTCCAGTTTCATTGACGGTCTCTATACGGATTACTGTGTGGGCGGCGACGTGTTCTCAACGGTCTACGCGTGGAACACCGACACCTATGGCGAAGATGGGCCGCAAAGCTGGGCAGATTTCTTTGACGTGGAGAAATTCCCCGGTTCACGCGCGTATCGAGGCAAGGTTGCCGGCGCGCTTGAGGGCGCTTTGATGGCCGACGGCGTGGCGCCTGAAGATGTCTACAGTGTTTTGGACTCCGAAGAGGGGATCGAACGCGCCATCGACAAGATCCGCGAACTGAAACCGAATATTTCGGTGTTCTGGACCTCTGGCGCGCAGCATGCGCAGCTGATGAAGGATGGCGAGGTCGACATGACCACCGGCTGGAACGGACGTTTTGACAATGCCAAGAAGGACGGCGCGGCGGTCGCCTATTCGTTCAATCAGGCCCTGTTGGATTATGACTGCTTTGCCGTGCCGAAAGGTGCCCCAAACAAGGAAACGGCCATGAAGTTCCTCGCGGAAATTTCCAAGCCGGAATATCAGGACGATCTGCCGAAATACATCACCTACGGTCCCACGAACAAGGCGGCCTACGAAACGGGTGAGATTACCGCAGAGGTCGCAGCAGGCTTGCCGTCTTCGCCGGACAACGCGGCGGTGCAAGTGCCGGTCTCGCTGGAATGGTACGCCAAATGGGAAACCATTGCGGCAGAGATGTACGAAGAAATGCTGACGGAATAACCGTCCCACCCACAAGACTGCCACGAGCGGACCACGCTCGTGGCACGACGCACCCAGACTGGACGACAGAATGAACAAGAATGCGGCGCTTCCGATCACAGTGAGCAGCGTAACCAAGACCTACGGCCCGGTGCGCGCGCTTGACGATGTCTCGCTGGATGTGAAAAGCGGGGAGTTTCTGACCCTTCTGGGCCCATCCGGATCCGGCAAAACCACGCTTCTGATGGTGCTGGCGGGGTTCACGCGACCCGATTGCGGCAGCCTGAAGTTCGGCGATGCGGAAATGATCCGCAAACCGCCCCACCTTCGCGATCTGGGCATGGTGTTTCAGAACTACGCACTGTTCCCGCACATGACCGTGGCGGGCAATGTCGGGTATCCGTTGAAGCTGCGCAAGGTCGCCAAGGACGAGATGGACGCGCGCGTGGAGCGGGCGTTGGAAACCGTGCAGTTGGGCGGATACGGCGAACGCCGGATTGACCAGCTTTCTGGCGGACAGAAACAACGCGTGGCCCTGGCCCGTGCCATCGTGTTCGAACCGCGCATCCTGTTGATGGATGAACCGCTGTCCGCACTGGACAAGAAACTGCGCGACCGCATGCAGATCGAGCTGCGCCAATTGCACGAGAAGCTGGGCATGACGACGGTCTATGTGACCCACGATCAACGCGAGGCGCTGACCATGTCGGATCGCATCGCGGTGGTGAATTTCGGCCGCATCATGCAGCTTGCCACCCCGCAACAGCTTTACGATCAGCCGGAAAACAAGTTCGTGGCCGATTTCATCGGCGAAAGCACTTTTCTGG
The DNA here is from genome assembly GCA_964389425.1 of uncultured Roseovarius sp. GTDB lineage: Bacteria > Pseudomonadota > Alphaproteobacteria > Rhodobacterales > Rhodobacteraceae > Roseovarius. The sequence goes on from CAYMEC010000026.1 coordinate 31,154, forward strand.
ACATCACCCGCAAGGGGGACTCACTGACGGCGGCAGGGGCTGACCTTCATACCGACAAACCGATCCCCGACACGACAAACCTGTCCTTGATGATCCGACCCGAACGCATCCATCTTTTGGAGGGGAAACCCCAAAAGGGCATGAACGTCTTTCAGGCCACGGTGAGCGAGTTGGTGTATCAGGGCGAAAGTTTCCTGCTTTATGCCCGGTTGCAGGACGGAACAGAGGTGGCCGTGCGCGGCGCGAACCGGTCGGGCACCTTTGCAACCCTGCCACAACGCGGCGATACCGTGCAGCTTGGGCTGGACGCCTCCGATACGGTGATCATCGCCGATGATGAGGGCTGATCCATGGCGGTGACTGATCTGAACGCGGCCGGGCTCAGACGCGACGGGCGGCTTGAGCGGCTCAAGCTCTTCGGCCTCAGTTCGCCGGCGCTTCTTCTGGTGCTGGTGATCCTTGTTGTTCCGGTGGGATGGCTCTTTTACGTGTCCTTCATCGGCGCGGACGGCACGTTTTCGATGGAAAACTACGAACGCATGATCAAGCGGAAGTCCTATGCGCGTATATTCCAGACCACATTCGAGGTCAGCCTTCTGACGACGGCCCTTTGTATCCTGATCGGATATCCGCTGGCCTATTTCATGTCACAGCTGCCAACCAAACTGGCCAACCTGTGCCTGATCACCGTGCTATTGCCGTTCTGGACATCGCTTCTGGTGCGCACCTATGCATGGCTGGTGTTGCTGCAAAAGAATGGCCTTGTGAACAATTGGGCGATCTCTCTGGGCCTTTGGGACGAGCCGGTCAAGATCGTGCACAATCTCAATGGGACGCTGATCGGGATGGTGCACATCATGCTGCCGTTCCTGATCCTGCCGGTCTATGGTGCGATGCGCGCGATCGACCGTGATTACCTCAAGGCCGCGGCCAACCTCGGCGCCAGCCCGCGGCGCGCGTTCTGGACCGTGTTTTTCCCGCTGTCGACACCGGGGCTTTTTGCAGGGGCGTTGATGGTCTTCATTCTTTGCCTTGGGTTTTTCGTGACGCCAGCGGTGCTGGGGGGCGGCAAGGTCATCATGGTGTCGATGAAGATCGTCTCGAACATCGAGCTTTTCGTGAACTGGGGCGCGGCGAGCGCGCTCGGCGTGGTGCTTCTTGTGCTGACGGTCGTTGTCCTGTGGATCGCATCACGGTTTCTCAGGCTCGACCAGATGACGGGAGGGGGACACTCATGATCGGCTGGCTCAGGCAACCCGCGTCCGACACCCAGATTACCCATGGTCAACGCCTGTGGCTTTACATCCTTGCGGGCATCACGATGCTGCTTCTGGTCACGCCGACCCTGATCGTGATCCCGATGTCCTTCTCGGACTCGCAGTATCTTGAATTCCCGCCGCAGGACTGGTCGTTGCGATGGTATCAGCACTATTTCCAATCCGATGAATGGATGCTGGCGACGAAAACGTCCTTCAAGGCGGCCTTTCTGACGATGCTTTTCGCAACGCCTGTGGGTGTGCTGGCCGCCTACGGGTTGCATGCCTCGAACGTGCCGTATGTTCGTGTGGCCTTCGTGATGCTGATCACGCCTATGATGGTGCCCGTGGTTCTTGTCGCCATCGGTGCTTTTTATGCCTACGTGAGATTGCAGATCCTCTACACGATGCTGGGGCTGGTGCTGGCCCATTCGATCCTTGCCATCCCGCTGGTCGTGATCGTGACGGGATCGGCGCTGAAAAGCTATGACATGAACCAGGAAAACGCGGCCCGGTCGCTTGGCGCGCCGCGTTGGAAGGCGTTTCTGACCATCACGCTCCCGCAGATCCGCTTTGCCGTGGTGACAAGCGCGCTCTTGTCCTTCCTGACCTCGTTCGACGAAGTGGTGATCGCCATGTTCATTTCCGGCGGGGACAACCCCACGCTGACCCGCAACATGTTCAACGCCCTGCGGGATCAGATTGATCCGACAATCGCGTCGATCTCCACCTTGATGATCCTTGTCACCACACTCTTGATGGTCATCGCTCAGCTTTTCGGTCAGGAACGCAAGTAAACCCATTGTTCGGAGGCACATCACATGATCGACCTGAAAACATTTGCCGATTTGGCCAATGTTGAACTTGGCAGTTTCGCCGACAAGCCGACCACCCTGACCAATGGCCAGACGGAGGCGTCCAACGTGTTGTGGACATCGGAAAACGGGTGCACGACGATTGGAGTCTGGGAATGCACACCGGGCCATTTCACCGCGGACCGCACGCAGGGCGGTGAGTACTGCCACATCATCGCAGGCCGTGCGACCGTATCCAATTCAGACGGCAGCGCCGCGCGGGACATTGGCCCGGGCGATCTGTTGGTTCTGCCCCGAGGGTGGACCGGGCAATGGGTGATCCATGAGCATATGCGCAAGCTCTTCGTGATCGACACCTCGCCGGTGTGATCGTCGCCGGGCATGTCGACATTTGACTACGTGATCGTCGGTGGCGGATCAGCCGGGTCCGTTCTTGCCGCGCGCCTCAGTGAAGATGGGCGGCGGTCTGTCCTGCTGCTGGAAGCCGGGGGTATGGGCCACCACCCATTCATCAAGATCCCCATCGGATACGGAAAGGTCTTCTACGATCAGCGGTTCAACTGGAAATACACCACAGAGCCTGATCCAAATCTGAATGGTCGAACGATGTACTGGCCCCGGGGAAAGGTGCTGGGAGGCTCGTCCGCGATCAATGCCATGGTCTATGTCCGTGGCCATCCGCAGGATTTTGAGGAATGGGGCGAGGCCGCACCCGGCTGGGGCTGGCACGACGTCGCGCCCATGTTTCAGCGCATGGAGAACTGGCAGGGACCAAAGGACAACCAGCGTGGGCAAGGCGGCCCCCTCACGGTCACGGATGTGTCCGATGCGATGCACCCGCTGAGCCAAGCCTATACCGAAGCCGCGCAAGAGGCGGGCGTCCGCTTCAACCCCGATTACAATGCGGGCGACATGACCGGGGCGGCCTTCTATCAGATCACGACGCATCACGGGATGCGTGCCTCGTCGGCAGACGCGTATCTGCGCCCGGCCCTGCGCCGGCAAAACCTGCGTGTTGAGACAGGCGCGCGTGTCACGCGCATCCTGTTTGATGGCAATGCCGCCTCGGGCGTCACCTATACCCGCAAAGGTGCCACCAGGACGGCCAGCGCGCGGGCTGAGGTCATCCTGTGCGGTGGCGCAATCAACACGCCGCAATTGCTGCAACTTTCCGGGATCGGGCCGGGGCCTCTGTTGCAGGATATGGGTCTGGATGTGGTGCATCATGCCCCACAAGTGGGTCGCAACCTGATGGATCATTTGGGGATCGACCTGATGTACCGGGCCACACGGCCCAGCCTCAATCAGGTGCTGCGCCCCTTTTTCGGGAAAGCCCGTGCAGCCCTGCAATACGCGATTTCACGCAAGGGGCCCTTGTCCATGAGCCTCAATCAGGCGGGCGGGTTCCTGCGCCTGCGAGACGGCGACGGGTGCCCGGATCTTCAGCTCTATTTCTCCCCGCTCAGTTACAGTCGTGCGCCTGCGGGCAAGCGGCCCTTGATGAGCCCGGACCCGTTCCCGGCCTATCGCATCGGGTTCAACCCCTGCAAACCCACAAGCCGTGGCCATCTTCAGCTGCGGTCGCCTGACCCGCTGGAGTCACCCGCGATGCACGGCAACTATCTGGATACCGAAGACGACTGTCAGATGATGATCCAGGGCACGCGCCTGATGCGGCGCATCGCGTCAGCCGGGCCATTGGCCGCCGTGACAGAACGCGAGGTATCGCCCGGCCCGGATTGCGACAGCGATGAGGATATTGTTGAAAATGCGCGCAATGACGGCTGGACCGTGTTTCACCAATGCGGAACGTGCCGGATGGGCCAATCGGCGGAACACTCAGTGGTCGACCCCAAACTGCGCGTGCGCGGTGTCGACGGCTTGCGCGTCGCTGACGCCTCGATCTTTCCGACAATTCCATCTGGCAATACGAACGCCCCGGCCATCATGGTCGGTGAAAAGGCATCGGATATCATACGCGCGGACGCGCAGCTTGGCAGGAGAGGGTGATGAAACTCAACCGTATCGAGAGTTTTACAAATGAGTTTGTGGGGTTTGTTCGGGTGACCATGGAAGATGGCACGCAAGGCTGGGGGCAGGTGTCGACCTATCATTCCGATATCACCTGCCAGGTGCTGCATCGTCAGGTTGCCCCGTGGGTCCTGGGTCAGGATACCACCGATCTAGACGATCTTCTGGATGTGGTGACGGAGCGCGAGCATAAATTTCCCGGCTCCTACCTGCGGCGGGCGATGGCGGGATTGGACACCGCGATCTGGGACATGCGCGGCAAGAAAGCTGGCAAACCCGTTGCAGAGCTTTTGGGCGGATCCGCCGGTACAATGCGCGCCTATGCGTCCTCCATGAAACGTGACATCACGCCCAGGGACGAGGCTGAGCGGCTCAAACGGTTGCAGGGGGAAAAAGGGTTTGACGCGTTCAAGGTGCGGGCCGGTGCCGAAGTGGGGCGCGACCGCGATGAATGGCCGGGCCGCACCGAAGAGATCATTCCGACCATGCGCCGCGAATTGGGGGATAGTGCTACGCTCCTGATCGACGCCAACAGTTGCTACAGCCCTGCGCGCGCCATCGAAGTGGGGCACATGCTGCAAGATCACGGCTTCAGCCACTATGAAGAGCCCTGCCCCTACTGGGAACTGGAGCAGACCAAACAGGTGACCGACGCGCTGGACATGGACGTCACCGGCGGGGAACAGGATTGCGATTTGCCCACATGGCGGCGCATGATCGACATGCGGGCCGTGGATATCGTGCAGCCCGATATCCTTTATCTAGGCGGCATCAACAGGACGCTGCGCGTCTGCCGTATGGCCGGGGAGGCCGGTCTGCCCGTCACACCACATTGCGCCAACCTTTCCTTGGTTACGCTGTTCACGATGCACCTGTTGCGGGCCATTCCGAATGCGGGCAAGTACCTGGAGTTTTCCATTGAAGGGGAAGACTACTACCCGTGGCAAGAGGGTCTGTTCGTATCCGATCCATATGGGATCGAAGATGGCCGGGCGCGCGTCTTGGATGAACCGGGATGGGGTTTCGAGGTGTCACCCGACTGGCTTGCACGATCGAGCTATCATGTCAGCGACGTGACCACCCTCTAGACGGTCCAAGACGCCCAGGTCTCAGCGACTTGCACGGCAAGGTTGATTGGCGGCAAATCATTTGCCACACTTTCCCTATTTTTAGGGGCATAGTGATTTGCGCAAAATAATCATCTGCATGGATGGGACCGGCAACGAAGTCGGGGAAAATGAAAGCAACATCCTCAAACTCTACAAAGCCCTGAAAAAGGATGACGCCCAGCTTGTGCACTACATTCCCGGTGTCGGCACGATGGACAGCCAGAACCTGTTTGGCCGCGGGATTCAGAAGATCAAATCATTGCTGGGATTGGCCTTTGGGCTGGGGCTTGAGGATGATGTGCTCGATGCCTACCGATACATCTGCCGCAACTACCGGACCCGTGCCTTCTACTCCAAAGCAGCCGCTGCACCCGATGCCAAGGCGTTTCATGACGACCAGATCTACATTTTCGGGTTTTCGCGCGGCGCCTATGCGGCCCGCGTTCTGGCAGGGTTCATACACAATTTCGGCCTGATCCCCGTTGACCGGCTCCATTTGGCCGCACAGGCATTCCGGGCCTACCGTGCGGTCACCGATTCTGACCCGGACGAGAAACCCGACGTGGTCTTCCAGAACCTGCGCGAATACGAACTGGTACTGAAGCCCAATGATGAGGTGCCGGTGCGCTATCTTGGCCTCTTTGACACCGTCAGTTCCATGGTCAGGGTGCCGCCAATTGCGTTCAGCAGGAAAGCCGTGAAGCGCTGGTTTCGCCACATCAAGGACTATCGGAGCCTGATCGACTATGGGTCTCATGCCAATGTCGACAACAACCCCACAGTGCGGATTGTCAGCCATGCGCTGGCCGTCAACGAACGCCGCGCGATGTTTCGGCCGCAGTTCTGGTATGTGGCGATGGACGACAACGGTCAGCCCACCGGCAACCGCTACTTCCGCAACAGGTACAAACGCAGCCCCCACAAACGCACGCAGTTCGTTGAACAGCGATGGTTCCCGGGTTTCCATTCGGACGTGGGCGGCAGCGCACTGGAGGAAAGAAGCGGGATCGGAAAGGTCGCCCTTGTCTGGATGATCGACCATCTGGCACGGTCCGAGGCCGCCGCCAATACCGAGGACGCTCTGATCGAGGAAGAGCGCGCCCAGAAAGCGACGCGCAAAAACCGCGTCATTCATGCCGCCGGGCAGCCCATGCCAGCGGGCCTGACTTTTCGAAAAAACGCTTACAGAGATTACATCCTTGGGCAAAACCCAAGTCGCTTAACGCCACGGAAAAAACCCTATTCCAAGCCCGATCCCTGCGGTCCCATGCACAATTCGGTGTTCGGAACGCCTGTCAAACCGAAAGGCACATGGGCGTGGATCATTTTTGAAGTCATTCCCAAAACCATCGTGCGTCGGAAATGGCCGCCGGGCTGGAATGTTTTTCGGCGGGGGATCATCTGGTCTTTGCCCCTGTGGGAGCCGCGGCTGATCCCTGACCACCATATCCTCGATGACAGCGTGCGCGAACGTTGCGACAAGATGAAATACAATCCCATCAATGTGCGCCGCTACCTCGACAGAGAGGCGGCCAGACAGGATACGCCCGACCAAGGGTCCTGATATCGGTCAGGGACGCTGGCATTGCACACCCCCATGGTGATCTGACACCTTGCGCATGGATCAACCCGTTGCCGCAAAGGAAGGTGCATGCAGCATATGGACAGCCTTCTCGATCTGGCCGCCATGCCGGAGCAGGCGTTTTCGCCGCGCGCGGCAACACTGGCGCGGTTTTCGTTGCTCGATTGGTTGGCCTGTGGACTTGCAGGGCGGCACGAACCGCTGGCAGGGAAACTGCGCATGCTGGCCGAAGCGGAAGGCGGTACGCCCGCCGCCCATGTCATCGGCGGCACACCGGCCCCGGCCCGCATGGCCGCCCTTGTCAATGGCGCGACGGCCCATGCGCTGGATTACGACGACACGCATTTCGCCCATGTGGGGCATCTCTCTGTGGCGATCTACCCGGCGGCCCTCGCTGTCGCTGAAGACATGGGCGCCAGCACGGGAGAGGCCATCGCCGCGTTTCTTGTGGGGGCTGAAGGGGCGATCCGCGTCGGCCAAATTCTGGGCCGGATGCATTACGATCTGGGCTTTCACCAGACCGCCACAAGCGGAGCGTTCGGAGCGACCATGGCGGCAGGGCGGATCTACGGGCTTAGCCGGGATGAGATGTGCTGCGCCCTCAGCCTGTGTGCGACCCGTGCCTCCGGGCTGAAATCGCAGTTCGGGACAATGGGAAAGCCCTACAACGCCGGGATTGCGGCGGCGAACGGCGTCGAATGCGCGGCCCTGGCACGGCTTGGCTTTATCTCCGCCGATGACGGGGTCTTTGGGGCTCAAGGTTTTGTGGATACGCATACGCCTGATCGGGGTGAGATGACACCGCCGGACGTATTCCTGTTTGAGGACAACAAATACAAGCTCCACGCCTGCTGCCACGGGACGCATGCGATGATCGAGGCGCTATTGGCCACTGGCGTGGCGTCGGATCAGGTCGAGGCGATCATCCTGCGCACCAACCCCCGCTGGCTGCGCGTCTGCGACATCAAGCGCCCGCGCACAGGGCTTGAGGTGAAGTTCAGCTATGGCTGGCTGGCGGGCATGGCCCTACGCGGGGATGCGACAGGGGATGACCGAGTGTACCGCGATGCGTTGGCCGGGAATGCTGAACTGGCGGGCTTTGCGCAGCGGGTGGAGGTGATCGGGGATGAAACCGTGACCGATTTGCAGGCGGCCGGTGTGCTGCGCCTGAAAGACGGGTCAGAGGTGGCCTTGCACCATGATCTGGCCGACCCGATAGAGGAGGCCACCCTCGCGGCACGGCTGCGTCAGAAAGCGGAAGCGATGCTGGGCGACGAGGGGGCTTCGCTTTGGGACATGCTGGATGGGTTGGATGCCATGCCGGCAAGAGAGATCGGCAGGCGGTTGAATTCAACCTGAGGCTTCCCAATTGAATTCACGCGCCGCCCGCTTCGCCGGAGGCGAACCTCCGGTTCGACGGGGGCGGGATGGCGCGACATGATTGTGCCAATCATGCGGGGCTTTTGAGTTAGGCGGTATGCCTCAGGTTAAACAGGCACCACCGTCGCCTGTCCCTGCGCCACGGCGACCTCCACGATGGACCCGGCCACAGCCAAATCCTGCAAGCCCACACCGGTGCCGTCAAAGATCGTGATCTCGTCCTCGGATGTTCGCCCCGGATGCGCGCCGTTGATGACCGCGCCCAACTGGTGAATATCCGCCTCTTTGATCAACCCTGCGGCAATAGCGTGCTGCGCCTCACCGATAGAGACAGATTGCGCCACCTCATCAGTGAACACCGTGGCCTTGGCCAGCAGCTCCGCCGCCAGCTCCTGTTTGCCCTTCGTGTCCGTGCCCATGCAGGCAATGTGACACCCCGGGCTGACATGACCGGCCAGCAGCGTGGCATCAAAGGACGAGGTGATCGAAATGATCGCATCCGCCTCCTGCATCCCCGGCAGGTCGACCGCCTCGAACGGCACGCCCGCCTCCTCTGCGACCTTGGCGATATTGGGCAGCATATCGGGGTGGTAGTTCCAGCCGATCACCTTCTCAAACGCATGCGTTTCAAGGGCTGCGCGCAATTGGAACGTCGCCTGATGGCCCGCCCCGATCATGCCAAGCACCTTCGCATCCTTCCGCATCAGGTGCTTCAACGACACCGAAGACGCCGCCGCTGTCCGCAGCGCGGTAAGCAGGTTGCCCCCCACCATCGCCTTCACCCGGCCCGTGTCCGGATCAAACAGGAACACCGTTGACTGGTGATTGATCAGCCCGCGCCGGTCGAGGTTATGCGGCCAGTAACCCCCGGCCTTCAGACCCAGCACACCGCCCGCGCGGTCAAATCCGCCCTTGAAGCCGTAGAGCGCATCTTCGTGGCCAATCGCCTCCCGCACCACCGGGAAGTTATAGGCATCGCCCGCCGCCATCGCGGCAAAGACCTTTTCCACCGCGTCAAACGCGGCCTCTCGGGTCAGCATATCGGCAATCATCCCCTCGGGCACAATCGCCAGCTCATGTTGGTGCATCGCCGTCCCGTCCATCAGAACGCCTTTCCGCGTGCCGACACCGGCCACAGCGTTTCAACCTTGCCGCCGCGCACGCCGACATACCAGTCATGGACATTGCAGGTGGGGTCGCAATGGCCCGGCACCAGCTTCAGCTTGTCATTGACCTTCAGCACGCCATCGGGGTCGGCGACCACACCATGTTCATCGGAGCACTTGGCATAAACCACATCCCGACGCCCGAAAATCACCGGCAGGCCGCTATCGACCGACTGTGCTTTCAACCCGGCATCCACAATGGCCTTGTCGGCCTTGGCGTGGCTCATCACGGATGTCAGCAGGAACAGCGCGTTTTCCCATTCGCCCTGGTCGATACGGTTGCCATCCTTATCGAGGATGCGCCCGTAATCGGCATCCATGAAGGCGTAGGACCCGCACTGGAGTTCGTTGTAAACCCCTGAATTGCTTTCGAAATAGTAGGACCCGGTGCCACCGCCGCCAACGATATCACAGTCCAGACCTTCTTCGCGCAGCGTATCTACCGCGTCCTTCACCATGGCGACCGCAATGTCGATCTTGGCCTTGCGATCATCATAACTGTCCATGTGCTGCATCGCGCCCTGATAGGCTTGGATCCCTGCAAATTTCAGCCCTTCGGCGGCGTCAATCGCTTTGGCAATTTCCACGACCTCGGGCGTCGTGGTCACACCGCAACGCCCCGCGCCGCAGTCAATCTCCACCAGGCATTCGATCTGCGTCCCGTGCGTCACCGCAGCGGCCGACAGATCGGCCACATTGGCAAGATCATCCACACAGCAGATCGTCCGCGCGCCCAGCTTCGGCATGCGCGCCAGACGATCGATCTTGGCCGGATGGCGCACTTGGTTCGACACCAGAACATCCTTGATGCCACCGCGCGCAAACACTTCCGCCTCGCTCACTTTCTGACAGCAGACCCCGCAGGCCCCGCCCAGTTCCACCTGCAACTTCGCCACGTCGACGGATTTGTGCATCTTGC
>CAYMEC010000027.1:0-8674 GCA_964389425.1 uncultured Roseovarius sp.
GTGGTCAGCCGTCACCAAGAACGGAGACAATAGGGGCGATACCGGCTCGGTCGGGGTCATGTTCGAACGCAAGGGGGAGGTGACGTACCCCGCCGAGGTGGGCGATGCCGACACTGTCATGATGGCCGCAATCGAGGCGGGTGCCGAAGACGTGGAAAGTTCCGAGGACGGTCACATCATATGGTGCGCCGATACCGACCTCAATGACGTCTCGAACGCGCTGGAGTCTGATCTAGGCGAGTCCGAGAACACGCAACTGGTCTGGAAACCCACCACCACGACCGAACTTGGGTTGGAAAGCATGCAGAAACTCATGCGTCTCATCGAGGCCCTTGAAGACGATGACGATGTGCAGCGCGTCACCGCGAACTTCGAAGCGTCCGATGATGTGATGGCACAGCTCGCCGCCGAGTGATCACATGCTTTCGTGATTATATCAAAAAGCCGAATTCTGATTTCTGAATTCGGCCCGTTGTCTCCAAAAAGCATTAAATCCATGTGTGTGCCAAGCAGAGCCCACCAGGAGACACATAATGAATGCGATGATCCTCAATACCTATGGCCCGGATGCCCGTTTTGAGCCGGCAGAGTTGCCGACCCCGGAGGTTACATCGGGCCACTTGCGCATTCGGATCGCGGCTACGTCGGTGAACACCGTCGACACGATGATCCGCGCCATGGGCCCTGATCTGCCGCTTTCGCCGCCTCTTCCAGCGGTGCTTGGCATGGATTTTGCCGGCACGGTTGAGGCGGTCGGCGCGGATGTGAAGGGGTTTGAGCCGGGCGACGAGGTCTATGGATGCGCCGGCGGCCTTATGAACCTGCAAGGGACACTGGCCGAAGTCATCAACGCCGACGCCCGGCTCGTGGCCCATAAACCCAAATCCCTCACCATGGCGGAAGCCGCCGCACTGCCGCTGGTTGGCATCACGGCGTATGAAGGGCTGACCCGCGCTGGGACTGCGTCGGGTCAAAAGGTCCTGGTTCATGGAGGCGCGGGTGGCGTGGGCCACATCGCGGCGCAAATCGCGCGCGCCATGTCCGCCGATGTGGTCACCACCGCCACAGGGGCGGACAAGATCGCCATGGTCGAAAAACTGGGCTTTCCCGTAATCGATTACGCCAACCAATCGGTCGAGGACTATGTGACACAGCACACTGGTGGCGTGGGGTTCGACGTGGTGTTTGACTCCGTGGGTGGCCCCAACATGCTCAACTCTTTCGCCGCCGCCGCGCTCAACGCAAATGTGGTCACCACCGTTGCCCTGTTGGACCTTGATCTCACCCAGGCGCATTTCAAGGGCCTGTCTGTCCATGTCGTCTTCATGCTGATCCCGATGATACACGATCGTCAGCGCGAAACCCATGGCGAGATCCTCACCATACTGGCCGAGATGGCGGATGCGGGTGCGCTCAAGCCTGTGCTGGATGATCAGCACTTCACGCTGGACAACGTCAATGACGCCCACGCCCGGCTCTGCAGTGGAGCCGCTATTGGCAAAGTTGTGGTGACAGTCTAGGCAAGTCGGAGAAAGGCGGGGGCAGGCGTCTCCAACCACAATTCACCCCTCGACATTTGCCGCGTCCACGCGGTTAATGCCCGCATGGCATCCACCCAGAAAAACCCCCTTCTTGGCATCTTTTGGATGCTGCTGACCGGGGTCTGTTTCGTGGCGGTCACGGCCCTTGTGAAACTTCTGGGCACCCGTATCCCCGCGCCTGAGGCTGCGTTTCTGCGTTATGCACTGGGCCTTGTCTTCCTGTTGCCGTTCCTTGGCACACTGCGTCATATCAAGCTGGACCGCGCGACGTGGCAGCTCTTCGGCTGGCGGGGTCTGGCCCACACGCTGGCGGTCACGCTGTGGTTCTATTCGATGGCCCGCATCCCCATCGCGGATGTCACCGCGATGAACTACCTCTCGCCCATCTATGTCACCCTTGGGGCCGCGCTCTTTCTGGGCGAACGGCTGGCGGCGCGGCGCATCATGGCCGTGCTCGCTGCCCTTCTGGGCGCGCTCATTATCCTGCGCCCGGGTTTTCGGGAGCTGGACTCGGGCCATTTCGCCATGATCTTCACCGCGATGCTGATGGGTGCATCCTACCTCATGGCCAAGATCCTCTCGGATCGCTGCTCGGCGGGCCTTGTCGTGTCGTTGCTGTCGATTTCCTGCACCATCGGTCTGGCCCCGCTTGCGGCGCTCAACTGGGTGACCCCCACCTTGTGGGAACTGATGGTGCTCATGGGCGTCGCCACCGCCGCCACGGCCGGACACTACACCATGACACTCGCCTTTCGCGCAGCACCCCTGACGGTCACGCAACCTGTCACGTTCCTTCAACTTGTCTGGGCAGTGACACTGGGTGTGGTGGTCTTCGGCGAACCGTTGGATGTGTTCGTGATCCTGGGCGGCACGATCATCGTGGCCTCCGTCAGCTTCATCAGCTGGCGTGAAGCGGTGCTCAAACGCAAGGCCGTCACACCGCCTGTTTCCGCGACCAAAGTCTGACCTTCGCAAACTCGCCAAACCCCGCTAGTCTCAGGCGAAATTGGGGGATGGATATGAAAAAACAGCTGGCATTGACCGCATTGGTTATGGCGTTGCCTGGGGCTGCATCGGCGGGGCTTGAAGTCTGTAACCAAACGTCGGACGAACAGTCGATCGCCATTGGCTATCAACAGGACGGTCAGTGGATCTCCGAGGGGTGGTGGAACATCCCCGCAGGGGACTGCAAGGAACCGGTGAAAGGCGATCTCAAGACGCGCTACTACTACCTGCATGCCTCCGCCGCGGGACGGACTTACAATGGTCAGGGCTATAGCTTCTGCACCCAATCGGATGTCTTCACCATCGTGGGGGATGAAAACTGTGCGGCGCGCGGGTACGACAGCACGGATTTTTCGCAGATCGACACTGGCAAAACCGCGACCCATCACACCCACACTATCCTGGAGGCCGCGCAAAAGCAGGATAGCGGCCAGAAACAACAGGCCGCCGCCCAACCCAGTGCGCAAGCACGCAGCGGCAGTGGCCTTGTCCGCGGCCAGCATGGTGAGCCCTACACCGACCAGCTCATGTTTCATTCCTGTGATGTCTTCGACGGCAACGAGGCCTGCAAGTTCATCGGCGACGGCTGGCGCTTTTTCGCATATTACGATGATCCCACCCCGTCCTCCTATCTGCGTCAGTTCGAGGGCGTGCCGCCCAACACCCCCATGCAGGTCACCGGCGACCTGATGAGCTACGCAGACCGCACTGTCCATCTGGCCATCACGGATATGGAACCGCTCTGGGGCCAAGACCCGTATGCCCATATCAATGCCGCTCTTCAGGGGGATTGGGTCTCAGGCGAAGAGGGCGGGGAAGAGAGCCTCTTCATCTTTGGTTCAGAGATGCACAGCTATCATGACAGCGTGTATTCGGACACGTATTTCCTGAATATCAAACCCAATTGCCCGGACAGCGCGGGCGCAGGCCCCGTGATGGTACAGACCTCGCTCATATATGGTGACACCAATTGCTACCTGATCGACAATTACGAAGGCGGCTGGCTGGATCTGATCCTGATGGGGCACGAGGCGTTGATCAGCTATCGAAAGGTCAACTGACGCTCACCGCGGCGCTTGTTTTTCTTGCGGCCCCCGCTTGGGCCGGTTTGGAGATTTGCAATGCCACGGGGCAGGCGCAAAGCGTCGCCATTGCCCAGAACGTGGACGGGGCGTGGACCTCGCAAGGCTGGTGGAACATTGCGGATGGGGCTTGCGTCGAACCCATCGAGGGCGCGCTGCTCAATCGCTATTACTTCTACCGGGCCGAGGTGCCGGACGGAACCTTCCGCGATGCGGGGTATCTGTTCTGCGTGTCCGGCCGGATGTTCACGATTTCAGAACATGTGGCCTGCCGCGCGCGGGGGTATGACGCGGCCGGGTTTGCGCGCATTGACACCGGTGACACAGCCACGCATTTCACGCTGACTTTGGTGCCACCTGAAGAGCACTAGGCCAAACAGATGCATCACGACCCGGCGCGGAATCAAGGCCCTTGGGCCGCCGCGCCTTCGCCTGGCCCCACCCAGGGCCTGGCGAACGTGTTCGGTCAGAGCACCGCTCGCCTGTTCAGCGGGACCAAACAATAAATCGCTGCTGTTCGAAGGTCAGGATCGCCAGACCGGGGCCAGGCGAAGGCGCGGCCGGCTGAAGCCCTTGATTCCGCGCCATAGGTTCCTGCTCAAAAAGAAAACCCCGGCGCGAACGCCGGGGCTCCAAACCCTGCACAGGGCCTTGAACTTACGCGAGCGACCAGCGCTCGGACCAGCGGCTGCCGTCGAGGTCCCAGTTGCTGCCCATCACTTCGGGCGTCACGACCTTGTCGTTCACGGCAAACACGAAGTCGTTGAACATCGGGATCACGGACCCGCCTTCGGTGGCAAGGATGAGCTGCATCTCATGATACATCTCACGACGCTTGTCACTGTCGAGTTCGGCACGCGCCTTGATCATCAACTCATCAAAGCGGTCATTGCACCAGAAACTCTCGTTCCAGGACGCACCGCACTTGTAGGCAGTGGCGAACATCTGGTCTTCCACGGGACGACCACCCCAGTAAGAGAAGACCATGCCCTTCTTCATCCACACGTCCGACCAGTACCCATCATTTGGTTCGCGGATCACGTTGATGTCGATCCCTGCGGCTGCCGCCGAGTTCTTGTAAAGAACGGCTGCATCCACCGCGCCGCCAAAGGCCGCGTCAGAGGAACTCACATCGATGGTCAGGCTATCAAGGCCGGCTTCCTTGAGGTGGAACTTCGCACGATCGGGATCGTAGCTGATCTGATCCATCTCGTTGTTGTAATAAAGCTGACCAGCGCCAATCGGATGGTCGTTGCCGACAGACCCGTATCCAAAGAGGATCTTTTCGACCATCTCTTCGCGGTTGATGCCGTATTTCAGCGCCTGACGCACGTTGTTGTCGTTGAACGGTGCGATCTTTGTGTCCATCGGAATGGTGTAATGAGCGTTGCCAGACACCGACTTGATGTTCACACCCTGATTGCGCGCCAACAGACCAACGGTCTTGAGGTCCAGACGGTCAATCACATCCACATCGCCAGAGACCAGCGCGGTCGTCCGTGCGTTCAGGTCGATAAGCGAAATCATCTCGATGCTGTCGAAGAACGCCACATCATCGCGCCAGTGGTTCGGGTTGCGCTCGAATGACGCCTGCACACCGAAATCGACGCTCTTGAGGACGTAAGGACCACAGCCATCGCCAGATTTCCAGTCGATGCTGTCACCTTCGGCCTTGCAGATCGGAATGTGGTAATCGGTCAGAATGAAGGGGAAGTCGGCATTGCCGCCATCCAGTGTGAAGACGATCGTGTCGTCACCGTCGGCCTTGATGTCCACGATGGGGGCCACGATCGGGCCTGCGGCCGATGTGGAATCTTCGCCACGGTGGAAGTTGACCGATGCGATCACGTCTTCGACAGTCACTGCTTTGCCGGAATGGAATGTCACACCGTTGCGCAGCTTGAAACGCCACTCAGAGGCGTCAGCAGACGCTTCCCAGCTTTCCGCCACGTTGGGCACCATGGATCCGTCGGGGCCCACTTCCACGAGATAGCCGTGAATGGTGAAGGCCATGTCGATGGTGAAACCGTTTTCCCATGTGCCGGGGTTCATCGTGTCCGTGGTCTGGCCATGGGCCTTGCCGACGCGAATATGGCCACCGCGCTTGGGTGCTGCGATGGCAGCACCGCCCAGCGGCAGTGTTGCGGCAACGGCGGTCGCCGCAGCGGATTTCAAAAGTCCACGGCGGTCAAGCATCCCGCCTTTGATAAGTGCCATGTTGGTATTCTCCCTGTTATGGTGGGTGTTGTTGACGCATTTTGTCACCCACAGCCACGTTAATGGCCTGTGCGCGTGTCAATCAAATGAATTTTTCTTTTGCTGAAGTACAACGCGTCTGTCTCCCGCCGGAAGCCTAGTATGATGAGTTTTGCAAGCGCAACGGCTTTCGGCAGTTTCGATTTTATCGAAATAAAGACGCGAAGAACTGATTCGCGATGCATGGGCGATTTGCAACCCGCAGAGGGGATGCGTGGCAGCCTTGCACACCGCCTGCGCCTGCCTCTATCTTCGGGCCATGACCACACCACAAGACGCGCTCACCACCGCCCTGTCGCTTTCCTGCTTCGTTACCCCGGCAGACGCCCGCATGCTCGAAGGCGGGATCACCAACCACAATGTCCGCCTGACGGATCAGGGCCGCGACTATGTCGTGCGGCTGGGCGATGACATCCCCGAACATATGGTACAGCGCTGGAACGAACTCGCTCTCAGCCGCACCGCCCATAGCATCGGCCTCTCTCCGGGCGTGATCCATTCGGAACCGGGCGTTCTGGTGCTCGATTACGTGGATGCCGCGCCCCTGGTCGGGGAAGATCTTCATGACCCCGGCACGCTGACCGAGGTGGTGGGCCTCATCAAGGCGCTTCACACTGCGGGCACCGCCGCGCTCACCGGTCCCGTGCTCAGCTTCTGGGTCTTCCACATCCTGCGCAGCTACGCGACCTTCCTGCGCAACAACGGATCGGCCCATGTGGACGCGCTGCCGGGGCTTCTGGAGGAGGCCGCCGATCTGGAGACCCGCGTGGGCCCCGTCTCCATCGTGCTGTCACATAATGATCTGTTGCCGGCCAATATCCTGCGCGGCACCGATCGCTTCTGGCTCATCGACTGGGAATATGGCGGTCTGGGTTCCCCGCTCTTTGATCTGGGCGGGCTGGCCACGAACTGCGCACTCCCGCATGAGGCGGAAGAGGCGATGCTGACCCAATATTTTGGCCACGCACCTGATGCTGCCCTCTGGCGCAGCTACAATGCGATGAAATGCGCCTCTCTTCTGCGCGAAACCATGTGGAGCATGGTGTCAGAGATCACCTCTACCCTCGATTTCGACTATTCCGAATACACGCGCGAAAACCTCGCCGCCTATCGCGAGGCTTACTCAAACCTGTAGGGTGGGGTTTCACCCCACGATGAGATCACCTCGGCGCCAGTTCCACCAATACTTCATTGCGCCGCAGGAACGCCGGCGTGAACGGATCGTTGTAATAGGCAAATTCCACGTCGCCCACCATGGTCAGCCCCTGCGCTTCGACCCATGCGGTCAGGGCCTGCGCGTGCTCGTCAAACCGCGCATCGGTCCAACGGCCTGAGAATTTGATCGCGGCCATCCTGCGGGGCGGAATATCCACCAGTGTCACATCCCCCGCCGGCGCGGGCAGATCCGCCAGCGTGCGGCCTTGGGGCATGATGAAGGATACAACCCACCCTCGGTCGCTTTGTTCCTGAGTCACTGGCGCGGTCATGGCGATCTTCTCTCCGGGGCGGTCCTTGGCGAAAATATAGCCCGCAAGCGGCCCAAAGGCCTGCCGCACGGCCGCCCCGCGATTGCCCTGACGTGCAACCTGCGCAGCCACCATCGCCGGATAGAGCCGCACCTCGAATTTGCCTTGCGCGGCCTCCACCTTGTAATCCGGTTTTTCGACGTCTTGAGACGCCCAAACCCGCGCACCGCCAAGGGCAACCACCGCTGTCATCACGACAGCCGCCGCAATCAAGAACTTAGCCATTGTACTCTCCTTTTCCTGCTGCAATTTAAGACGACAGGACACCGCTTCAAATCGCACCAGAAAAAAAGGGGCCCGCCCGGATGAGTACAGCGACAAAAACCGGCATCATGATCTGCGGCCATGGCAGCCGCGCAAAATCCGCTGAAGAAGAATTCGCGCTTCTCGCAAAAGGCATGCGCGCCCGGTACCCCGATATCCCGGTGGAATACGGATTTCTCGAATATTCCGCGCCCAACATCCATATGGGCCTCGACCGCCTGCGCGATGCGGGCGTGGATGAGATTGTGGCCGTGCCGGGGATGCTTTTCGCCGCGACCCACGCCAAGAACGATATCCCCTCTGTGCTCACCACCTATGGTGAAAAAAATCCCGGCCTCACTGTCCGCTACGGTCGTGAACTTGGCCTGCACCCGCAAATGATCGCCGCGTTTGAGGCCCGCATCCTCGAAGCACTGGGCGTGGATCATGTTCATGACGGCGATCTCTATGACACCATGCTGGTCGTCGTGGGGCGCGGCACATCTGATACGCTCGCCAACGCCGAGGCCGCACGCCTCACGCGCATCGTGACCGAGAACATGGGCTTTGGCTGGTCCGAAACCGTCTATTCCGGCGTGACCTACCCATCGGTGGGCCGCGGCCTCGAAATGGCGTTGAAGCTGGGCTACAAGAAAATCGTCGTCGCGCCCTATTTCCTGTTCTCCGGAAAACTGATCAGCCGCATCTACAACTACGTGGATCGTGTGGCCGCAACCGCGCCCGATGTGACCTTCATGAAGGCGCATTACCTGGCCGATCAGGACCACGTGCTCGACACCTTCTATGCCCGGATTGAAGAGGCGCAGGCGGGATCCATCAGCGATGAAGTCGATCTGATGGCCTCCTTCAAAGACCGCCTCGCGAAGGGGGAGGTCGACGTCCACCATCACCACGCCGAATTCCGCGATCCGCTGGATGATGAGGCCGGTGGCGGGCATGAACATGACCACTCACACGATCATTCTCATGATCACCACCATCATCATGGCCACAGCCACAG
>CAYMEC010000027.1:8774-41392 GCA_964389425.1 uncultured Roseovarius sp.
CACAGCCACAGTCACGGGCACAGCCACGGCGTCTACAAACATATCGCTCACCCCAACGGACCCCGCACCATGATCGATCAGGGCGTCTGCTGCTGTTTCATGAGCCAGTTCCCCCAAGAGGTCATCGACGAAGAACGCGCGCTACGAGCCAAAGCCTGAAATCCCGGCGCGGAATCAAGGCCCTTGGGCCGCCGCGCCTTCGGCCGCTGCCCGGCAGGCGATTGCTTGCAATCGCTGAGAGGCAGGCCCCACCCAGGGCCTGGCGAATTGGTGAAGTAGGCGCGCCGTTCGACCATACGGCGGTACGTCTCGATAAAGTGCCCTTGCTCTCGTTCAGGATCGCCAGACCGGGGCCGAACGAAGACGCGGTGGGCCCTCAACCGCCCAAATGCGCCTTCAATCCGCGCGACGCCTCTTCAATCAGCCGCAACGCCGCCCCGAAATCGCGCGTGTAATAGGGGTCAGGCACATGATCCATGCCCGACGCAGGGGCAAATTCCGTGAACACATGAATGGGCGTGTCATTGCCCGAAGGCCGCATCGCTTCAAGATCCACCACGTTTTGCCCATCCATCGCAATGATAAGGTCAAAGGCGTCGAAATCCGCGGGGTCAACCTGCCGTGCGCGCAGGTCGGAAATGTCATAGCCCGCATTCCCGGCCACGGCCTGCATTGGCCCGTAGGGTGGTTTGCCCACATGCCATGCAGCGGTGCCACAACTGTCCGTTTGCGCCTCCGGCATCATCGCTCGAAATACGCCCTCGGCAGTGGGCGACCGGCAGATATTGCCAAGACAAACAAAGAGAATTCGACTGGTCATGCCTTTGGTCTTACGGCAAGCTCAACGCATGGAAAAGCCCATGACCAACATCGTTATCCTGACCGGTGCGGGGATTTCCGCCGAAAGCGGGTTGGGCACCTTCCGCGACGAAGGCGGGCTCTGGGCGCAGCACGCGATTGAAGACGTGGCCACCCCCGAAGGGTTTGCCCGTAACCCTCAGCTTGTACACGATTTCTACAATGCCCGCCGCGCCCAAGCGGCAGACGCCGCACCCAATGCCGCCCATCACGCGCTTGCGCGGTTAGAGGCCGAACATGCAGGCAAAGTCCTGCTGATTACGCAAAATGTGGACGGGCTTCACGAGGCCGCAGGCAGCAAAAATGTGCTTCACATGCACGGGGAACTTGGCCGCGCCGTGTGCCATGCCTGCGATCACCGCTGGACGGCGCCTCTGGTCATGGCACCAGACGATCCGTGTCCCTCCTGCGGCGCGCTCGCCACTCGGCCTGACGTGGTCTGGTTCGGGGAGTTTCCCTATCACCCCGACCGCACGGAAGAGGCGCTGGCCGGCGCCGATCTGTTCGCTGCCATCGGCACGTCCGGGCAGGTGTATCCAGCAGCCGCGTTCGGCCAGATGGCCCGCGCGATGGGGGCGCATACCGTTGAATTGAACCTCGAACCCTCCGCCGCCTCCCGCGACTTCCACGAATGCCGCTTGGGCCATGCATCCGAAATCGTGCCCCTCTGGGTGAACCAGTTGCTCAATCCGTAGGGTGGGGTTTCACCCCACCACTTATCCCGGCTCCATCGCCTTGATGGCCCCAAGCAACTGCGCCACCTCGGCCTCCGTGTTGTAGTGACACAGCGATATCCGCACGCAATCGCTCAGCCCCAGGGGCGTCAGCACATTGCCACTGTAGTGATCAGCCTTGCGCGTATGGGTCCGGATGCCTTGTGCGTTCAGCTCCTCCACCACATCTTCGGAGGTTCGCCCGGTCACGACCACCGAAACCAAACCCTCGCGCGCCGGATTGTCAGTCCCGGCCAGCACGGTCACATGCTGCATATCCGCCAAGCCAGGCAGGTTTCCCGTCCCGTGAATCATGGCGTCCGTCAGCGATGTCTCATAAGCGTGGATCGCCCGCCCCGCAGCCTCAATCCGCGCGCGCCGGTCCGTTTCAATCGACACTTCCCCGCCCAGCCACTCAAAATAGGCCACCACGTCCGACATGGTGGCATAGGATCCGGCATCCCTTGTACCAAACTCCCACCCCTCGGCAGGGGCGTCAATCAGTCGGTCATGGGGCAGGGCGGTCAGCCGGTCGGAAATCCACGCCACCCCGAACCCGTGCCTTGAGAAGCATTTATAGGGCGAAATCGCGTAGCCATCGATGTCATAGCTGTCCAGATCCACCTGCCCGTGGGCGGCGTGCTGGATGCCATCGACAATGATGAAACACTCAGGCGACACCGCGCGAATGGCCCGCGCAATTGCCGCCACATCCATCCCCATGCCCGTCACGGGCGACCCATGCAGGATCGTGGCCAGCTTGACCTCCGGCGTCATGCGCGCTGCATAATCTTCCGCAGTAACGAGGCCGGTCGCGTTGTCATGGGGCACATTGATATACTCAAGGCCCGCAATCTCCGCCCATCGTCGCGCCGCACTGCGCGTCGCCGGATGCTCGATCGACGACCCGATCACCTGCGCGCCTTTTGCCAGATTTACGGCCACCGTGCGGATCATGCGAAAAATCAGCTCCGTCCCCGTTTCGCCCACGAAAAACTGGCCGGAGGAGGCGTTCATGAACACACTCATATCCGCCTTGGCCTTGGCGATGATGCTTTGCGTGCCTTGCCCCGCCGGGTTCACACGGCCCGGATTGTCCGGGATCGCGGCATAAAAACCGGAGGTCTCCACCACGGATTTGAGCGTCAGCGCTCCACCGGCATTCTCAAAGAAAATGCGTGGGCCCTGAAATGGGCAGCTTTCCACATGGGCAAAGCGGTCACGAATGGCGGCGATAAGGTCAGGATTGCCTTGGATCATGAAACGGGCCTTCAGCTTGATTTTCCTCAAGCCTAGAGTGCCGCCAAACTGCGAAGTTGCAAAGCGCCGACACGCCAAGGTCAAACCCCGTCAAATCCTGAGGCGGCCTGTCCGCGCTCTCGCGCCCAGTTTTCTCAAGATCAGAAAAGCCTGGCAGTCTGGAGATGAGTATTTCCAGCCAAAAAGAACCCAATTTGCCCTGCGTCTTTCGGGCGGAAAGACCTCCCGCCGGAGGCATGAAATCCACGGGTCTAGTCACCCGGTCCGGATCGTTACATATTGGTCGGCTGCGA
Source organism: uncultured Roseovarius sp. (assembly GCA_964389425.1). Taxonomy (GTDB): domain Bacteria; phylum Pseudomonadota; class Alphaproteobacteria; order Rhodobacterales; family Rhodobacteraceae; genus Roseovarius. The sequence continues at coordinate 11,899 of CAYMEC010000027.1, forward strand.
ATGCCCCTGGTCACTCTTCCGGCAGGCGGAACCTGATCTCGCCATTGGCCTCCAATGCACGAATGTTGTTGACCAACTCCGTCATCGCGTCTTCGCCCTCCTTGGCGGAGACCTCACCGCGATCCTTGATCTCGTCGCGCAGCGCCTCGCTCATCCGTTTGGACATGTTTTCGAGAATGTACTCGGCGGCCTGTTCCAACGCGTCGCCCCCTTGCAAGGCACAGGCCAGCGCTGTGACCAGATCATCCTGTGGCATATCCCGCGCCACGGTTGGGATATCCTTTTCGAAGATCCGGTCGGGGATATTCTCGAAGGTAAAGATGGCGCGCCGCACCAGCGTGGCAAAGTCCTGATCGGTCTCATCCAGCCCTTCCAGCACGTCATCGCGGATCGCGGCCTGCGAATAGTTCAGGATCGCGCCTACCCGGGCATCCGGGGTGTCTTCAAACGCGACTTGCGGCGCGTCCTGCAATTGCGCCGCCAACGCAAGCCCGATCCTATCTACCGCTTCAGGCGTGGCGTCTGATGTTTGCGACACCGCATAAGTGATCCGTCGTGCCCGGTCGCCCGGAATTTGCCCCAAAAGGTCCGCCGCCTTGGTCACGGACAGCTTGGACAGCAGGATCGCCGCAACCTCCGCGCTTTCTGTCAGCAAAATGGCCTTCAATTGCTCAGGCTTGGCCGCGCAGACCTGCGCCCACGGGTCCCCGAATTGCCGCACGCCCGCTTCCTTGCGCAACCTGAGCGCCGTTTGCGGGCTGATCTGACCGTCCAGCGCTGTCAGCGCGCCTGCCACCCCGCGCGGAAAGGTCAGGCCCGTCGCCTCAATCTCTGCTGCGAATTCGGCCAAGACATCGGCCAGCGTTTCCCGGTCGACGTAGCGCATGGATCCCATCTGCGTGGTCAGCACCTCCTGCAACGCCTCCGGCAACTCGGTCAATGGCACCTGCGCCCCCTGATTGAGCAGATAACGCACGATAATGGCGGCTTTCTGACGCCGTGTCAGGCGCACTGCCACTGCACGGGCACGGACAGGACGCGCCGTGACCGGTGTCGCGGTGGAAATCTGTGCAAGTTCGGTGGACGGCATGGAAACCCCTCTCATGGAAGAGAGGTCACCGTAACGGTCAGGAGTGAACAAATGTCTAAACCGGATACGTCAAACGCAGGCGTTGTGCTGCGCGATCAGCCGTCCCCGAACACCCGCTTGAAGATCGTGTCGACATGTTTGGTGTGATAACCCATGTCGAATTTTTCCTCGATGGCCTCCACGCCCAGCGCGGCCACCACATCGGCATCCGCCAACAACTGTTCCTTGAAATCCACCCGCTCTTCCCAGACCTTGAGCGCATTGCGCTGCACCATGGCGTAGGCGTCCTCGCGGCTCACGCCCGCCTGCGTCAGCGCCAACAGCACCCGCTGGGACATCACGAGCCCGGGGAACTTGTTCATGTTGTCCAGCATATTCTCGGGGAAGATCAGCATCTTCTCCACCACGCCCGCCAACCGATGCAGCGCGAAATCGAGCGTGATCGTGGCATCGGGCCCAATCATCCGCTCGACGGAGGAATGCGAGATATCGCGTTCATGCCACAGCGCCACATTCTCCATCGCCGGCAGCGCCGCCGCCCGCACCATCCGCGCCAATCCGGTCAGGTTTTCGGTCAGCACCGGGTTCTTCTTGTGCGGCATCGCCGAAGACCCCTTCTGCCCCATCGAGAAGAACTCCGCCCCCTCCAGCACCTCTGTGCGCTGCATATGGCGGATTTCGATGGCGATGTTCTCAATGCTCGACGCAATCACCCCAAGCGTGGCGAAAAACGCCGCATGCCGATCGCGCGGAATGACTTGGGTGGAGATTGGCTCGGGCTCCAGCCCCAAGGCCTTGCACACATGCTCTTCCACCGCCGGGTCAATATTCGCAAACGTCCCCACAGCCCCCGAAATCGCCCCAGTGGCAATCTCCGCCCGTGCGGCTTCCATCCGCGTCTTGTTCCGATCCATCTCCGCATAGAACCGCGCGAAGGTCAGTCCCATGGTCGTGGGCTCCGCATGGATCCCGTGCGAGCGCCCTACGCGCAGCGTATCCCTATGCTCCATCGCCCGCGTCTTCAGCGCCGCCAGCGCGCGATCCAGCCCCGCCAGCAGCAAATCCGCCGCCCGCGTCAACTGCACGTTAAAGCACGTATCCAGCACATCCGAGCTCGTCATCCCCTGATGCACGAACCGCGCCTCTTCGCTGCCCACATGCTCTGCCAGATGGGTCAGAAACGCGATCACATCATGCTTGGTGACCGCCTCGATCTCATCAATCCGCGCCACGTCGAATTCAACATCCTTGGCTTTCCAAACAGCCTCCGCATTCTCCCGCGGGATCACCCCCAGATCGGCCATCGCGTCACAGGCATGGGCCTCAATCTCATACCAAATGCGAAACTTGGTCGCCGGCTCCCAGATCTGGACCATCTCAGGGCGGGAATAACGGGGGATCATGGGCAGGCTCGCTTTTTCGTTTGTGGGCAGATGAGCGTGCTTTAAAGAGATGCGCCATGGGGGGCAAGGCAGGAGGGCAGCATGCCGCGCGGGTTGATGGATTTCAAAGGCGAATGGCGCATTACCCGCACCATCGACGACCGCCTCGGCCCGCCAGGTCGCTTTGAAGGCACCGCTCGATTCAGCCCCGGCGCAGACGGCCTCCACTACACCGAGACCGGCCAACTATCCCTAGGCGACGGCCCCTCTTTCCAAGCCACCCGCACCTACCTCTGGCGATCTGACGGTCCCCTCATCGAGGTCCTCTTCCCCGATCAAAGCCCCTTCCACCGCTTCGACCCGAACGCCGGCGGGGCAGGGGAGCGCCACTACTGCGACCCGGATATCTATGACGTGATCTACGATGTTTCAGACTGGCCCCACTGGACCACAACCTGGACAGTCACCGGCCCCCGCAAAGACTACACCATGCGCACAACCTACACCCGTTAAAGCGAACAGCAGCACTTTATCCATCCGGTCTCGGACGACGTGCGAGCGACATCCTGCAACTACAATTTCGCCAGACCCTGGGTGGGGCCAGGCGAACGCGCGGCGGCGCAAGCGCCTTGAATCCGCGCAAGCGCCTGCTTCAGGTCAGCACCCCATCCGCCCCCAACCGCGTCTTGCCGCCCAAATACGGATGCAGCACCTCAGGCAACTCCACAGAGCCATCTTCCTGCTGCCCATTCTCCAGCACCGCAATCAGGCACCGGCCAACAGCCAGACCCGACCCGTTCAGCGTATGGACAAACTCCGGCTTCCCGCCGCCTTCCGGCCGGAATCGCGCATTCATCCGCCGCGCCTGGAAATCGCCACAGACAGAGCACGAAGAAATCTCCCGATAGGTGTTCTGCCCCGGCAGCCACACTTCAATGTCATGCGTCCGCCGCGCGCCGAACCCCATATCACCCACGCAGAGCACCACCGTCCGATAGGCCAGCCCCAGCTTCTCCAGAATGCCTTGCGCGCAGGCCGTCATCCGCTCCAGCTCCTCGCTCGACCGATCGGGATGCGTCACCGACACCATCTCCACCTTCTCGAACTGGTGCTGGCGCAGCATACCTGCCGTGTCCTTGCCCGCACTGCCCGCCTCGGACCTAAAACACTGCGTATGCGCCACATAGCGACGGGGCAGGGAGCCTTCCTCGACAATCTCCCCATTCACGATATTGGTCAGCGTCACCTCCGCCGTCGGCACCAGCCACCACCCATTTGTGGTCTCGTAACTGTCCTCGCCAAATTTCGGCAATTGCCCTGTGCCGTACATCATCTCCGGCCGCACCAGCACCGGCGTCCAGGTCTCCGTCAGGCCGTTTTCTTCCACATGCGTATCAATCATGAACTGCGCGAGCGCCCGGTGAATGCGCACCACGCCGCCCGACAGCACCACGAACCTTGATCCGCTCAGCTTCGCCGCCGTCTCAAAATCCATGCCCGCCTTCACGCCTTCAATCTCGAAATGCTCCACCGGATCGAAGGAAAAGTTCCTCGGGTTCCCCCACTGGCGGATCTCCACATTATCCGCCTCATCCTCACCATCCGGCACGCCTTCGAGTGGAATGTTGGGCAGGGCCGACAGCATCTCGGTGAGCCGTTCATCCAAGGCCTTCGCCTCGGTCTGCATCGCCGCCACCTCGGCCTTCTTTTCTGCCACCAGTGCGCGCAGCCGCTCAAACTCGGCCTCATCCCCGCGTCCCTTGGCGGCACCCACTTCCTTGGAAGCCTTGTTCTGCTCCGCCTGCGCCGTCTCCGCCTTCAGGATCGTTGCCCGACGCTCCTCATCCAGCGCCAAAATCTCGGAGGACGCCCCCGAGATCCCCCGCCGCTGCATCGCTGCGTCAAACACACTGGGGTTCTCACGGATCGCACGGATATCATGCATCTTCTTTGTCCTCTTTGGCTTTTGGTCGAGTCGTGGCCGCCTTATGCCCCAACTCGTCCCAGAGGTGTAGACCGCTCACGCGCCCCCGCTGCCACAAAGATGCCCGAATCTGAGGATATTTTGCGTCTTGGGGGCAAGAGTCGCTGCCATGCATATACCCAGAAAGACCCCGAAAGCCGAACCCAGACCCGTCCTCCAATGCCACCGCTGCGCCGGCACAGGCCGCGTAGTCTGTCAATTCTGTGGTGCCAAAGGCGTGGTCGTGCTGCGCAAGGACATGCGCGGCAACCCCATCCAGTCCCGCTGCACCGCGTGCTTTGGGATCAAAACGGCCAGGTGCCATACCTGCGGTGGCTCAGGTTACATTTGACCCGGGCAATCCGGAACGGCACCACGTCTCCAAAGCCTCACAAAACCGCTCCACGCGCGCCGGTCGTTTTGTGCCCGCCCAAAGCGCAAGGTTCAGCGGCAGACTGGCCGCGTGCAAATCCGGTGCGACATTGATCAGCGTGCCCGCATCCAGCTCTGCCGCGACAAACCATTTCGGCAGGATCGCCACGCCCGCGCCGCGCAGCACGGCCTGATAAATCGCAAAAATATTGTCACTCGCCAGTTTGGGCGCGACGGAAAACGCCTGCTGCGCGCCAGACGGATCAAACAGCACGATCCGGTCGCCCTCATAAGGGCCAAGCGTGAGCCACGGCAGGCTGTGCAGCGCCCCAGTCCCACGTGCCGCCACACAATCCGGCGTGCCAACCACCACCCGGTCCACCCGCGCCAATTCCCGCACCACAAGCGTGTCATCGGGCACCGGCCCAACCTTCAACCAGCAATCACAGCCTTCCTCGGCGAACCGGATCGGATCATCGCGCAGACGCCAATCAATGGACACGCCCGCATGTTCCTTCATAAACCGCGTGACCGGCTCGACAAAAAGGCTTTGCCCCAAGGCCACGGGGGCCACAACGCGGATGATGCCACGCAACGCCCCGACCTCGGTATGCCGGTCCTCAATGGCTTCCCACTCTCCCAGCATGCGGCGCGCGTCCTCCAACAAGGCCAAACCATCGGGCGTCAGCGTCACATCATGGGTCGTGCGGCGCGCCAGCACTGTGCCCAACCGTTCCTCCAGCGCGGCCAAGTGGCGAGAGACGGAAGGCTGAGACGTGCCCAGATCGCGCGCGGCACCCGACAACGACCCGCGCTCGGCAATGCGTACAAAACTCTCCAGCAAGGACAGGCGATCAAAACGAGTGCTCATGCGTTAATCGTATAACAGACTTACACGCCATACGGCTACCGTATTTTCCCGGCACCGATACATCTTGGACATCATTCAAGAAAGGACACGACCCATGGACACCCTCAACGCAACGTTCACCTTCCCCAACGGAAAAACCGTCAACCGCATCGGCTACGGTGCAATGCGCCTCACTGGGCAGCCCCGCAATTTCGGCCCCTATGCAGACTGGCAAGGTGGGATCAACCTGTTGCGTCGCGCCCGCGATCTCGGCGTCACCCATATCGACACCGCGCGCGCTTACGGACCGCATGAAAATGAACGGATCATCGCCGATGCCCTTCAGGCCGCCGATGGCACCTATGGGGACATGTTCATCGCCTCCAAAGGTGGCGTGGAAAAAACGGCGACCAGCATCGTCCGGGATACCTCTCCCGACACCATGCAACGCCACCTCCGCGACAGCCTTCGCACACTGCGCACGGACAAGATCGATCTCTATTACGTGCACGCCCCCGACGGCGTGACATCGATCCGCGACAGCGTGGCCGCGTTGGAGGAGATGCGCCAGGCCGGAAAGATCGACATGATCGGGCTGTCAAACGTGACGCAAGCAGAGGTCGAAGACGCCATGCACGTCGCCCCCATCGCCGCCGTGCAAAACCGCTACTCCCCCGTGGACGCGCGCGATGACGCCCTGGAAGACATGATCGACTGGCTCGATGCGCAGGGCATCGCGTTCGTGCCTCACGGACCTCTCGGAGCAAACCCCATGCAACAGGGCGCTGCGGTGGACCCGGCAAAAGCGCTGCGCACGCTTCTCTCCCGCGCGCCGAACGTGCTGGTCATCCCCGGCACCACGCGCGTGGCTCATCTCGAAGCGAACGCATCGATCCTCAAGGATAAGACATGCGCCGCATTCTGATCTCCTGGGCAGCAGCATGGCCAACCATCACGGCCCTGCTGCTGCTCACCCAGGGCGTCATCGAACACTGGCCTTTAGCAATGCGTACGCTCGCCCTCTCAGGGTTCATGGTTGTGCTGATGTCTGTCGTTCTCGTTCCTGCACTGAACCGTTCAATTGACTATGTGGGGCGTCGGTGGCTTCGACGATGACTATAGCCATGATGGGCCGCTGAATGTTGTTGTCTTCGCCTTTGGAATGGCGGCTCGCCCCCGTCATATTCCCCAATTGGTCCAAGAGGCGTAGGGCGGGGTTCACCCCGCCAAACTTACTAAACCCTCTTGGCTCGCAAGCCTGTCTCATGTTGCCTCAGCCTCTGTCTTCACGGCTGCGCAGATTCAGTAGTGAGACAAACAGCGAAATGATGAGCGTCGCGAAGAAAAAGACAAAAACACTCTGCGCCGCCACCAAAACATGGTCCAAAAGCCCCTTCGGCGGAAAGGCCGGATTGAGTGCGAAATGAATCTGTGTTGCCTGCAACAAAGGCGCCATGGGAACCGCCCCCTGGTCAAAATCCTGCGGGCCCACGGTTCCAAGCAACCCATGAAGCGACGCAAAACAGAGAAGCGCAGTGATATAGTTCACAAGCGCCAGCGTCGTCACCCGCCCCGAGGCGGAAACATCCGTGCCCTCCGTGACCTTGCAGATGCCGAAAAGGACAACACCCAGCTCCTTGTTCAGGATGCCCAGACACCGCAAGGCAATCGGAAAAACCATCCAACTCGGCAATGAGGGATGCGCCAGGTAAAGCCCGACGGCTAGGAACAGCCAGCCAGAAATGTAGGCATCCGACAGAGCATAGCGCCGATCGAGCCAGAAAAGCTCCCGCTCGCTTTCGTGACCGTCATGTCGCGCCGCGATTTGGTGCCCCTTGAGGATCTCATCAAACCACCGATAGGGGGATGTCCAATGCAGGGCATTGATAAGGCCACGAAACGCGCCCGCGGGACGTCCAACTGGTTTCATGGCAGGCGGACCTTGTCCCCGGGAAAAAGCAGCGGTAAGCCGTCCCTTGGGTCTGACAGACCGTGACCGATAATGTAGCGGTCCCGCGTCAGGTAGGGGGCCAGATCTTCAAATCCCGCGTGATAGTCATTGCCGGTTTCGCGCCCGTTGAAAATCACCACATCCGCATGCCCCAGCGCGTCATACAACGGTGCGTGAACAGTGGAATCCGAACTGTATCCAAAACGGCATCGCCCGTCTTCATGCAAGGTGAAACCGTAGCAAGGGGTCGAATGGCGCCCTTCGTGAAATCGGATCTCCCAACGACCTTCCACAACTCTGGATCCTGTGTTCCACCGCGCCAGAGTGTCGGGTGGAAACAAGGCCGCATGTTCTGCCAGTCTGTGAACCTTGAGCCGTTCCTCGATCCGGGGGTGCGTCACGATCCCAAGTGGCCGCCCGCGGGCTTGTTCGACGCGCAAGACCACGGGCAATTCGCCTGCATGATCCGAATGGTTATGCGTTATGATGGCCGCTGGTGGCAAACCAAGACCGGCCTCCTTGAGGGCAAACATGACGCCATAGCCAAAGTCGCACAGCAGCTCGGGTTCGCCGTCACGCAAGATGACAAATGCCGATGAGCAAGCACGGTCATACACATAGGCCGCTCCACCTGCCGATCCCAGGATTACAATGTCAGTCTGCATCGCCATGCCAGAACGCTACCAGTGGTCAATGCGGGGTGGAAGTACCGTTTGTCGTGATCGGTCTGTTGCGGCTTGGGCACCATCCTGCGTGAGGCCTCCGCAAGGCGCAAACGTCTAAATGGCGCATTCGCCAAGACGTTTGAGGCTGGTCTGGTGAAAAATTCCCAACATCGCTGCGGTTTGCGCGCGCGCAAGAATACCGACGTAATACCGACGTAATACCGACGCGATACCGACGTCCCTTTCCCGCCTTGCAAAACCCCCCCGCCGACACTAGGTTCCGCCCAATTCAGAGCGCCAAAAGGCGCCCCCACTCAAGGACCCTGACATGGAAGCCATTGGCCAGTTTATCCCTCTCATTCTGATCTTCGCCATCATGTGGTTTCTCCTCATTCGGCCTCAGCAAAAGAAGCTCAAAGAGCATCGCGCGATGGTCGAACAGCTGCGCCGGGGCGACCAAGTCGTGACGCAGGGCGGGCTCATCGGGAAGGTCTCCAAGGTCAAGGACGACGATGAGCTGGAGGTGGAAATTGCCACAGGCGTCAAGGTCCGTGTCGTGCGGGGCACCATTGCGCAAGTGCTGTCCAAGACCGAACCTGCAGACAGCAAATAAGCACCCATAACCCTTTGAACGGGAACAGATAAATGCTTCAGATCCCCCTGTGGAAACGCGTCACGATCTGGGGCCTTGTGGTGCTTGGCCTTCTGCTCGCCTCCCCCAACGGGTTCTACACCACGGTTGAGCAATCCAATGACGCCGCTCAAGCGATCGAACTGGGCAATGACACGCCCGAAAACCGCGCACTTGTGGATCAGTGGCCTGGCTGGATGCCCTCCAGCCTCGTCAATCTCGGCCTTGATCTGCGCGGCGGCGCGCATTTGCTGGCCGAGGTGCAGGTGGAGGATGTTTACGCCTCCCGTGTTGAGGGCATGTGGCCGGAAATCCGCGATCTTTTGCGCGATGAACGTGCCCGCATCGGCCCCATTCGTCTGCAACCGTCCGATCCCTCCGAACTTCGCGTCCGCCTCGTCGAAAATCCCAATGAAATCAACTACGCAGCCGGTCTCGTGCGGGGTCTCGCGCGCCCTGTTGCCAGCCTCACCGAAGTGGCCGCGACCGACATCGAAGTCACCACCCAAGGCGCTGATATCCTCGTCCGTCTCAGCGAGGCCGAGCAGCGCGCCACCGACGAACGCACCGTTCGCCAATCCCTTGAAATCGTGCGGCGCCGGATCGACGAAGTGGGCACGCGCGAGCCGACCATTCAACGTCAGGGCGCTGACCGCATTCTGATCCAAGTCCCCGGCATCGGGTCCGCGGCGGAACTCAAGGCCATCATCGGCACCACCGCGCAGCTGACCTTCAATCCCGTCGTGGGCCGCACCACCGACGCCACCGACCGTACGGGTGCAGGCAATGAAATCCTGCCCTCTCTGGACGAATCCGGTATCTTCTACATCGTCGAAAGCGCGCCTGTCGTGACAGGCGAAGATCTGGTCGACGCCCAACCTGATTTCGACCAGAACGGACGCCCGGCTGTCTCCTTCCGATTCAACCCGTCAGGCGCGCGTGCCTTTGGTGATTACACGCTGGAAAACATCGGTAATCCCTTTGCGATCGTGCTCGATGATGAGGTCGTCAGCGCACCGGTCATCCAATCCCATATCCCAGGCGGGTCGGGTATCATCACCGGTAACTTCTCTGTTGAGGAAAGCACCAATCTGGCCGTGCTCTTGCGAGCCGGTGCGTTGCCTGCGGAACTCGTGTTCCTTGAAGAACGCACCATTGGCCCGGAACTGGGTGCTGACAGCATCGCGGCGGGTCAGATTGCCTGTATCGTCGCCTTCATCCTTGTGCTGGTTTACATGTTCCTCAGCTACGGGCTCTTCGGAATTTTCGCCAATATCGCGCTCATCATTAACGTCGCCATGATCTTCGGATTGCTGAGCGCCATCGGGGCCACGCTCACCCTGCCGGGCATTGCGGGTATCGTGCTGACCATCGGTATGGCGGTCGATGCCAACGTGCTGGTTTTTGAACGGATACGTGAAGAAATGCGATCGGCCAAAGGCGCCTCCCGCGCGATCCAACTTGGTTACGAAAAAGCGCTCAGCGCCATCATCGACGCCAATATCACCACCTTCATCACGGCGCTCATCCTCTTCGCCATGGGAAGTGGCCCCGTGCGCGGCTTTGCCATCACGCTGGGCCTTGGCATCATCACATCTGTCTTCACGGCGATCTTCGTGACCCGCCTGATGGTCGTTATGTGGTTCGAACGCAAACGCCCCAAAACCGTGCTACAGGGCAGGGCGCTGCGGTTGGTCAAGCAGGACACCAAGATCGACTTTTTCAAACGCTGGAAGATGTCCTTGGGTCTGTCAGGTGTGTTCATCATCGTGGCTATGATTTCCTTCGCGCTTCAAGGGCTTAACTTTGGGATCGACTTCAAGGGCGGCACCACGGTGCGAACCCAAAGCGCGCAAGAAATCGATATTGGCGTCTATCGCGATGCGATCCAGCAATTGGAGCTGGGCGATGTGTCGATCACGCAGATTTTCGACCCCACTTTCGGCCCGGATGAAAACAAGGCGATGATCCGCATTCAGGCGCAAGAGGGGCAGGAAAGCGTCTCTGTCGAAACCGTCGCCGCGATTGAGGCCGCGCTGCAGGAGGTGGTGCCTGATATCGTCTTTGAAGCGACCGAGAGCGTGGGGCCGAAAGTGTCAGGGGAACTGATCACGGCCGCCACCATTGCGGTGCTTTTGGCGATTGCCGCGGTGCTCATATACATCTGGCTGAGGTTCGAATGGCAATTCGCCGTGGGTGCGGTTGCCGCGCTCGTGCATGACGTGGTGCTGACCATAGGCATCTTCTCGGAACTTCAGATCAAGTTCGACCTTGCCATCATCGCGGCGCTTCTGACGATCGTGGGCTATTCCCTGAACGACACCGTGGTCGTCTTCGACCGGGTGCGGGAGAACCTGCGAAAATACAAGAAAAAGCCGCTCTCCGAGGTGCTTAACATCTCCATCAATGAGACGCTCAGCCGGACGGTCATGACCTCTGTCACGACCTTGCTCGCGCTTTTTGCGTTGTTTGTCCTCGGGGGCGACGTGATCCGTGGATTCGTTTTTGCAATGATCTGGGGTGTGATCGTGGGGACGTATTCATCGGTCTTCGTGGCCTCCTGCGTGCTGCTCTGGCTGGGCGTGAAGCGCGACTGGTCGAAGCCGGACAAATCCGCTGGAACCCAATTTGCCAACGTGGATGCCTGAGGCACTTGAGCTAGCCCTGGCCACGCCGGGGCTTTTATGGCTGATGTTGACCATTGCCGCCGCAGGTTTGGTGCGTGGCTTTTCGGGCTTTGGTACAGCGCTGATTTTCGTGCCGGTGGCCAACATCTTTCTCGACCCAAAGCAGGTGATCGTGGTGATCGCGCTGACGGGCATTGCATCGAACGCCGTCATCCTGCCCCGCGCTTGGCGACAAGGCAGCCGGGGGGAGGTGGGTCTTCTGGTCGCTGCCGCGCTCCTCACTGTCCCGCTGGGGTTGATGGCGCTTGATATTCTGGACCAGATCACCATCCGCTGGATCATCGCAGGGGTTGCGGGTGGCATGCTGGCCGCCCTCATCGCCGGATGGCGCTATAGCGGCGCGGTCAACACGCCCACGCTTTTGGGCATTGGAGCGGCCGCAGGTGTCATTGGCGGGCTCACAGGGCTGACGGGGCCTGTCGTGATCCTGTTCTATTTGGCGGGCCAAGCGGTGGCGCAATCGGTGCGGGCCAACACGATCCTGTTTCTGGCGGCTTTGGACGTGGTTCTTATTGCCAACCTGATGTGGCAGGGTGCCGTCACGTGGAACCTTCTGGCTTTGGCCGTGGTGCTGGCCGTTCCCTACGCCACCACGACGCTGTTGGGCCAACGCCTCTTCCATCCAGATTATGAGAAAACCTATCGCAACGTCGCTTATGCGGTGATCGCACTCGCGGTCATCAGCGGCTTGCCCATTTGGGCCTAGGGCGCCAGTCTCTTCCCCCCTCATTCCCTTTGAGCTAAGCGTAACCTCATGGTGTTGACCGTCACAGACCTCTCTGTTGCCCGCGGATCCCTGCGCATTCTGGACGGCCTGTCTTTCCAGGTTTCGGCGGGGCAGGCACTTTTGTTGCGTGGGCCCAATGGGATCGGCAAAACCACGCTCCTTCGCACTTTGGCGGGCCTTCAACCGCCGCTTGCCGGTCGCATTGAGGTGCCGTCCGACAGCTTGGCCTATGCGGGCCATCTGGACGGCGTGAAACCCACGCTCACTGTAGAGGAAAACCTGCGCTTCTGGGCTTCCATCTTCGGGGGGCGCGATGTGGAGGCCGCGATCAAAGCCTTTTCCCTCGCGCCGCTTCGCACCCGCGCGGCAGGCCTGCTATCCGCCGGGCAAAAACGCCGATTGGGGTTGGCTCGACTGACGGTGACAGGGCGCAAGATTTGGCTGATGGATGAACCCACCGTGTCGCTTGATAAAGAGGCCGTCGCGATGCTGGAGGCCGCGATTGTTGCCCATTTGACCGCAGGCGGCGCTGTGTTGGCCGCGACCCATATCGACTTGCTGCAAGACCGAGCCGATACGCTGGATGTGTCAGAACATGCGAGTGCGGCAGATGTCGTCGACGCGTTTGATGAGGCCTTCCTGTGACCGCGCTTCTGATGCGGGACCTGCGGCTGGCAATCCGCGCGGGCGGCGGGTTCGGGCTGGCGCTTGCTTTCTTTTTGATCGTCGTGGTGCTTGTACCGCTCAGCGTTGGGCCGGACAGTGCGCGCCTGTCCTCCATTGCACCGGGCATGCTCTGGCTGGGGGCATTGCTGGCCTGCCTTCTGTCGCTTGACCGGATTTTCGCGCTGGATTGGGAAGATGGCAGCCTTGACCTGCTGGCCACCTCGCCCATGCCGCTTGAGGCCTTGGCCATGGTCAAGGCGCTCGCCCATTGGATCACAACGGGCCTGCCGCTGATCCTGGCCACGCCGCTCTTTGCGCTGATGCTGAACCTGCCGGGACCGGGCTTTGGGGCATTGCTTTTGTCACTCGCGCTGGGCACGCCGGCGCTCAGTGTCATCGGCACGTTCGGGGCAGCGCTTACGGTCGGACTTAAGCGCGGGGGATTGCTGCTCTCCCTCTTGGTTTTGCCTCTTTACGTGCCTACCTTGATTTTTGGGGCGGACATGGCGCGCCGGGCGGCAGAGACCCAAGGATATCAGACCCCGCTTTTGATGCTGGCGGGCATCACCTGTGGCACTATCGCGCTTTTGCCTTTCGCGACAGCTGCGGTACTACGGGCCAACTTGAGATAGGACCACGCATGGCGGACCGCAGTTCTATTTGGGAATACGCAAACCCCCGGACGTTCATTGAAACGACCGACCGGGTTCTGCCGTTTTTCGCGTGGGGCGCGGGCATCTGCCTTGTGGTGGGGCTCATTTGGGGGTTTTTCTTTACACCCGATGATTTCCGCCAAGGCTCGACCGTCAAGATCATCTATCTGCACGTGCCGAGCGCGATGATGGCGATCAATGCGTGGGTCATGATGCTGGTGGCCTCGTTGGTCTGGGTCATACGCCGACATCATGTCAGCGCGCTGGCCGCTAGGGCCGCCGCGCCTGTGGGGATCGCCATGACGCTCATTGCGCTCTTCACCGGGGCCATTTGGGGCCAGCCGATGTGGGGCACGTGGTGGGCCTGGGATCCGCGGCTCACGTCGTTCCTGATCCTGTTTCTGTTCTACCTTGGCTATGCCGCGCTGTGGGCGGCGATTGAAAATGATGAAACCGCAGCTGATCTCACGTCGATCCTGTGTCTTGTGGGCAGCGTGTTTGCTTTGCTCAGTCGCTACGCCGTGAACTTCTGGAACCAGGGCCTGCATCAGGGCGCATCCCTCAGCCTTGATAAGGAAGAAAACGTGGCCGATGTGTTTTACTTCCCTCTGCTCGTGAGCATCGCAGGCTTTGTTCTATTGTTCATCGCGCTTGTCCTGATGCGCACGCGCACGGAAATTCGTGCCCGCCGCGTCAAAGCGCTGGTCGCACGGGACAGGAGGGCGTGATGCCGGATCTGGGCAAATATGCCGACGCGGTGCTGAGTGCCTACGCGGTCAGCCTTCTGTTGCTCGTGGGGATCGTGGCCCTGAGTCTTTGGCGATCCCGTCGCGTGAAAGCGGAGCTGGAGACTCTGGAAGAGGAGAGGAAATCAAATGGCTAGAGTCTCTCCGTTGATGGTTGCCCCTCCGCTGATTTTTGCGGGCCTCGCGCTGATGTTTTTCATCGGGTTGCAGCGCGATGATCCGGACGCCCTGCCATCCCAGATGGAGGGCCGCGCGGCACCGCCCGTGATCGTCACGGAACTGGCTGGTTTCGATCTGCTGACGGATGCGCAACTGCGCGAGGGCGGGGTGAAGATCCTCAATTTCTGGGCCAGCTGGTGCGCGCCCTGCCGGGTGGAGCATCCGACGCTGATGCAACTGGCCGAAGAAGGCATCCCGATCTATGGCGTCAATTACAAGGATGAGCCAGGCAACGCGGTGGGGTTCCTCGAGGAGTTGGGCGATCCTTACACAGCGATTGGCGCAGACGCGTCAGGCCGCATGGCGCTTGACTGGGGTGTTTACGGCGTGCCGGAGACCTATGTGATCGATGGTGAAGGGACCGTACTGCTGCGCTTTCCCGGGCCGGTCACGCAGCGGGTTTTGACAGAGACGATCAGACCCATTTTGGACGCCGCGCAAACGGGGTCTTGAGCGCCAACAGAGCGCTTTTGCCTGGCCCTGGTCTGGCGATCCCAACTCGCGGTGAGCAGCGCTTTATCCGTCCTTTCCCGGACGACATCCGAGCGGTATCCTGCGACTGCCAATTCGCCAGGCCCTGGGTGGGGCCAGGCGAAGGCGCGGCGAGCTACGCCCTTGATTCCGCGCCGGGGCGCGTACCAAGCGACTAATCCGCCCACTCCCAAGGCCGCGTGAAGGTGCCCAGAACGCCTGAAATGCGCTCACCATCCTGCTCTTCCGCGCGTTCGATCCGGGCCACGAGGCCGCGTTTTTTGCTATCGATCACCTCGATCACGCGGGCGTTCATTCCAGCTTCCTTGAGCGCGGCATTGTAGACACGCATGATGGCCCGTTTTCGCAGATCAGGTTTGAATACCTTGCCTACCGCCGTTTTTGGCAATTCGTTCAGGACCTCCACATGCTTGGGCCAGGCCGCACGTTCGCGCACCTTATCCTTGCAGTGCCCCATCAATTCGTCCGCCACTGCCGTGGCGCCCTCAACCAGTTCCACATAGACGCATGGAATTTCGCCCGCATAGGCATCGGGCTGACCGATCGCGCCGGCCATGGCGACCGCTGGATGCGCCATCAACGCCTCTTCGATCTCTGCCGGGTCGATGTTGTGGCCACCGCGAATGATCAGATCCTTGGCGCGCCCTGTGATGAAGAGATACCCATCGCCGTCGATGCGACCCAGGTCACCCGTTCGCAGATGTGTGCCGTAATGGTAGAGACCTTCGTTCTTGGCAGCCTCGGTATAGGTGTTGCCCGCGAACACACCGGGATTGGAAATGCAAATCTCCCCCACCTCATCAATCGCGGCCTCCACCGGCCCATCCGGCCCCTCGTTGAGGATCTTTACATCCGTGTAAGGGAAAGGCACGCCAACGGAGCCCACTTTCTTTTCCCCTGTCGGCGGGTTGCAGGACACCAGACAGGTGGCCTCCGTCAGGCCATAACCTTCGATCACGGCCATGCCGGTGGCGCTCTCAAACCGTTTGAACAGCTCCAGCGGCATCGGTGCAGAGCCCGAAAACGCGTTGTGAACAGTCGAGATATTGGCATCCACGGGCCGCTGCATCAGGGCAGATACGGCGGTGGGTACGGTGATCACAAAGGTGATCTTCCACCGCTCCAGCAGCTTCCAGAAATTGTCGAACACTCCGTCGCCGCGATAGCCTGCGGGCGTGGGAAAGACCACGTGGGCGCCGGACTTGATCATTGACATTAGGATCACGTGACAGGCGAACACATGGAAGAGCGGCAAAGGGCACATCACGTTGTCATCTTCCGTGAAAAGCAATTCATGACCCAGCCACCCATTGTAGACCATGCCGGAATAGCGGTGCTGCGCGACCTTTGGCATGCCGGTGGTGCCGCCCGTGTGAAAATAGGCGGCGACGCGGTCCCCTTTGCTGTCAGGGAAATCCAGCGCTGTCTTCTGCCCAGCGAGGCCCGCATTGAAATCCATAACCTGTGCGCTGTGGTCCACGGTCACCTTGGGGCGCAGGAACGGCACAATCCAGCTTTTGGGAGGTGAGAGGTAGCGATTGAGATCAACCTCCAGCACCGTTTTCACATTGGGCGCATCCTTGACCGCCTGTGCGGTCTTTTCGGCGATGTCGGTCTTGGGGAAGGCCCGCAGGGTGACAACCGCTTTTGCATCCGTTTCCCGCAGGATCGCGCTGATCTGCTCAGCCTCCAGAAGCGGATTGATGGGGTTGGCAATGCCTGCCACCATGCCGCCGATCATGGCCACGGCTGTTTCAAGGCTGTTGGGCAGGATCACCGCGACCACATCCGTCTCCCCGATCCCCAGCGACCGGAAGAGGTTCGCCGCCTGACAGACCTGATCATGGAAATGCTGCCACGTCAGTGTCTTTGCCGCGTCAGAGGGGCCAGAGGTCAGCTGAAAACTCAGTGCGTTATGGTTTGGGTGGCGATCCGTCACCTCGCGCAGCATCTGGTACAGGGTCGCCGGTTTTTCGCGGTCCTCCCAGGCCATGTCCCGCTCAAATTTGCGCGCGTCATCAGTGCTTGAAAACTTCATCGGCGTCCTCCCACAGATCCTCCGCCACCACTGTGCGGGTCAAATCCGTGCGAGACAAGGTTTACGCAGCGTTGCTGGTCAGTTTGCCGGGTAGATGAAGCACCGTGCCCGAGGCAGGGTGAGCCAGAACTGCGTGCCCGGTGCTGGCATGACTGCGCCAGAGAGCGTGGCGCGGAAAATATCTTCGCTGGCTTGCGTGCGCAGTTCCAGAAGGCTGTGATCGCCCATGTAGCGCGCGCGTTCCAACGTGGCCAGAACGCCTTGACCATGGGTGGGCGTCTCGCTGGGGCCATTGCCGTCGCGATAAAAATCCACCCGCACATGCTGCGGGCGGATGACAACGTCCGCCATGGCCCCGTCCGTTAATCCGCCTGCATCGAACGGGCCAAATGCCGTTGCGATCTGGCCGCTGGCCACCCGACCCGTCACAACATTCATGTCGCTAAAAAATGCAACTGCGTCACGGTCTACTGGGTACGTGTAAAGGTGATAAGGGGTGCCTTGTTGTACGATCTGGCCGCCACGCATCAGGGCGATCTGATCAGCCATTCGCATGGCTTCATGCGGTTCATGCGTCACCAGCAAAACGGCCGTGCCTTCGCTGCGCAGGATCGCGAGCGTTTCGTCGCGAATGCCATCGCGCAGGCGGTTGTCGAGTCCCGAAAACGGTTCATCCATCAACATGATCGACGGGCGCGGGGCCAAGGCACGAGCCAACGCCACGCGTTGCTGTTCGCCCCCCGAAAGCTCATGCGGGTAGGAGGTTTCAAAGCGCTCCATCCCGACACGGGTCAGTAATTCGCGGACCCGTGCCGTTCGCGCGGCCGCATCGCCTGTCAGGCCGAAGCCGACATTTTCCGACACGCGCAAATGGGGAAACAGCGCGAAATCCTGAAACATCAGGCCGATCTGACGTTGCTCTGCCGGCAGGCTTTTCTGGGTGTCGCAAATCAAACGACCGTCCACATGAATTTCGCCGCCATCCAACCCTTCAACGCCTGCTACCATGCGCAGCGTCGTTGACTTTCCGCATCCCGACGGGCCCAAAAGACAGGTCACCTCTCCGGCCCCAACGGTGAGGGACACATCATCAACCGCCACACGTGCACCATAGTGGCGGGAAAGGTTCCTGAGCTCCAATCGCGGGGTATCAGACACGGGCTGGCCTCACCGCTTGGGGGCCACGGGCTTGCCCACATGTTTGCGCAGGCGGGAGGGGGTCGATTTCTTCTTGCCTTTGTAGGGGTTCTTATCGGCCTGAGAGCGCATGTGCAGTCGGATCGGCGTGCCGGGCATGTCGAAATCCTCGCGCAGTCCATTGACCAGGTAGCGCGAATAGCTTTCCGACAGTTTGTCCGGGTTCGAACACATCACGACAAACCCTGGCGGGCGCGTTTTGGCCTGGGTCATGTAACGCAGCTTGATGCGGCGTCCGCCGGGGGCAGGGGGCGGGTGCGCTTCAAGCATGCCCGTCAGCCAGCGGTTCAGTTTCGCTGTGCTCACGCGGGTGTTCCAGACGCGATAGGCGTCCTCCACGGCCGAGCGGAGCCGATCGAGGCCACGTCCCGTCTTGGCCGAAACGGTGATCAAGGGCGCGCCGCGCAGTTGAGGCAGAAGCCGGGCAAACGCCTCTTTGAGGTCGCGCAGCTTTTCCTGTTTTTCCTGTTCGATATCCCATTTGTTGACGGCCACGACCACCGCGCGGCCTTCGCGTTCGGCAAGGTCTGCGATACGCAGATCTTGTTGTTCGAACGGAATGGCGGCGTCCAGCAGAACCACCACGACCTCGGCAAATTTCACCGCGCGCAGGCCATCGGCGACGGATAGCTTTTCCACCTTCTCCTGCACTTTGGCCTTTTTGCGAATGCCCGCCGTGTCGAATATGCGCACCGGCAATCCGTCCCAATTCAGTTGCAGCGAAATGGCATCCCGCGTGATCCCGGCCTCTGGACCCGTCAGCAACCGGTCCTCCCCTAGGATCTGGTTCACAAGGGTGGATTTGCCAGCATTGGGGCGGCCTACGACGGCGATTTGCAAAGGGCGCGCGGCGGTGGGCTGGCGAAATTCTGCGTCATCATCCTCGATGGTGACATCCACCTGAGGGGCCTCTGCCTCCGCCCGGTCCTTGTATTCATCGGCAAGCGGCATCAACAGGGCGTACAGATCGTTCAACCCTTCGCCATGTTCGGCTGACAGGCGCACGGGTTCACCAAGGCCAAGCGAATAGGCTTCGATCACGCCTGCATCGGCGGCGTTCCCTTCGGCCTTGTTGGCGGCAAGGATCACGTGATCGGCGCGTTTGCGTAGGATTTCTGCAAACATCTGGTCCGTCGGCGTGATGCCCACGCGGGCGTCGATCATGAAAAGACAGATATCGGCCATGTCTACCGCGCGTTCGGTCAGTCGACGCATCCGGCCTTCCAGCGATTGGTCAGTTGCTTCCTCCAGCCCCGCGGTATCGATCACCGTGAAGCGCAGATCGCCCAGTCGTGCCTCCCCTTCGCGCAGGTCACGCGTCACGCCCGGCTGGTCGTCGACCAAAGCCAGGCGTTTGCCCACAAGGCGATTGAACAAAGTGGATTTGCCCACATTGGGCCGCCCCACGATCGCGAGAGAAAAGCTCATCACATGCTCCGCAGAAGTTAGCGGGCATGTACCGCAGTTTTATGTCAGCGGAAAGCCATCAACTGGCCATTGGTCGACACGATGTACAGCGTGTTGCCTGCCACGACCGGGTTGGTGGTTGCGCCATCGGGCAAAGGCCGCTGACTCAGCAACTGGCCGTTTTGCGGGTTGTACGTGCGCATCTGGCCGTCATTGGACACCACGATCAGCCGCCCGCCGGCGACGATCGGTCCGTGATGGGCGAAAATCTTGTTCTGACGCTTGGGCTTCGTTGAAGTGAAAAGCGGCAGAGGTGTACCCCACAGGCGGCTGCCATCGCGGGCAGAAAGGCGCAGAAGCTCATTGCGGTCCGAGACCATGAAGATGGAGTCGCCCGCAGGCCAGACCGGGTTCAGCGGACCGTCCGGCGCGGTCCAGAGCCGTTCACCGTTCTCAAGGTCGAGCGCCACGGTGCGGCCCGAATGGCTGCCCACATAGATGCGGTTTCCGTCAATCACAGGGTCCGAGGTAATATCGCCCACTGTGCCGGACGAAAACCCGGTGCGGCTTCCCGCCACCTGTGCATCCCATCGGCGCAGCCCGCCTTGCCGGAAAGCGCCCTGAACCTCACCCGATCCAAATGCAAATACTACATATTTGCCGGACACGGCGGGTGCCGGGGCACCCAGCACGTTGTTGTTGTTGGGAGTGCCAGCAATCTGCCAGCGGACACGGCCGTTTTTGGCGTCAATGGCCCAGCCAACCTCATCCCCGGATACGAGATAGACCAGATCACCAAAGACGGTCGGGCTTCCGGTGCCTGTGGTGCGCAGGTTCTGTTGCCAGATTTCCTGCCCGTTGCTGGCATTAAGCGCGGTCAGGCGGCCAAACCCGGAGGAAACGTAGAGCGTGCCATCATTGAAGGCCATGCCGCCGCCACTGCCATCGCCGCTACTGTCATTTGCGGGCGTCAGGTCGCGGGTCCAGATCACCTGGCCATTGGTCGACACAGCCGTGACATTTGCAGTCGCGTCCAGCGTGTAAATTCGACCGCCTGCCACGATGGGGTCAGCCGTGATGCGATTGCGACGACCATCGCCTTCCCCGATATTCACCGACCAGATCAGCGAGGGAGCAGAGCCCAGCGCCGGATGCGCGGTCCGGGTTTGCGGTGTGGCGATGGATTGCGTCCACGCCGTATTGGCGCGGGTCGCGGGAAGGTTCAGTGGTGGGGCCGTCTGGGGCGCCTGTGTGGAAGACAACTGGTCTTCGCCTGTGTCTTCCAGGACAGCGCGCACATTTTCGCGTTCCCCGGTCAACACAACCTCTTTTTTCTCACAAGCCGAAGCGACCATGACGCCCATCAGGCTGAGCGCCAGAATAATGGGTTTTTTGCGAATGTTTTTCACGATCGTGGCTCCTCGAACTGCTCACTTACACCCTTTGCGGGCTGTTGGCGCCTTTTTCCACTTGGGTCCTATTCGGGAACATCCCCACCCAAGGCTACAATCACGCCACTGGCGCGTTCGCGCAAGCCCTGGCTGGCTTCGGCGTCGACATAAAGCTCTTGCAGGCGTGAAATCGCCGCATCGGTCGCGCCCTCTTCGATGTCCAGCATCGCCAGTTGTTCACCGGCCAGAAGCCGCATCAATCCACCCGTGAGCGCCAAGTCCTCCAGCCGGGTGCGGCGGTCTTGGGGATCAAGCCCCGACTCAGGGATCATCACCGCCTTCAGGATGGCAATCGAACGATAGATCTCCGGCACATCTGTCCTGTCAGAAAGCGTCAGCAGATTTTGTGCGGCCTCAGCGGGATTTTCTGCGCTCAATTCAGCCGAGGTCAGCAATTGCAACATGGCGTCAGCGCTGGGGCTCGGGGCTTCGATAGTGGTGAGCGCTTCGGCCCGATCTGCTCGGTCCTCCGCACTGAGCGCCGACAAAATCGCATCGCCAAACGCCTGCGCATCATCTCGCGCTGCGGCCTTTTTCAGTTCAAACCACGTGGCTCCGCCCACCAGAAGGATGACCAGCACAACCGCGATCCAACCATACCGACGGACCATCTTGAATAGCTTTTCGCGGCGGACCTCTTCGGTCACTTCTTCGATAAAACTGTCGGTGTCGCTCATGGCCCCAGACCCTGTATTTCTGCGGCTCTCTTACCGCTTTGGCAGGGCGGTGCCAAGGGGCCGCGAAACCCTTGCTGGCCTTGCATTTGTAAAGGCGCGCGCGTAAATTTGAGTGGACAAGGCGGTGTCAACCGTCTCTCCGAGGTAGCAAGAGCGGCAACTCGCCTTAAAACCAAACACAATCGCTGAATAGAGAAAGTTACCGAATGCGCGTGTTTCCGATCTTGGCAGCCCTTGTGGTGACAGCATTTATTTACGTGCTGGTGTTTCAGCGCGACACTGTGACGGGCGATGATGCAGGTGGTCAGGATACCGCGTCTGCCAGCGCGGAGGCGCAGAGCGACGCGCCGGATCTGGTCCGGGTCGTTGTGGTCAATTCAGTCGCGCGCGTTCTGGACCAGGCGGTGCGCTTGCGCGGCCAGACCGAAGCCCATCGCGAAGTGGAGTTGAAGGCCGAAACCACGGGTCAGGTGATTTCCGACCCGCTGCGCAAAGGCGCGTTTGTGGAGGCCGGTCAGCTGATTTGCGAACTGGATCCCGGCGTGCGTCAATCGCTTCTGGCCGAGGCCCAGGCGCGGCTCGCCGAATCCGTGGCGCGCCTGCCCGAGGCGGAGGCTCGCGTCCCTGAAGCCGAAGCTCGCGTCACAGAGGCCGAAGCGCGTGTAACGGAAGCCCAATCCCGGTTGGCCGAGGCCGAGATCAACGCCAACGCCGCCTCGCGACTGAGCACCAGTGGATTTGCCTCCACCACCCGCGTTGCAGCAACGGAAGCCGCCGTGCGCGGGGCCGAGGCAGCGTTGGTAAGCGCCGAGGCCGGGCTCAAGGCCGCGCAATCGGGTTTGGAAAGTGTCGCAGCCGGCATTGAAGCCGCCCGCGCAGGCCGTCAAAGCGCCCAGGCTCTCGTTGACAGCGCGGAGCGCGAGATTGAACGCCTGAAGATCACCGCGCCCTTCTCAGGCCTGTTGGAAAGCGACAGCGCGGAACTGGGCAGCCTGCTTCAGGATGGCAATCTCTGCGCCACGGTCATTCAGTTGAATCCGATGATGCTGGTGGGTTTTGTGCCCGAAACGCAAGTGTCACTGATCACGATGGGGGCGCCTGCAACGGGCAGGTTGGCTTCCGGCGAGACGGTCGCGGGGGAGGTTGTCTTCATCTCCCGCGCCGCCGACGAGGTGACGCGGACATTCCGGGTGGAGGTTGAGGTCGAAAACGAAGACCTGTCCCTTCGCGACGGCCAAACCGCCGAAATCGGTATTCAGGCCGATGGCACCAAGGCGCATCTTCTGCCTGCATCTGCCCTCACGCTGAATGAATCGGGAGAATTGGGCGTGCGCGTTGTGGGTAATGGGAACATCGTCGAGTTTGCCCCTGTGGGCGTTATTCGTGACGCGCCGACCGGCATCTGGTTGTCCGGCCTCCCGGAAGAGGCGCAGGTCATTGTCATCGGACAGGAATTTGTCAAAGCGGGCGCGCAGGTAGATCCCTTTGTGCAGGAGGTCGGTCAGTGACGGGTATTGTCGACTGGGCCGCGTCCCGGGCGCGGATGGTCCTGGCGTTCATTGCGCTCTCGATACTTGCGGGATCCCTGGCTTATGTGAACCTGCCCAAAGAGGGTGAGCCGGATATCGAAATCCCCGCGCTCTTCGTGTCTGTCGCCTTCCCAGGCATTTCGGCGGAGGATAGTGAAGATCAACTGGTCAAGGTCATGGAGACCGAACTGGCCGATCTTGACGGTCTGAAGACCATGTGGGGGACGGCGGCGGCCAACTATGCCGGTGTCGCGCTGGAGTTTGAGTTTGGCTGGGACAAGACCGCGATCATGGCCGATGTCCGAGACGCCATGATCAAGGCAGAGGCCGAATTCCCGGATGGGGCGGAGACTTATTCGCTGGAAGAGTTGAATTTCAGCACTTTCCCCATGATCATCGTCAGCCTGTCAGGCGACGTCCCCGAACGCACCATGGCGCGTTTGGCGCGGGATTTGCAGGACAAGCTGGAAAGTCTGGATGCCGTGCTGGAGGCGGGGATCGCGGGCGACCGCGAAGAGATGGTGGAGGTGCTGCTCAACCCGCTTGCGCTGGAGGCCTACAACGTCACCGCCGGCGAGTTGATCAACGCGGTTCAGAACAACAATGTCCTGATCCCGGCCGGGGATGTGGATGGGGCCAGTGGCTCTTTTGCGATCAAGGTCGAAAGTTCGTTCAAGACCACCGAGGACATTTATTCGTTGCCCATCAAGACCAACGGTGACCGGGTGGTCACCCTTGGCGATTTGGCTCAGATCAACCTGACCTTCGAAGACGTCACCGGCACCGCCCGATTTGATGGGGAACCCACGATTGCCCTACAGGTGGTGAAGCGCAAAGGCTTCAACATCATCGACACGGCCGAGTTGATAAAAGCCACGGTCGCCGAGGCGGAATCTGAGTGGCCTGAACAGTTGAAGGCAGCGGTGAAGCTCGACACGTCCATTGACCAGTCCCGCGTGATCGACAGCATGGTGCGCCAGTTGGAAGGGTCCGTTCTGACTGCCATCGCGCTTGTGATGATCGTGACGCTGGCAGCCCTTGGCATCCGGCCTGCTTTGCTGGTGGGGTTCGCCATCCCGACATCTTTCCTTCTGTGCTTTGCGCTGCTCGCCATCATGGGCGTCGCGGTGTCCAATATCGTGATGTTCGGCCTGATCCTCGCCGTGGGGATGCTGGTCGACGGGGCGATCGTGGTCGTGGAATACGCGGATAAGAAAATCGCCGAAGGCGAAGGCGCGATGAAGGCCTATGTGAGCGCGGCCAAGCGCATGTTCTGGCCCGTGGTCAGTTCCACCGCCACGACTCTTTGTGCCTTTCTGCCCATGTTGTTCTGGCCGGGTGTGCCGGGTCAGTTCATGAAGATGCTGCCTTTCACGCTGATTTTCGTATTGTCCGCGTCTTTGCTGGTGGCGCTTGTCTATCTGCCCGTCATGGGCGGCGTCACGGGCCGGTTGGAGCGGTGGCTGGGCCAGCGGATCACGGCGCTGGCGGAAGGATATTGGCTCTGGCATCTGGCGGCGTTTGGACTGGCCGTTGTGGCGCTGGGCGTGGGCGGGGCGCTTGTGCCTTCGCTTCTGGGTGCCGTAAGCGCGCGCTTCGGCGCGATGGACAGCGTCAACATTCTGGGGTCTGTCATCCCGACACTCGTCTTGGTCTTTGCCATGATCCTTGCCGTGATGGCTTTTGCGGGGCTGGCCATTGCCGGGGCGATCACGGCACTTGTGGCGCTGATGGCGGTGTTCAAGCGGGTGGGGCTTGTGTTCGACGGCCTCAAATCCCGCATGCTGCCCGAACGACCTGCGAAAATCCAAACCGGCCACCAGCGCACGCCCTTTGGCCGTTTCATTCACCTGATAGCCGCCAATCCCATCGCACCCGTTCTGGCGATCTGCGCTGTCTTCGTGTTTGTCGGCACGGTGATGATGTATTTCTCCAACAACAACCGTGGTGTGGAGTTTTTCGTCGAATCCGAACCGGAAAACGCGCTGGCCTACGTTCTGGCGCGCGGCAACCTGTCGATTGAACAGCAGGACCACCTTGTCCGGCAGGTGGAAGAAGTCGTGCTGGCCCATCCCAATGTGGACGGGGTGTTTGCCTTTGCGGGCGACGGCGGACTCAACAACAACACCGGCGGGATGGACCCGCCCATCGACACGATCGGGCAGGTGCAGTTCGAATTGGTGCGCTGGGAAGACCGACCCCAACAGACGGAAACATGGTTCACCATCCCCCTGCTTGGCTATGAGGTGCAGCGCTCTGTCACCGCGTCCGAGGCCAGCGGCAACCGCACCCTGCAAGAGATACAAGCCGCGGCCGAACAAATCCCCGGTTTGCGGGTGGAGATCGTCTCGGTGGACAACGGTCCGGGATCGCCCAAACCGGTCCATCTGCGCCTGACCAGTGCCAACCCCGATACGCTTTACGCTTTCACGGAAGAGGCGCGCGCGCGGTTTGATGCGACACCCGGCCTGATCCAGATCGAAGATACCCTGCCGCTTCCGGTGATTGATTGGGAAGTCGATGTGGACGTTCAGACAGCCGGGCGTTTCGGGGCAGATGTCAGCCTTGTGGGTGGCATGGTGCAGCTTGTGACACGCGGGCTGTGGCTGGGCGACATGCGGGTGCAAAGCTCTGAAGAAGAAATTGAAATTCGCGTGCGCTTGCCAGAGGAAGAACGGCTCTTGTCGACGCTTGATACACTCAAGGTTGGTACGAATATGGGGCTTGTGCCGTTGTCGAATTTCATGACGTTGAAGGCAGTTCAGGGCCGCGATCAGATCGACCGTGTCAACCAGACGCGTTACTTTGATATCAAGGCAGATGTCACGCCGGGCCTCACCCGGACCGTCGTTGCCGAAGACGGCAGCGAAAGTGTCGTCACCATCAATCCCAATGAGCGTATTGCCTTCCTGACCGACTGGCTTGAATCCGGGGTCGTGCCCGATGGCGTCAATTGGGAATGGACCGGGGATGCAGAAGATCAGGAAGAATCCGGCGCGTTCCTGTCGAAGGCCTTCGCTGGTGCGCTTGGGCTGATGTTCATCATCCTGCTGGCGCAGTTCAATTCGGTCTACAACGCGGTGCTGGTGTTGCTGGCCGTGGTGCTGTCGACCACGGGCGTTCTGGTGGGCATGCTGGTCATGCAACAGCCGTTTTCGATCATCATGACAGGGACAGGGATCGTGGCGCTCGCCGGGATTGTGGTGAACAACAACATTGTCCTGATTGATACCTATCAGGAATATAGCCGCTACATGCCACGGATCGAGGCGATCACCCGCACCGCGGAGGCGCGGATTCGGCCCGTCCTGCTGACCACCATCACCACCATGGCGGGCCTTGCGCCGATGATGTTCGGACTTAGCCTGAACTTTTTCGACGGCGGCTACACCGTGGACAGCCCCACCGCGCTTTGGTGGAAGCAGCTGGCCACGGCGGTCGTCTTTGGACTTGGTGTCGCCACCGCGCTCACACTTGTCTTCACACCGTCCATGCTGGCCATGCGGATCTGGGCCACCACCTATATCCTCTGGATCGCGAAACTGCTCGAACGCTTGTCTCTGGGCCGCACAAGCGCGGCGGCGCGGGATTGGGCGCTGAGTCGAGAGGCGCGTGCCTCGCGGGAGCGGGAACTGATCTGGGATGAAGAAGCCACGGCCGGATTTGCCAGCGAAACAGGGGATGCATCCCCTGATCTGGATGACCTCAAGCGCGTGCTCGAAAACCGCGAAGGGGGCGGACCGCTCAAGGCGGCGGAGTAAAGTTCACAGCCATGTGAAGCGGCGATGGCCGGACCGCGTGTTACCCACGTGAAAAGCGTTGAGGGGGGTCATCAGGCCATGAAGAAAAAACGCAACAAGCCGCAAAAGCAAAACAAGGCCAAGGTGGGGCCCGATCCATCTGTACAAAACCCTGATCGCCGATCCTTCCTTGCGCGGTCAGGCAAGTGGATGGTCGGAGCCGTCGTGCTGGTCGGTGGAGGCGGCTTTGCGATCAGCGCGGTTCGCGCCACCGCAGGCGAACAGGATGTCGGCCGGGTGGGGCAGGGCATTCCAACTGTGGTGCAAATCCATGACCCTAGCTGTGCGCTGTGTTCGGCACTTCAAAAGGAAGCGCGCCGGGCGCTCAAGGGTATTGACCCGGAGACGCTGAACTACGTTGTCGCGAATATCAAAACCGAAGCAGGGCGCGATTTCGCCAACCAGCACCGGCAACCGCATGTCACCTTGATGCTGATGGATCCATCGGGCGAACCAGTTCAGATCCTGAATGGCCCGCAAGACGGTGACGATCTGCGCGTGCTTTTTGCGGCGCATGCAGCCGCCTATCGCCAATGACTTGGTGCCTCATCCCATGATGAGGCAAGGCACCAAACTCAATTCCGATTGATCTGAAGATCAGATCGCCTGTGCGGCCATCGGGAAGATGTCGCGCAGCATCGTGTAGGCGAAGAGCGCAGCACCGAGCGGCGGGACGTAAAACGCAATAGACAAGGCAAGCGTATGGATCGTCAGCCGCATGGGATCAGAAGACTGGGAGTCCGACATGGCATGTACCACGTTTTTCTCAATCAGCTCTTCTTCCGCCTTGTCAAATTCAAACTTGGAGTAAACGTTCCGCGAACGGTCATCCATGCCTGCGCAATGCGCCCATGGCGGCACCATGGTTTCGACCATGTCCGCGTAAAATTCTTCGTCGTTCACCCGGACCGTCTCTGGGCTCGCGCCGTCTGGCCGGGTGGCATGGGCCACATCATGCGCCTGATCGCCGACCTCTGCACTCAGTAGGTCACAGAGGGTATCCATCAGTTCCGGGGTGATCGGTTCCTTGGCCTCACCCCGAAGAACGGCCGTCGCGGGCATGAACTCATGGGTGCGGTCAAGGATGCGGTCAGCCAGAAATTCGTAAGAGGCGGGTTCGACCTTCGACATGTCTTCATCAGGGGAAGACCCAACCACCATTACGAGGTGCCATGGCTGGCCTTTTCCGGGGGATGGCAACCAGCCGATCGCTACGCGCACGTAGTCGCGATCAACAATGGCCAGATCGTCACGTTCCCAAGTCAGAGAACGGGTGATGGAATCAACCATCTGAAATGCGAGGTCGAAATCCTCGACGAAGTCTTGAAAGGCTACCTTGGGGCGGGCCTTGAACTCCATTGCAACGACGGATCCATAGACTTGCGCGTTCATATGTCTGCTGCCTTCATCATTTGTTTCAGCATGATTTATGCGCGTGAAAGCAGGAGGTTCTTTGAGCAAATTTAGGCAAATTTAAGATTAATTGCATGCAGTGACCCATCATTGTGGCGAATGCG
This sequence comes from uncultured Roseovarius sp., assembly GCA_964389425.1. Classification (GTDB taxonomy): domain Bacteria; phylum Pseudomonadota; class Alphaproteobacteria; order Rhodobacterales; family Rhodobacteraceae; genus Roseovarius. The sequence continues at coordinate 40,609 of CAYMEC010000027.1, forward strand.
GAGACATTCAGACTGGATCAGGCTTCGACGGGCCGTCCTTTGGTTAAGTGGAAAATTTTTATTACATTACAGATATTTGCAGAGGTTTTCCATCCCGCGCGGTTGCGGCAAAATGGTTTCACTCGCCTCAGTCAGGCCGGAAAACCAAAAAAGGGCGCCCGGAAGCGCCCTTTTCCTCTTCACTATTCGCCTTTGGATCAGCAGCTGTAGTAAAGCTGGAATTCCATTGGGTGAGGCGTGTGCTCGTAGGCTTCAATCTCTTCCATCTTGAGTTCGATATAGCCTTCGATCTGGTCCTTATCGAACACGTCACCAGCCAGCAGGAACTCGTGATCGGCTTGCAGTTCCTCGATCGCTTCGCGCAAGCTGCCACAGACGGTCGGGATGCCTTCCAGCTCTTCAGCCGGCAGATCGTAGAGGTTCTTGTCCATCGCCTCGCCCGGGTCGATCTTGTTCTGGATGCCGTCCAGACCGGCCATCAGCAAGGCTGCAAAGCACAGGTAAGGGTTTGACGACGGATCGGGGAAGCGGGCCTCGACGCGCTTGGCCTTGGGGCTTTCCGTCCATGGGATCCGAACGCAGCCCGACCGGTTACGAGCAGAGTAGGCGCGCAGAACAGGCGCTTCAAAGCCCGGGATCAGGCGCTTGTAGCTGTTCGTCGACGGGTTGGTGAAGGCGTTCAGTGCCTTGGCGTGCTTCAGGATGCCGCCAATGTAATAGAGCGCTTCCTGGCTCAAGTCGGCGTATGTGTCGCCTGCGAAAAGCGGCTCGCCGTCTTTCCAGA
>CAYMEC010000028.1:0-41102 GCA_964389425.1 uncultured Roseovarius sp.
GGATCCCAGCCCATATCCTTGTTCACGGCACAGGCCTGCGCGGCGAAGGCCTCATTGGCCTCCACCAGATCAAGGTCCGCGACAGACCATCCCGCCTTTTCCAGCGCTTTGCGGCTTGCTGGAATGGGCCCGGTGCCCATGATGGACGGATCCACACCCGCCGTAGCGTAGCTGACGATCCGGGCCATCGGGGTAATGCCGCGCTTTTCGGCCTCTTCCACACTCATCAAAAGAGTGGCCGCAGCACCATCATTGATGCCAGAGGCGTTGGCCGCTGTCACGGTCCCGTCCTTGTCAAAGGCCGGGCGCACCTTTTGCATGCTGTCCAGTGTCACACCGTGGCGGATGTATTCATCCTGATCCACGACAATATCGCCTTTGCGCGTCTTGACCGAGTGGGCCACGACCTCATCGGCGAACCGCCCTGCCTTTTGTGCGGCCTCCGCCTTGTTCTGACTGGCAAGCGCAAACTGGTCCTGTTCGTCGCGCGTCAGTTGCCATTGCTTGGCCACGTTTTCCGCCGTGATGCCCATGTGATAGCCGTGGAATGCATCTGTCAGCGCGTCCTTGATCATCGTATCGACATATTTCATGTCACCCATCTTCTGCCCGGCCCGCAGATGCGCGGCATGGGGCGCGAGGGTCATGTTTTCCATGCCGCCTGCGACCACCACATTGGCATCCCCCAGCATGATATGCTGCGCGCCAAGTGCCACGGCCCGAAGGCCCGACCCACACAATTGGTTGATGCCCCAAGCCGCGCTTTCCACCGGGACGCCGGCGTTGACGGCGGCCTGACGCGCAGGGTTCTGACCCTGACCGGCAGACAGGATTTGCCCCATGATCACCTCTGAAACCTCTTCGGTCTTCACGCCAGCCCGGTCGCACACAGCCGAAATAGCGGTAGCGCCCAGATCATGGGCAGGCGTGGTGGCGAAAGCGCCATTGAAGCTGCCAACGGCGGTGCGGGCGGCGGATGCGATGACAATATTGGTCATGGTTGTGTTTCCTCAGAGTAGTTGCGGGCCTTCGACATCTTGCCGACCCCGGGGTTGAATGAATTGGTAGGATCGCAAGCCCGGTAATGCGCTGCGAGATCGGGTTTGGCCTTGTAGAGGTGCCCGACATTGTGCTCGGCGGGGTATTCCGCGCCTCTTCTGTCAAGCAGGTCCAGCATGGCGGCCTTCAGCGCCTTCGGGTCAGCGCCTTTCTTGACCACGTAATCCTGATGCAGAACGTGGCACATGAAGTGCCCGTAATAGAGTTTGTGGACCAGTTGATCCTCGATCTCCGGCGGCAACACTTCGTACCAATCACGATCATTCCGGCGCAACGCGATGTCGAGGGGGATGATCTCCTCCACCTCGCTGGCATGAATGGCCATGTAGCGCACAGCGGCACCAGCAGCGGCGAAGCGATGCAGCCCAGCGATCTTGGCTTCGCGATCATCGCACAGGAAATAGTTGCCTTCTGCCCGGGCAAAGAGATCCCTGAGATATGTTGCTGTCTCTGCCACCCCTCCATCGCGGGTCTTGAGGATCAGATGGTGGCGATAGTCATCGCGGAACATACGCAGCCGTTTGGGTAACACATTTGGGGTAAGACGGGAAACCAGTTGCATGACCCGGTCCGTCAACGTGCCCAGCCCGATCTTGCGCAGCCGCGCGTCCACAGCGCCTTTCATGGCAAAGAACATCGGCAGGCGGTCTGTACCCAGCCAGTCGATCATCATAACCGTGTCCTTGCCGTAGCGGGCGGTAATGTCGAAAACTTCGCGCTCCATGTATTCGGCAGACACCGGCAGCGTGTCGAACTCGGCCAGCATGTGGCGGCGCAATTCGGTCAAAACGGCAGTGTCGTTGGTGCCGATGTAGAAGGTCGATTGCGTCTCAGGCTTGTGAAAGGTGTCGAGCCGCACCGCAAAAACCGCCAGTTTCCCTGCACAGCCTGCGCTTTCATGAAGATGGGATTTGTCCGCGTTGAAGCGCGCGGGCGTGTCGGCATCGACTTGACGCACCTTATCGGCGTAGTGGCTGGATGATGCCCTGAGGTTGGTGGCATGCGGGGTTTTGTCAAAATCGCCACGCTCCAACCGGATCAGGATTTCTTCGGGCGTCTCACCCAGATCAAGCCCCAGATGATTGACCAGGCGCAGCCGCCCGTCTGCATCAACTTGCGCATAAAGCGAGAGTTCCGTGTAGGATGGCCCGCGTTCCACCAGCGATCCGCCCGAACTGTTGCAAACCCCGCCGATGATCGACGCACCGATGCAGGATGATCCGATGACCGAATGCGGCTCTCGGCCCATGGGCGCCAGCATGCGTTCGAGGTCAAAAAGCGTGGCCCCCGGGAAGGCCAGAACCTGCCGCCCGTTATGCAAGCTATGCAGCCCATCAAGACGGCGCGTGTTGATCAGCACCACATCGCGGTCATACCGGCCCGACGGCGTGGACCCTTCCGTCAGCCCGGTGTTGGCGGCCTGCAAAATGACGATCTTGTCAGCAGCCACGCAAGCCTGGAGCACGTACCAAAGCTCCACCAATCGGCTGGGCCGCACGACGCACAGCGCCTCGCCTTCGCCCGACCGGAACCCCCGGCGGAAGCGTTCGGTGGCCCGCAAACCCGTCAGCACATGTTTGCGGCCGACGATCTGGCGGAACTGGGCGATGAGCGCATCGTTGGTCATCGTACCACAAGCCTCATCTGCGGCGCGTCCTTGACCCCGGTCAGAACGAACGCCAGAAAATCGACAGGATCGAAAGCACCCGAATTGGCGAGCGGCCGGACGTCATGGAGTCTATGGAAATCAGACAGTCGCATCCTAATACGCCACGCTAGGCAGCCATGTGGCAAGAGCGGGCCAGTAGAAGACCACGAACAGGCCCAGAAGCTGCAACAGCACGAAGGGGATGATGCCGCGATAGATATGCATCAGCTTGATCTCAGGCGGGCAGACGCCCTTGAGGTAGAAGAGCGCGAAGCCAACGGGCGGCGTCAGGAAGCTGGTTTGCAGCGTCACGGCCACAAGGATCACGAACCAGATCAAGGCCGGTTCATCCACCACACCAAAGCCTGGGATGTCGACGCCCAGCGCATTCACAATGGGCCGCATCAGCGGCAGCACGATCAGGGTGATCTCAATCCAGTCGAGCACGAAGCCCAGCAGAAAGACGATGAAGAGGATGAAGAAGATCGTTCCATTGGCACCAAGCCCCGTGGACAGGATTACATTTTCGATCAATTCATCCCCGCCCAGTTCCCGCAGCACATAGCTGAAGACCGTGGCACCAAGGAAGATCGCGAAGATATAGGCGGTGGTGTTGAAGGTCGACACGCACACGTTCCAAACCTTCGTGAGATTCAGCTTGCGATAGCCCAATGCCAGCGCGGTTGCCCCCACTGCGCCAATGCCGGAGGCTTCCGTTGGCGTGGTCAGGCCCGCGAAAATTGACCCCAGCACCGCGAGGATCAGCGCGAGCGTTGGCAGGACCGCGATCATGACACCTTTGACAGCATCCCAATCGGGTTTTGTCGCGCCCTCGGGCACCGGGGCCGCATCGCGCTTCAATTGCGCGACGATAAAAATGTAGCAGAGATACAGAACACCCAGAATCACGCCGGGGAACACCGCCGCCATGAAAAGGTCCCCCACCGACAGGGCCATCTGGTCAGCCATGATCACCAGCATGATGGAGGGCGGGATCAGGATACCCAGCGTGCCAGACGCGCTTACCACACCGGCGGCCAGCGTCGGTTGGTACTTTTGCTGCATCATCGCAGGCAAGGACAAAACACCCAGCAGCACAACCGAGGCACCGATGATGCCCGTGGAGGCCGCAAGGATAATCCCGATCAGGGTGACTGTGATGGCCAGACCGCCACGAACGGTTCCAAAGAGGCGCTGCATCGACGTCATCAGCCGTTCGGCCACGCCGCTTTCATCCAGCATGAGCCCCATGAAGATGAACATGGGCAGCGCCACCAGCACGGCATTGGACATGGTCGCATAAACCCGGTTCACCACCGCGCCCAGTGTCAGATAATCCAGCCCCGTGAAGGTGCTTTCGAGGCCCGTCCAGAGCATCAGGTCATTATCGAACAGGAACGCGATCCCGCAATAGGCGACACCTACGCCGGCCAACACCCATGCCACAGGGAAGCCGGTGAAAAGCAAACCGATGAAGCTGAGGAACATCGCGATCACCAGCTTCTCTTCAGTGGTTTCCACCAAGAAGGTCAGCGCCACCATGACGGCGGCAAAGATCGCCAGCACAAGTACCACACGGCGCAGGCCCAGCCCCTCTTGTTCTTCCTTGGGCGCCATCCAGAGGGCGTGCGCATCATGGATCAACCGGGCAGAGGCTGCCAACGCCAGCAGAACGAAACTCATCGGAATGACCGCCTTGAATGCCCAGCGCGCAGTCAGACCCGTCGGGCTGTCAGAGGACTCGTTCACCCGGAAACTGTCGTAGAAGTAATCATAGCCCTGATCGATCATCAGAAAGATGAACGGCACCAGCAGGGTCAGGATGCCCAGAACCTCAATCAAACGCTGCGTACGGCGTGAGAGGTTCATGTGCAGGACGTCTACGCGCACATGGCTGTCGGTCACCAGCGCGTAAGAAATGCCGATCATCGTGACCAGTCCGTAGAAATGCCACTGGATCTCATCCAGCTTGGGGTAGTTCTGATTGAAGAGATACCGCAGCGCGACCTGAGAAAAGATCGCCGTCATCAGCAGGACATTGGCCCACATCACAACGTGACCCACGGCCTTCACCCCTTTGTCTATTCCGACCGCAAGGGGGAAGCGATCTGTCTCCTCATGCTCCATGATGTGTTCGTATGTTTCAATCGGATCTTGGATGGGATGGGTGTCTGTGGGCATTGAGGGCCTCAACGGATCTAAGGGGATGCCGGGGCGGAGCGCATTGGACCGCGGCAGAAATCTTGGGAAAGTGGCCGGGGCGCAGGGAGATCCCCCCGGCCTTAGTTTGGGCGGCGCGCTTGGGAACACGAAAGACGCGCCGCTCAGGTAGGTATCTTCAGTTCTTCTTCACGCCGACAGCGACGTAGCCATCATCACGGGGAAGGAAGGCATTCGACTTCCAGATGTCATACCCTGCGCGGAACTCATTGAGGTCTGCGAGCACCTTGGCGAAGTATTCATCCTTCGCGGCCTCTTCAGCGGCGACTTCGGACCACGTGTCACGGAACACTTCCAGCATCTCGGGCGACCACTGCATCATGGTGACACCGTTGTTCTCCACATTGTCGAGCAGCGCTTCGTGCTGGATGGCTTCCCCTTCTGCAAAGCTGTCAGCCATGGATGCTTTGCAGGCGTTTTCAATTATCGCACGGTGTTGATCGGAGGCGTCGTTCCAGACGTCCTTGTTCACCAGTAGCTCAAACACCGTAGCCTGCTGGTGCCAGCCCGGGAAATAATTGAACTTCACCAGCTTGTGGAAGCCAAGCCGCGCGTCGATGGCGGGCATGGAAAACTCGGTCGCGTCAATCGCACCCTTTTCCAAGGCGGGGAAGATCTCTCCGCCCGGCAGCAGCGACGTGGCCACGCCCAGTTTCTGCATCACCTTGCCGCCCAGACCGAAGAAGCGCATTTTCAACCCTTCAAGATCTTCTACACCGGCGATTTCCTTGGCGAACCAGCCAGAGGTTTCCGGCGCGATCACGGCGCAAGGAATGACCTTCACGTTGTAGCCAGCCTGATCATACATCTCTTGGTACAGATCCATGCCATTGCCGTAATAGAGCCACGCCATGTATTCACCCGCTTCGGGACCAAAGGGCACGGCAGAGAAGAGAGGTGCCGCCGGGATCTTACCGGCCCAGTAACCGGCCGTTGTGTAACCGGAGTTGATCTTGCCCGAGGAGACCGCCTCAAGGATCTCAAATGGCGGAACCAACTTGCCCGGTTCGTAAACCTTCATTTTCAGCGTGCCGCCGGACATCAACTGCAACTGTTCGGCCACCCGCGGAATGGGAGAGCCAAGCCCCGGCAAGGCCGTCGAGAAAGCGATCGGTGTTTTCAAAAGCAGCTTTTCAGCCGCCACAGCAGGAGCGGCTGCCAGCGAGGCGGCAATCGCCATGCTCATCAGTGTCTTTTTCATTGGGCTCTCCTCCAAAGACGTTTCGGTTCAAGCGTGGCCACCGCATGCGACCAACAGCCAACCAGAGGTTAAATTTATTTACCATTAATACCATTGGAAATTTTAATTTACCAGTGAGTGCTGAATTAGATATTTCCCTCCCGGCCCTTAATGTTCGATTCTTTCCCAAAATGCCCAAATAGAGTCTTTGATGCAGATCAATTCCGATTAAACCGGCATGAAATCGTTAAGAAAACCAAGAGAAATCTCTCTTGATCTGTGTGGCTCAGAGGTTATCTTTATTTACCAAGAGGGGACGTTTCGTAAGAATCACAGGACAACAAAGATGCCCACCCGCACACCGTTTGAACCCGTAGGCCACGAATCAGTCGCCGACGCGGCCACGTCGCAAATCGAAGATCTAATCGCTTCTGGTGTCCTGCGCCAAGGCGCTAAACTTCCGTCAGAACGAGAACTGGCAGACATGTTGGGTATTTCCCGCCCGAAACTGCGCGAAGCGTTGCAGACGCTGGAAGAACGCGGTCTGGTCACGACGAAACACGGTGAAGGCACGTTCGTGTCGGCATTGACAGGACAGGCCATGCTTCCGGCTCTGCTGGCCCTGTACGGGCGCCACGAACCGGCTTTCTTTGATTATCTGGAATATCGCCGTGAACAGGAATGCTTTGCCGCCGGTCTGGCGGCAGAACGGGCAACAAAAGCCGACAAAGCACGGATCACGGAAATCCTGACAGCAATGGAAACCGCATGGAAAGAGGGCGACGCCGATGCGTCCCGCGAAACGGATTACGCCTTGCACACCGCGATAGTCGATGCCAGCCAGAATGCCACCATGATCCATATGATGGGATCCATTTTTGAACTGACACGCCAAAGCGTCTTCTACAATCGCGACTTTCTGAAGACGATCGATGGGTCAGGCAAGATGCTTCTGGATCAGCACATCACCTTGGGGCAAGCGATCATCGACGGCGATGCAGAGGCCGCGCGACAGGCTGCTGGCGACCACATCGATTTCGTAGAGCGGTCTTTCCGGCTGGGACTAGAACAGGAGCGCCGCGAAACCCTGGCAGAAAAGCGGCGGCTTTTGTCTGCGTAACCCCTCGGAACGCCCTAAGAATGAAGGGCAAGACAGGGTCGGTTGCAACGGCTCTAGATGCGATCACGGCATCCCAACACATGCAAAAAGTGCTTTGAATAACGCCGACTCAAGTTAAAGTACGTGTTATTTTAGCATTGTTGGGACTTTATTATGGTCATTTTGTCTGCCGCCGCGGCATTCGCCGTGCTCATGATCGTTTTTTCAACGGCCGTTACAGGTATCACTGAAAGCTACCTGCGCATCACGTCCGTTCGGTCAAAATCCCTCGCCCAATCTGTTCTGAAATTCCTGCAAGAGGATCCGACGATCCGACGCTTTGCAAAAGACAGTATCGACAGTTTCACAACGAATCTGCTGGAAGACGCGCTCAATAAGTTGAAAGCCGGAACGCTGCCCAACCGCACGGATGAGATCACTTTGCAAGCGCTGGCCGCAACCAAGCAAACCGATATTGCCGCCCTGACGGAAGAATGGGCGATTGAAGCAGAGAAGGAAGCCAAGGCCGCACGGGCCAAGGCTGACGCAGCGAAGGGAAAGCGCGGTGTTGCAGCGCTCGTAAAGGAAGCGGAAGAGGCTGAAAAGGCCGCCGCAAATGCACGGGCCGCAGCGGAAAAAAACAAGGAACGCGCCGAAGAGCTGAAAGAAAAGCCCGAAGCAAAAGCCGCAGAAGACAGCGAAGCGAAGGCCGCCACGATCACCGAAGACAACCAGATTGATGCCGCGTTTGAAGCACTGACGATCAACCATTCTTTGGGGGAATCGTTCAACTGGATGCACCGCATGGCACAGGGCGTTCGCCGGGTCCTGCCGGGCCCCACCAAGAACCTGAAACGCGTGGAGCGCCTTTCAACCTTTTCGTTCCTGCAACGGCTGGCGAAAACGGAAATTGGCATGGAGATCGCCAAGACTGGCGAAGACGCCGCTCTGCGAGCACTCACCATGGGGTTCGAACGCTATGTGGCCGCCTCCAACGAGGTGTTCCGCAGGCACGCCCAATCCGCGACGATGATCCTGTCCTTTGCCTTTGCACTGTTTCTCAACATCAATGCCATCGCGGTATTTCAGCATCTGATGGATAATCCGCAATTCAGCGAAGAACTCATTGAGGGGGCGGACGATCGCAACGCGCAGAGTAAAGAAGCGCTTGCAAAGTACAATGCAGCCATTGCCAGTCTGGAAGGCGCAGGCTCACAGACGGGTGGCACAGTGACATCCCCAGAAGATGTGGAGAAAATCCTGAAACAGGCCCAGTCAGATTTTGAAGCCCAAGTGCAAGAGATCAAAAGCGTCACGTCGGATTATGACTTGCCCATTGGCTGGGATAAGGAACATCCCTTCAAATCGCATTGCGCCTTTGACGACGACACCGAATGCGGTTTTGACAGGTTCTTTTCAAGCATCAGCAACGGCGCAGGAACGCTCCTGACCGACCCTGCCGAATTGATACCAAGCCGCGCCGCGTTCGAATGGATTTTTGGCGTCGCTTTGGCCGGTTTCCTGATCGGGCTAGGCGGGCCGTTTTGGTATCGCGCGTTTGCCGGGCTTTCCAATCTTTTACAGGTCTTGCGCACCATCAAAGGCGAACCGCGACAGGAAGCCATCGAACCCAACAAATCGAGCCAGCAGCCCGCCTCTCAGGAACTGGTCGAGGCGGTTTTGCGAGGGGACAGCACGGACGGCGATGATGAGAAACTCATGAAAATCTTCCGGGCCAGCACGGGCTTGAGCCTAAAAGAATTTGACACCCTCGTTGCGTCCAAGGCCGGTGCCTGACCCAGTCACCCGATGGGCACTTTGCCTGACATTAAAATCGAAAAGGGCGGCCGGATCATCCGGCCACCCCAAAATTTCTTCAGGCCACCAGATCGAAGCGGTCAGCTTCCATCACCTTGGTCCAGGCGGCCACGAAGTCGCGCACGAACTTTTCCGTGTTGTCATCCTGGGCATACACCTCTGCGTAGGATCGCAGGATCGAATTCGATCCAAAGACCAGATCGGCGCTCGTGGCAGGCCATTTGACATCGCCTGTCGCCCGATCCCGCAGCTCATATGTGCCATCGTCCACCGGATGCCAACTGTAGGCCATGTCGGTCAGGTTGACGAAGAAGTCCGTCGTCAGCGCGCCCACATTGTCGGTGAAGACGCCGTAGGTGTTGCCGTCATAGTTCACGCCCAAGACGCGCATCCCACCGACCAGCACGGTCATCTCTGCCGCCGTCAAGCCCAGCAGCTGCGCGCGGTCGAGCATCATCTCTTCCGCAGACACCGCGTAGGCCTCTTTTTGCCAGTTGCGGAACCCATCGGCGACGGGCTCCAGAACAGAGAAGCTATCCGCATCGGTCTGTTCGTCCGTGGCATCACCACGACCCGGGGTAAACGGCACCGCCATTGAATGACCACCCGCTGCGATTGCCTGCTCCAAGCCGACATTGCCGCCGAGGACAATAACATCCGCGATGGACGCACCGGCCTCTGCCGCAATGGGCTCCAGAATGCCCAGCACCTTGGCCAGACGATCGGGTTCGTTGCCGGCCCAGTCTTTCTGCGGGGCCAGACGGATGCGCGCCCCATTGGCACCGCCGCGCTTGTCAGAGCCACGGAATGTCCGGGCACTGTCCCAAGCGGTGGCAATGAGCTCAGCCGAGGTCAGACCGCTGGCCGCGATCTTGGCTTTCACCGCGTCCACGTCGTAGCCGGTGGGGCCTTCGGGCACCACGTCCTGCCAGATCAGATCTTCGGCAGGCACATCGGGGCCATAGTAGTTGGCTTTCGGCCCCATATCGCGATGGGTCAGTTTGAACCAGGCCCGCGCGAAGGTGTCGGCGAAATACTCAGGATCGGCACGGAACTTCTGGCAAATCTCATTGTAGATCGGGTCCACCTTCATCGCCATGTCGGCATCCGTCATCAGCGGGATGGCACGGCCGGAAGGATCGGAAGGATCAAGCGGCTTTTCATCCTCTGGCATATCAACGGCGGTCCACTGATGCGCGCCCGCCGGGCCTTTGATCAGCTGCCAGTCATAGCCGAAGAGGTAATCGAAATACCCCATGTCCCACTTCGTCGGCTCTTTCGTCCACGCCCCTTCGATGCCGGAGGTGAAGTTATCCGCCGCTTTGCCGGACTGGCCGGGATTGGCCCAACCAAAGCCCTGCATATGCACCGGGCAACCCTCGGGCTCCGCCCCGATCTGGTCGCCATAGCCACCACCACCATGGGCCTTGCCCACTGTGTGACCACCGCAAGTAAGGGCCGCGGTTTCTTCGTCATTCATCGCCATCCGGGCAAAGGTTTCGCGCACATGCTGCGCCGTGCGGGCCGGATCGGGCTGACCATTCACGCCTTCCGGGTTCACATAAATCAGGCCCATGTGAACAGCCGCTAATGGGTTTTCCATCGTCGACGCATCGTCCAGATCGCCATAGCGATTCTCAGACGGTGCAAGCCATTCATTCTCGGACCCCCAATAGACATCCGTTTCAGGCCCCCAGATATCTTCGCGGCCAAAACCAAACCCGAAGGTTTTCAGACCCATGGATTCGTAGGCCATGTTGCCCGACAGGATGATCAGGTCAGCCCAGCTAAGCGCGTTGCCGTATTTCTTCTTGATGGGCCACAACAGACGCCGCGCCTTATCAAGGCTCGCGTTATCTGGCCAGGAATTCAGCGGCGCAAAACGGATGTTACCGGACCCGGCGCCCCCGCGACCATCCTGCATCCGGTAAGACCCGGCAGAGTGCCACGCCAGACGGATCATCAGACCGCCATAATGGCCCCAATCCGCCGCCCACCAATCTTGGCTGTCGGTCATCAGCGCTTTGACGTCTTCCTTTACGGCTTCATAGTCGAGACCCTTCACAGCCTCCCGGTGGTTGTAATCGGGATCCATCGGGTTCGTGCGCGCACCATGCTGGTGCAGGATGTCGAGGTTGAGTGCATTCGGCCACCATTTGGTCACCGGCTGGTCCATCGATGTGTTGCCGCCATGGTTTACGGGGCACCCGCCGAGGCCTGGCATTCTGTTTCCGTCCATCTGGGTCTCCTGTCGTCTTGAGGGTTCCGTGTCATCTTGATGTAGCGTGAGTGGTACCCGGCCCCAGCCATTAATTCCAATTGAATATTCCTAAATATCCAATAACTTCAGATTATGATAAACCTCACCTTAAAGCATTTCCGCTACTTCGATGCCTTGGCGCGCTTTGGCCATTTCGGGCGCGCGGCGGAAGCCTGCTCAATCTCTCAACCCGCCTTGTCCGTTCAAATCAAGGAGTTGGAGGGTATGCTGGGTTCCCCCCTTGTGGAACGCACTTCTCGCCAAATTCGCCTCACGTCTCTGGGGGAAGAGTTTCTGGAGCGCGCCCGCAAGGTCCTCAATGAAGTGGACGAAATGGCGGAGCTTGCGCGCAAACCCCACGGTCCACTCACAGGGCGTCTGCGGATGGGAATCATTCCCACAGTTGCGCCTTATCTACTTCCGGAAATCATCAGGCACCTGTCCGTCTCTCTGCCAGACCTGGACTTGCGCCCGCGCGAATCCGTGACAGAGGCGCTGCTGGAAGACCTTTTGCAAGCCCGGCTGGACGTCGTAATCGCTGCCCTGCCCGTATCGGAGCCGCGCTTGCGGGAATTTGCGCTCTTTCACGAAGACTTCGTGCTGATCCGCCCATCCTCTGAGTCTGACCTGCCGGTGCCCGCGCCTGAAAAATTGCAGGAGATGAAACTCCTGCTGCTGGAAGAAGGGCATTGCTTTCGCGATCAAGCGCTTTCTTTCTGCAACATCCGACCGTCCGACCCCAGTCTTGTGATGGAAGGCTCCTCCATGGCGACACTGGTGCAAATGGTCGATGCCGGGCTGGGCCTGACCCTCATCCCGGAAATGGCGGTGCCGCTGGAAACCAAAGGCACATCGGTCGCCATCTCACGGTTCGAAAGCAGAAAGCCAAAACGCACCGTGGGCATGATCTGGCGCAAGACCAATCCTTTGGAAGATCAGTTGATGGACCTTGGCGCAGCCTTCCGCCAGATCGGGCAGGCGCAACGAGACAAGATGCGGCTCTAGCGCGGGGCTTGGATCGCGTTTCCGTTCGGCCTAGCGTGTTCACATGGGTCAAGTCACATCACTCTTTGCCAGAAAAGTCGTGGGTGTCGCCGGGGACGCCATCGATGCCCGCGCGGTGCTGGCCTTTGTCGGGTTGGATGTCGATGGCCCGTGGGACCCCAAGCACATGCTCGACGAAGATAATTATTACGCCATGATCGAGCTGATGGGCAGGCAAATGGATATCACCACCCTGCCCCTGATCGTCGGAAAGGCGATGCGCCCTGATGAATACGGCGCCCTTGGCCTTGCATGGAAGGCCGCACCCAATCTGCTGGGGTCATTTTCCCGCGTAGCACGTTACTGGCGGTTGTGGACCAGTTTCACGCATTACGAAATGGAAGAGACCGCGGATGGCATTCTGTGGATTGAAAACCGGGCCGGGGAGCGGCGGCTGGGCATGCGGATTTCCATTGAGGCCGATCTGGCCAGCGGAGTGTCGCTCTGTCGGCAAACCTGCCCCAAGCCTTTTGCCCCACAGTGCGTCTATTTCAAACATGCCGCGCCCGACACCACGGCGCATCACGAGGCTTATTTTGGGTGCCCGGTTCGGTTCGGGGCCGACAGGGACGCCATGCTGCTGGATCGCCAATCCTTGCTCGAACCCAACCTGCTGGGCGATGAAGGGATCACGCGGTTCCTCGTGTCCCATCTGGATCAGGAACTGGCCCAGATCGACGACACCCCCGCTTTGCAAGCGCAGACCAAAAGCGCCATTGCACGCGCCCTCAGCGAAGGCTTGCCCCGCATGGCTGATATCGCGCGTGGCCTGGGCCTGAGCGCGCGGTCCTTTCACCGGCGGCTATCCGAACAAGGGCTCAGCTTTCATACGCTGACCGAAGAAACGCGTCGCGAAATTGCGATCGCCATGCTGCAGAAAGAAAACTACGCTTTGTCCGAGGTTGCCTTTCTGACAGGCTATTCCGAACAAAGCGCTTTCAACCGCGCCTTCAAACGATGGACGGGCATGACTCCGGCGGCATATCGGAAAGCCAACCCGTAGGCACGCCGTGGTTTTGGCGACGGATGTCAAAACCTTGGCACGCGCGGTCAATACCGCGCGCCCTCCTGTTTCCTAGTTCTTGGTCATCAAATGCAACCAAAGGACTACGACCATGACGAACCAACCCATCCTTGTCATCGGCGCAACCGGCAAAACCGGCAGTCGCGTCGCGGCAAAACTCGAAGCCAAGGGCCTGCCTGTCCGGCGTGGCTCCCGGAACTCTGAAACCGCGTTTGATTGGGACAACGCCGCCACATGGGCACCAGCCCTGGACGGTGTCGACAAGGCATATGTCACATACTTTCCCGATCTCGCCTTCCCGGGCGCTGTAGAAAAGCTGGAAGCCTTCACTGTTGAGGCCAAGAAAAGCGGTCTCAAACACATCGTGCTTCTGTCCGGCCGCGGGGAGCATTTCGCGAGCCTCGGCGAAGAGGTTGTCCGCAACTCTGGCCTGCCCTTCACTATCGTCCGCGCCGCATGGTTCGCGCAGAACTTCTCCGAAGGGTATTTGCGCGACCCGATCCTGGACGGTGTTCTGCCCATGCCGGGTGGCGACATTCAGGAACCGATCATCGATATCGACGACATCGCAGATGTCGTGGTGGCATCGTTGACCGAAGAGGGGCATTTGGGACAACGCTACGAAGTGACCGGCCCGCGGCTCATGACATTTGCAGAAATGGCCGGTGTGTTGTCTGACGCTTTGCGGCGTGACGTACAGCATATCCCCATCAGCTTTGAGGATTTCCACGCCAACGTCGCGGCGGCAGGGGATGACTTCGTTGCCGACGTCTTTACCCAGATCGCCCGCGAAACACTGGATGGCCGCAACGCCTATGTCGCCGACGGCGTCGAACGCGCCTTGGGCCGAAAGCCGCGCGACTTTGCACAATTCGCCCAGACCGCCATCGCCGTGGGCGCATGGTCTGACGCGGCCTGATCTCAAATCCAATTGCGGGGGCGGGCAAATCTGCCTGCCTCTGCCATGCAATAAGGAGCGCACACATGACAACCATGTCCTTCTTTCTCATTCAGCTTGCCGTTCTCGCCTATGCGATGGTCGGTGGCGTCTTCCTCGCCTTTTCTGATTTCATCATGCGGTCACTGGCCCGAACGGGCGGCCATGGCGGGGTCGAGGCCATGCAGGTTATCAACCGGGAGGTATTTCGCTGGATTTTCATGGCCTTGCTTCTTGGTATGGCCGCAGGGTCACTAGGGATCATCGTCTTCGGGGCCTTGGCGCTTCCCGGTCCCGGCAGCATGTTGATCCTCCTGTCGGGCCTTGTTTATCTGATCGGCTGTTTCGGCGTGACGATGTTCTGCAACGTCCCTCTCAACAACGCCCTCGCAGGAATGAAAACGGCAACGCAGACGACACATGATTACTGGCTGGAGACCTATGTACCGCGCTGGACCTTCTGGAATTCGGTCCGCACTGCGGCCTGCGCCGTGTCCGCGGCATTGCTGCTTTTGGGTTTCGCATTGATGATCAATACCACCCCATGACCCGGATTGTGGCGGTCCACCGCCACAATCAAATCCTGAAACTGCCTCAACATCTGATACTTCCCGCCCCAATTTCGCCTGACGGGTGAACCAGAAATCTACCATGGGGCGACGGAGGTAACATGCGAGTATTAGCTTGGCTTGCTTTGGCAATCATGTGCATGAGCGCGGCAGCGTTGGCACAAACAACGAATACAGCCACAAACGCGGCAAGCAAGGCCGTTCAGATCCCCGGTTGGGAAGCTGTCGGGCGTTTGACCATGTCAGGTCGGAGCATGTGCACCGGAGCGTTGATCGCGCCTGATCTGGTGCTGACGGCCGCGCATTGCCTGTACGACATCCGAACACATCGCGCGGTGAAACCTCAGAAGATTGAATTTCAGGCCGGGCTTTACGCCGACAGCGCCGTTGCTGTGCGCCGCGTGAAAAAGGCTATCATCAACGATCAGTATGTTCATCACATGGGCCGGGACGCCCAAGTGGGCCATGACCTTGCCATTCTGGTGCTCGAAAGCCCGATCAATTCAAACGTGGTTCAGCCCCTGCGCACCGACCAGCGCCCCAATAAAGGCGACGCGGTGCTGATCATCGGCTACACGCAGTTCAGCACAACGAAACCCGTGGTGGCAGAGCCCTGTTACATCCTGGCCCGCAAGCATGACACGGTCGTCACGTCTTGCGAGGTGGAGTTTGGCACCTCCGGCGCGCCTGTCTTTGCGGTGCAAGGCGGTGGAAACCCGCATCTGGTGTCGGTTATCTCTGCCAAGGCTGCGATGGGCGGCAAGGCCGTGTCGATTGGCACCGCGCTTGATCAGACGCTGCAACGATTGCTGGCGCAGGCTGGCTGAGCCAACACCCCGTTGGGGCGTGGTTCGCCGGGATATGCTCACGGTTCGCGAAACGCCTCGCGCGATTTGTAGAGCGGTTTCAGCAAGTATTGCAGGATCGTCTTGGATCCGGTTTTGAGCTCCGTCTGGGCACGCATCCCCGGTCGAATTTCGATGGACCTCTGCCTGTTTGTCAGATCCGCCGTCGTGACCCGCACTGTCACTTTGTAAAACGGTTCTGCCCGCGCATCACGTTCGTCCTCAAACGTGTCGGCAGAGACGAAATCGACCTCCCCCTGAAGCGTGCCGTAAATCGTATAATCATAGGCAGTCAGCTTGATCGTCGCTTCCTGCCCGCGTTCCACGCTGGCAATGTTTTCAGGCCGCACACGGGCCTCGACAAACAGTTCTTCGCCCAGCGGGATCACTTCGAAAATCTCTTCACCCGGGCGGATCACACCACCGATCGTGGTCACGGCCATGGAATTCACCACCCCGCGCATCGGCGAGGTGATCACCGTGCGGGCCAGTTGATCCTGCGCCAGCCGCAATTCCTGACGGCGAGAGCTTAGATCTTGCACAGTGCGGGAATATTCCTCGGCCCGCTCCAACTCTGACTGGGTGCCGATCTCGTTGTACCGAATTTCAGCATCAGACACGGCCGACTTGGCGCGGTTCACCTCCAGCTGCGCAACGATCTGTTCTTTGTAGAGCGCGCGCATGTTCGCGTATTCAGACTGCGCCTGTTGCAGCACGACGCGCGCACCGTCCCGGCGGCTGGCATAATCAGTCTGCCGCGCATCCAGAAGCGCGCGCTCAGAGGCCAGAATCGCAGGCGACCGTTCTGCCAACTCCCGAGGTACCGTGAAACCAAACGCACCTTCCAGCTCCGCCTCCAGCCGGTATTTCTTGATCTCCAGCGCGTCGATCTGATCCTGAAGATCATTCACCGCCGTACGGAATTTCGTGTCCTGAAGTGTGGCCAGCACTTGCCCTGCCTCCACCAGATCACCTTGACGCACGTCAAGTCCGGCAAGAATACCGCCTTCGAGGTTTTGAATGATCTGAGAACGCGAGGATGAAACCACTTGCCCATCCGCACGCACGATCTCATCAACCTTGGCAAAACCGGCCCACACGATGAACAAAAGCAACGCCAACCCGATCAGCCGGATGATCCAGCTGGGTCGCGCAAAGGCCCGTTCCTGATGCACCTCAAGCGTGGTCACGACGCGCCTCCAGCGGCGAGATGGGCCATGACCTTGTCACGCGGACCATCCACGACCATGCGACCCGCCTGAAGGATTAGCGTGCGATTGGTCAACTCAAGGATTGGCACCCGGTGGGTCGCGATGACGGCCGTGCGGTCGCCAAGCCAGCGATCAAGGCGACTGACCAGCGTGCGTTCCAGCGTTTGATCCAGCGCGGCGGTGGGTTCATCCAGAAGCACCACAGGCGGGTTCTGCAGCCAGAGCCGCGCCCAACCGATGGATTGGCGTTGCCCGGTCGACAATCCATTGCCCCCGTCGCGGATATCCAGATCCAGGCCTTTGTGATGCCCGCGCACGTATTGCCCAATGCCTGCGAAATCGAGCGCCTCCAGCAGACGATCATCATCGCGCTCAAGCTGGGTGAGGTTCAGGTTGTCGCGCAACGTTCCCGCGAAGAGACGCACGTCTTGTCCCAGATACCCGACGTTGCGACGGATATCGCGCGGGTCGATCTGGGTCATGTCCGTGCCATCCACCAGAAGTCTGCCCTTGGTGGGCGTGTAAAGCCCCGCAAGCAGCTTCAGCATCGTCGATTTTCCGGACCCATTAGCGCCCAGAACCGCGATCCGTTGCCCTGGCTTTATGCCTAGACCCGCTACATCCAGCACCGGCGCACCGTCGCTGTCATAGCGGTATTCCATCTCATGGATTTCAAAGGCACCCGACAGCGTTTCGCGCCGCAGATAGGACCGCCCCTCTTCCTTCTCCTGCGTGGCGTCGACAATGGTATCGAGCGCCTCCAGCGCCGCTTTCACATTGGTCCACCGGGCCAAGATACCTGCAAACTGTGTGAGCGGGGCAAGGGTGCGGCTGGTCAGGATCCCTACGGCTATGATCGTACCGATGGTGAACTGCCCGGCAAAAACCAGATAGGTCCCCACCACGACAGCCGCGATATAGGTTGCCTGTTGCACGCCCTGACTCCAGTAGGTCAACATGGACGCAAGGCGCCGCTGTTCGGCGGAACTGTAGGACGACAGCGTGTTCAGTTCATCCCACATGCGGATCGCGCGCTCTTCGCCGCGTTGTGTCTTCAGCGTATCAAGCTCGCTCAGAACCTCTTGCAAAAGTCGCCCGGCCTTGGCAGAGGCGCCTTGGGTTTGGCGGGTCAGCGCCAGCATGCGACGTTGCAGGAAATAGGCGGGCAGCAGCATCAGGATACCACCCAACATGATCACCCAAACCAGATTACCCGCGATCGACGCCACCAACAGCAGGAACACTGCGATGAACGGAATATCCGCAAGTGTTGCGATGGTCGAAGACGTGAAAAATTCCCGCACCGAACCGAAATCCCGCATGGCCGCAAAGAGCCCCGAAGGTGGCAAAGGTCGCCTGTCAGATCTCATGCCGATCACCCGCTGCATCAGCGAATGCTGGATCGATAGCTCTATTTCCCGGCCCGCGGCATCGGTCAACCGTGCGCGCGCGATCTTCAAAGCGGCCTCAAGTCCGATCGCCAGAAACGCACCGACCGCCAGCACCCAAAGCGTGGCTTCCGATTGATGCGGGATCACGCGGTCGTAGACCTGAAGGGAGAAGAGCGCGACCGCGACGGCGAAGATATTGGCCACCAGTGACCCCGCCATGATTTCCCCGATCTGGCGGCGAAACTTGGGAAACTCGCCCCAGAACCAGTGCGACGCAGACAGGACCGGCGTGTGCCGTTCCGCCATCTGCTTGAGCGTGGTGCGACCCGTCAGGATCGTGCCGGAAAAGACGCCGGCAAACTCCACCACCGGCACCTCGGCGCGGTTGTCCGGGCAAGTTGTGTCGAAGATGGTCAAGATGTCGTCTTCCTGACTGATCACGAGGACGCTTTGGTCATTGGTCATCAACGCGACAGCGGGCCAGACGCCCGGGTCAATCGCCACGCGATGTTTGATCTTGGGCGCAATGCCCGTCGTCTCCAGCGCACCCGCCAGGGCTTTGACGGACACATCGCCCGGCGCGTTGCCCCACATGGATTCTGCAATGTCAGAGGCGGGAACCTCCACGCCGTTCAAGGCCGCGAACGTCGAAATCAGGGACGCGCGGTGCTGAATGCGTTTCGCGGTGCCTTCGATCATCGCACGGATCGACGCGTCGGGATCGGGCGTGGGCGCAGATGGTGTCACTTGGGGTTGCGCAGGGGTATTCGCCGGCGCAGCTCCCGCCAAAGTCAGGGTCACAGGGGTCTTGGGCGCAGGTTTCGCCACGCCTCCAGCAATCGTCAGGGTTACAGGTTTTGCTGGCCCGCCACTCAAATCTCATCCCCATCGGCCAGCACACCAAAATCCCGCGCCAGTTCCAGTTGGATCAGCACGACTTCGTATTTCGCATCCACATGGGCGCGTTCGCGATCCACCAGCTGTTCGTAGATGTTGATCACATCCATGACAGAGCGCTGCCCAGCCTCGAACTGCCGCTCGAAAAGGCGGAAGGTCACGTGGCTTTGCTCCGCCAGTTGCTTGGCCTCAGCCTCTTGCCGTTGGAAAGACAACAATCGCTGGCGCAGGCGGCTTTCACTGCGCGCTGCATCCTCTTGCGCCTCACCGACCTGCCGTTTGGCGGTTTCCTTGCTGGCTTCAATCGCACGCATCTGCGCCGGTGTGCCGAAGCCCAAAGGCGTCTCCAATCCAGAGCCGATGGCGCCCACAACGTCGTTTTCACTGACATCAACCGATGCTGAAACCCCGGGCAGCAACCCCGCGCGCGTCATCTTGGCCTCCGCCACGCTGCGTTCCGCCTCGGCTTCGGCTTTCAGAACCGACAGCATCGCCATACTACCCGCAGGCACACCCAGTGACACGCGGCCCGTCAGATCAGCCTCGAACGTCTGACCCGTCATCGCGCGCAACTCGGCCTGCGCCGTGGCGGCGACCTCCTGGGCGGTGGCCTGGCTGGATTTCATCGCATTGATCTTGCTTTCCACGACCCGCTGATCAGCGCGGTCGGACACCCCGCCATTCACCCGCCCCACCACGATCCGTTCAAACTCCCGCATCCGTCCCAGAGCGCGCGCATCCAGTTGCGCCGATTCCGTCCCGCGCAGCGCGGTCAGATAAAGCGACAGCGCCGTGTAAACGCGGTCATTCATATCCTCCGACAGGTTGACGGCGACCACCTCCACATCGGCGGCGGCAAAAGCGCGTTCGGCCTTCCGGCGTCCATTGTCAAAGAGCACCTGTTCCAGCAGCATCGACGTCACCAGATCGCCCATGCTGGTCAGGCTGATATTGGGCCCCAGCGTCGGCAACCAGTTCTTCGATGCCGCCTCCGCTCTCAACTTGGCACTTCGCAGCTCCGCCTCGGAGGCCCGTGCAGAGGCATTGAGCGCAGCATTCGCCACCTCTGACAGATCACTGCCTTTGGGCAACATGGACTGGCGGTCCAGCAGCGTGTCGATGATCTTGCTTTCTGCATCCCCGGGCACGCGCGACAGCGCGCTGGCGGGTTGTTCCGTTTCAGAAAACTCGGGCGATTTGGCGAACATGGATGCGCCGGGCGTGTGTCCCGCGCATCCGGACAGCACAACAGAGATGGCCACCAAAGCCACGCTGCTCCGCCTGAAAATTCCGTCCATGTCCTTGCCCCATACCGCGTGCATCTTTGTCGTGCACTTTGCAAATTGAAATCGGGTCATTGCCCGCCAACCATCAAACGATGATGTTCACCTCCTGCTCCACGACAACGACAGCGCCGCTGTTGCCCACCGTGTAAACATCATAAACCGTGTTATCGATCGTCTGGGTCTGCGACTGCTTTGTCGCGTTCGTCAATGTCAGCGTGTCATCCGCCCCGCCCTGCACCTGCAACACATCGGACGTGCCCGACAGCTGCATGATCTGCGTCTCATTCAGGGTCAGGTTGCTGTCGGAGGAATATTCGAGGTTCA
Source organism: uncultured Roseovarius sp. (assembly GCA_964389425.1). Classification (GTDB taxonomy): domain Bacteria; phylum Pseudomonadota; class Alphaproteobacteria; order Rhodobacterales; family Rhodobacteraceae; genus Roseovarius. The sequence goes on from CAYMEC010000028.1 coordinate 20,813, forward strand.
GCCCCTGAATATCATAGCTGGACCCCACGGCCTGATCGATCGTTGTGGCATTGGTCGCGTTATCCTCCAGAACCAACAGCGTGCCGGAGGCATTGCCGGCGGCATCAGAACTGCTGACAACAAGATGGGTGCCATCGGGGATCGTGGGCGAAAAGGTAAATTCCGTTCCGAAGACCGGGTCGACCGATTGGGTGCTGGCCGGCGTGCCTTCGGTGCCGTCGCTCGCGAGCGTGCCGACCTCGAAATTGTCGACCACATTGTCCATGCTGATACGGCCCACATCGCCACCGACAAAGGTCACCGCATCCACATTGGGGGTATCCACTTCCGTGTCGACCTGCACGCTGCTGGTGGTGGAGGTCGTGTTCCCCGCCGGGTCTGTCGCCGTGGCCACCACATTGGTCGTGAAGGTGCCTTCGGGAATGTCTGAGGCTGTAAAGTCAGCCGTCCAGTTGCCGAACGCGTCCACGACGGCGAACCGCGTGATCCCGCCCAGCTGCACCGCGACGGTGGACCCAGGTTCCGTTGTGCCGGTGATCTGCACACCGTCTGACCGTTCGGCGGCGTTGATGATGTTATCACCTTCAATCGCCGTGGCGCTGATTCCGTGATTGGTCACCACGGTATCGAGTTGCACAGTGTCGCTCACGCTTTTGGAATTGCCCGCCGCATCGGTGATGGATGCAGTGATGGGCAGAACCTGTTCACCGGTGGGGATGCCGGTCGCCGGGAAGGTCGTTGCCCAGGTGCCGTTCACGTCTGCCTGGACCATCTGCGTCGCAGCGCCCAGGCCCACCGTGACCAACAGTCCGGGCGTCGCCGTCCCGGAGATTTCCACGCCATCCGCGCGCTCCACCGCATTGATCACGTCATCCACTTCGATCGGCAGGGCCGAAAGCGTCACATCGCCCGCTACGGTGTCGATCTGCAAGGAAGAGCTTGCCGTGGCGGTGTTGCCTGCTGCATCCGTAGACGTGACATTGATAGCGGTGGCAAACTCACCCGTCGGCAAGGATCCTGCGGGAAAGACCGCGGTCCAGTTGCCCGCACCATCGACAACCGCGGTCTGGATCACGCCATCCACATTGACCTGTACCGTACTGCCGGGTTCTGTCGTGCCCGTCAGCGTCACAGGCGCGGCCTGTTCAGCGGCGTTAAGCACCTGATCACCACCAGCATAGCCCGGGTTGATGGACACATTTGTTGTCGTGTCCACCCGAACCGTTCCGGATGTGCTGTCCATGTTGCCCGCAGAGTCCACGGACGTGACAGTAATCGGTGCGTCATACTCGCCCGCCGGGATTTCGCTGGCCAGATAAGTCGCTGACCACGTTCCGTTCGGCAAGGCCGTGACGGTTTTGGATACGCCCTGCATCACCACCGTGACCGAGGACCCCGGCTCTGCCGTGCCTTGCAGAGTGGCGCCGCCCGAAAGCTCGGACTGATTGATGACATTGTCACCCTCAATGGGCGTGGTCAGGGTCACACCATTTTCGGTGTCCACATGCACGCCATGGTTGGTGGTCGAACTGTTGCCCGCCGCATCCGTGCTGGTCACGGTGATCGTGGAATCATACGTCCCCGTCGCGATGGAGGACGAAGCATAGTTGACCGACCATGTGCCGTTGGGCAGCACCGACGTTGTCTGGGTCACACCTTGAAACAGAACAGAAATGCTCGCGCCCGCCTCACCCGTTCCAGTAAGCGTCACGCCCGCCGCGGCCTCGGCGGCATTGATCACATCATCGCCTGTCACGGCGTTCACATCGGCCGGCGGAGCCACCGTGTCGACCACCAGAACATCCGTCGTCGTGGTGAAGTTGCCGCGCGCATCCGTGGACACAATGGTGATGCCGGTGTCGTATTCGCCCTCCGTGATCTCGGTCGAGGCAAACGTGACCGACCACGACCCTGTGTCAGACACGGTTGTCGTATGCGTCGTGCCGTTGATCGTCACGGCCACCGTCGCGCCCGCCTCACCCGTGCCGGTGATCACCGTGCCGCTGCTGTGTTCTGCACTGTTGACGATGTCACCTGTCGATTGTGTGCCGGCAGTCAAATCCACATCCGGACCGATCGTGTCGATGTCCACCACGGGACCGGACAGGGTTATGACACCTCCATTGGGATCGGTCACGTTGACCACGCTGTCATAGACGCCATCTACCGGAATATCAGTTGGGGCAAACGTGACGACCCATGTCCCATCAGGGGCAATCGTGGTGGTCTGTACAGATGTACCGATCATCACCTCAACCGTGTCGCCGGGCTCGCCCGTGCCGGTGATGACCACGCTGTCATCCGCTGTGCCGCCCACAAGGCGGCGCACATTGGGGTCATTGACCGTGGGCGCGGCACGCCCGCCACCGGTCGGATCGTCATCGTCAGACAGAACAGCCACACCCGCCGCCGCAGCAGCACCTGCGCCCAAAAGGCCCAGACCACCCAGCGCAGGCGCAGCCAGGGGCGCCACAACCGGCTCGATCCGCTCAACGTCAAGGAACACCAGATCGTCATAGGCGCTCCATTTCTCATTCACCTCCACAACCGAATATTGTGCGGTCAGCGACCCGTCAGCCTCTGCGGTCAGGATAACCTGATCAAGGCTGCCTTCCTTGCTGAGAAAGAGAGCCTTCTCGCCAGACCCGGCGAAATAGTTTTCCAGAACCAGAACATCGCCATTGGCCATGACAATTTGGAGGTCTTTGCCCTGTTGCACATAATTGCGCACATCGGCCGATCTGAGATTTAGGGAAATTTGCTGGTTGCCGCTCGCACTCAACGTGACTGGGGAACCTTGTTCAAGAACACCTTGAGTCACACTGCCGCCCGCCGTGCGGACCACATACTGCACCGTCGTCATAATATCACCGCTCTTCTTTCGATGCTGTACCGCACCTTGTTATGTGCGTGAATCTACGCAAAAAAATTCGGTCGGGCCAGAACAAACTTCCGACTTTATGAAAATGCCGGAATTTGCGGGCAATTGGCGCTGTTTTCTTCTGGCACTGAGTCCGGAAGGTCACGCAGCCCGTTCTAAATCGCCAAAATCCACACATTCAGGATCCGACGGTGCCGGATGAATGGCCGAGTTGCGCGTCGCGTTCACCGCTGCGCCGTGCGCCAATCCGGATGGAACCAAGGCACCGCGTTGTCGGGCGACAGGGACCGGCCCAGAACATGGTCCGATATCTTCTCCCCCACCATGATCGAGGGCGCGTTCAGATTGCCGTTGGTGATACGCGGGAACAGGCTGCTATCGGCCACGCGCAAACCGTCGACCCCGATCACGCGGCCTTCCGGATCGACAACGGCATTCGGGTCATCCGCCCGCCCCATCCGGCAGGTCCCACACGGATGATAGGCGCTTTCGGCATGTTCGCGGATCACGTCATCAAGCTCATCATCGCTCTGGGCCTGGGCGCCAGGTTGGATTTCGTGGCTTGCATAGGGTTTGAACGCGTCCTGGGCAAAAATCTCCCGTGTCAGCCGGATGCAGCGACGGAAATCGATCCAGTCCTGTTCTTCGCTCATGTAGTTGAAGCGAATGACCGGGTGGTCCTTCGGGTCCGAGCTGCGCAACCGCACCGATCCGCGCGACGGGGACCGCATCGGACCTGTATGGGCTTGAAAGCCATGGCCTTCCGCAGCCGCCTGCCCGTCATACCGCACGGCAATGGGCAGGAAGTGGAACTGGATATCGGGGTAATCCACCCCCGCTTCCGAGCGAATGAACCCACAGCTTTCGAATTGGTTTGACGCCCCCGGTCCGGTCTTGGTGAAAAGCCATCGCGCGCCCACATAGGCTTTGCCCAAGAGGTTCCAGTATTTGAAAAGGCTCACCGGCTGAGAGGCCGCCATCTGCACGTAAAGCTCCAGATGGTCTTGCAGATTGCTGCCGACACCGGGGCGGTCGGCCACCACCTCGACCCCATGCTCTGCCAGATGCTTGGCAGGGCCGATGCCAGACAACATCAGCAGTTTGGGCGAATTGATCGAAGATGCTGCAAGGATCACCTCTCGCCGCGCGCGGATCGTGGATTTGGTCGTCTCTACCCCCACGGCACGGCCCTCTTCCATGACCACGCGGGTCACCTCGGCACGCACCAGATCGCAATTCTGATGCTTCAGCGCAGGCTTGAGATAGGCATTGGCCGCCGACCATCGTTGCCCCTTGTGCACCGTCATCTCAAACGGCGCGAAACCTTCCTGTTGCTCACCGTTGTAGTCGCTGGTGATCTGGTAGCCTGCCTGACCGCCGGCTTGGATAAAGGCGCGGGTCAGCGGGTTGGCCATCGCCCCGCGCTGCACATGCAGCGGTCCATCTGAGCCGCGCCAAGACGCATCCCCGCCATGACCTGCGCTGTCCCAGCTTTCCATCCTCTTGAAGTAGGGCAGCACGTCTGAAAAGCCCCAACCATCCGCGCCCATATCGCGCCAATGGTCGTAATCCCCCGCATGCCCGCGCACATAGACCATCCCATTGATCGACGAGGACCCACCGATCACCTTTCCCCGCGGACAGGCCAGGCGGCGGTTGTTCAGGTAAGGCTCCGGCTCCGAAGTGTAGCCCCAGTCATACATCTTCATATTCATGGGGAAGCTGAGCGCGCCCGGCATCTGGATAAGCGGCCCTGCATCCGTTCCCCCATGCTCAATGACCAGCACAGATTGCCCGGCCTCCGCCAGCCGGTACGCCATTGCACAGCCCGCGCTGCCCGCCCCTACGATCACAAAGTCGGCTTCCATTCCCACCTCACCCAAAGGAGTTGCGCAGCATGTCGTAGCTGGTCATCACGGTTGATCGATAGGCCGGGCGCTCCGCCAGCCGGTCATAGTAAGCCTGCAAATGGGGCAGGTCAGACCGCACGATCTCAATATCGAAATAGCGGTAGAGCACATGGCCCAGCGCGATATCGGCAAGCGTGAACTCCGGTCCGGCCAGATAGTCCTGCCCGGCCAGAACGGCATCGGCTTTTGCCAGTTCTACCTCTAGCCTCTTCACATTCTCTGCAATCAACGCCGGATCCCGACTCTCGGGTTTGAACCGCACGGCAAGCCAGAAAACAGGCCCGGTGAACCCCGCCGCCACGGAGTTCTTGGCCCATTCGGCCCACATATCGATCCGCGCCCGCGCGCCCGCATCCTCAGGCCAGAACGGCGCAGATCCGTAGGCGGTCGCCAGATAGCGCAGCACGGCAGCACTTTCCCACACCACCGTATCGCCGTCTTTCAAAACGGGGATCTTGCCATGCGGGTTCATCGCCCTGAACGCGTCCGTATCAAGCCCGCCAAAGGTGAACCCGTAATCCAACCGTTCGTATTCAAGCCCCATCTCTTCGAGGCCCCAAAGCACTGCTTGGACATTGGACGAACTGGCACGTCCATAAACCGTGATCATCATTCCCCCCTAGGGAAGCGTTGGTTTTCTTCCACCACGTTGAGGTCCATGTGATTGCGCATGTAACGCTCCGATGCCTTTTGCAGCGGCTGGTAATCCCACGGGTAATAGCCCCCTTGCCGGAGCGCCTCGTAGACGACCCAGCGCCGGGCCTGACTTTCGCGCACCTGCGCGTCGAATGCGTCGAGATCCCATCGCGCCTCTGCCTTGGCCTGCAACTGCGCCAAGGTGCCCGAATGGGCGGGGGTGTCGGCAAGATTGGTCAGTTCATGAGGGTCAGTCTCAAGATCGAAAAGCTGGTCGGGATCGAGCGCGCACCGGTTGAATTTCCACTTGCCATACCGCAGCGAGACGAGCGGCGCGTAAGACGCCTCTGCCGCGTATTCCATCGCCACCGGTGCATCGCGCGACACACCCTGCCCCAGAGGCACGAGCGACTGGCCTTCGACCCAAGGCGCCAGCTCTTCCATCGACACACCAGCCAATTCGCACAACGTTGGGCAGACGTCGATGGTGCTGACCGGGTCGGTGATGCAGCCAGGCTCCATCCCCGGTGCAGCGATCATCAAGGGGACACGGGAAGAGCCTTCATAGAAGCTCATCTTGAACCACAGACCCCGCTCACCCAGCATGTCACCGTGGTCGGAGACAAACAGAACAATCGTGTCTTTTTCCTGCCTGGTTGCCGAAAGCACCCCCAGAATGTCGCCGATTTTTTGATCGAGGTAAGAGATATTCGCAAAATACGCCCGGCGCGATCTGCGGATGTCATCCTCGGAAATGTCAAAGCTGCGCCAGTCATTGGCGTCAAAAATCCGCTTCGAATGGGCATCATGATCGGCGTAATCCATTGCCGGCACGTCCGGCGTCAGATGTTCGCAATCCTCGTAGAGATCCCAGAATTCTTTGCGGGCCACATAGGGATCATGGGGGTGCGTGAAGCTGACCGTCAGACACCATGGCCGGTCGTCGTGCCCGCGCGCCAGATCATACAGTTTGCGCGTGGCGTGATAGGCGACCTCGTCGTCATACTCCATCTGGTTGGTGATCTCGGCCACCCCTGCCCCGGTGACGGACCCCATATTGTGATACCACCAATCAATCCGCTCCCCAGGCTTGCGATAATCCGGCGTCCAGCCGAAATCAGCAGGGTAAATATCGGTGGTCAGGCGTTCCTCGAACCCATGCAGCTGGTCCGGTCCAACGAAATGCATCTTGCCGCTCAGACACGTCTGATAGCCTGCGCGCCTCAGGTGGTGGGCATAGGTCGGAATATCGGCGGAAAACTCCGCTGCGTTGTCATAGACACGGGATCGGGAGGGCAAGAGGCCTGACATGAAACTGGCACGCCCGGGTGCGCAAAGCGGGCTCGCCGTATAGGCGTTTGTAAATCGTGTGGATCGCTCCGCCAAAGCGCGCAGATGCGGGGTGTGGAGCCAATCGGCAGGCCCGTCTGGAAAGAACGTGCCGTTCAATTGGTCGACCATCAGGATCAGAATGTTGGGCTGGGTCATGGCACGTCCCTCGCAAGCGTTCGGTCGACATAGGCCATCAGCAAACCGATGGCCTCATCCCCATCGAGCGGCGTTTCGGTCAGCGCCTGACGCAGGTAAAGCCCGTCGATCATGGCAGCGAGACCGCGCGTCAATTCCTGGGTCAGGTCCGGGTCATGTTCACCCGCTGCCCGAATAGCGTGGCGCAGGTTTGACCGCAGTCGGCGTTGATAGATGTTGAGCAGCCGCTGCGCCGGGGTGGATTTTTGCGCCTGCACATAGAAATTAAGCCAAGCCGAAACGGTGGCCGATTGAAACTGACTTGGGGAAAAACAGGCGCGGATGATCGCCTCAATCCGATCACGCGGGGTTTTCGCCATGGCCAGCGCACCGCGCGCCTCCGCTCCCAGAAGCGACAGAATATGCCGCATGGCGGCGGTGAAAATCTGTTCCTTGGACCCGAAATAGTGATGCGCGAGTGCACTGGATACGCCTGCACGCTTGGCGATCTGGCTGACCGTCACATCCAGGCTGCCATGCGCGCCGATCTCATGGATCGTGGCCTCCACCAAAGCCGAGCGGCGCAGCGGTTCCATTCCCTGTTTTGGCATCGTTTTTACCTTTCTGAACTTGAGGTAGGAGATTTTTGATTGACTCGTCAATCAATAAAAACTCGCGCGTGCCTCGAAGGCTGTGCCATGAGTATTTCTGGCCAAAAAGAAGGAGGGGTGCAGCGCTTGATTGCCGCTGATATGGAAGGGCTATGACACAACCCATCTATATTGGTTCAGACATCTATCGCGGATCGAGCTATGGGCCCAAACACCCCTTGTCGATCCCGCGCGTACCGACAGTGACCGATCTGACGCGAAGCCTTGGGTGGTTGTCCAAAGACCAGTTTCGGCTGAGCCCGCGCGCACGCCCCAAAGCGCTTTTGTCTTTTCACACGCCGGATTACATACGCGCCTTGCTGGCGACGGAAGCCGCCCAAAGCGTCGATGAAGAAACCCGCATGCGCCACCAGCTCGGCACTGTATCGAACCCGGTTTTTCCGGAAATGTACCGTCGACCTGCGACAGCAGCGGGCGGGTCAATGATGGCGGCGGAGCTGATCGCGGAAGGGGGCATCGTCTACAACCCAGGCGGCGGCACCCATCACGGCATGCCAGACCATGCGAGCGGGTTTTGTTATCTCAATGATCCGGTTCTGGGCATTCAAAGGCTTTTGGCACAGGGCCTGACCCGCGTGGTCTATGTGGATATTGACGCCCATCACTGTGACGGGGTGGAGGTGGCGTTTCATGGTGATGCGCGCGTGCGAATGATCTCCACCCATGAAGCGCGCCGCTGGCCGTTCACCGGCGCGTTGGAGGACAACGCAGGCGGCAGCGCCCTGAACCTGCCACTGCCCAAAGGCACACACGATGATGATTTTGCATTGGCCCGCGATGAGGTGATCCTGCCCGCCGTGCAAGCCTTTTGCCCGCAAGCCATCGTGCTGCAATGCGGGGCGGATGCGGTGGAGGACGACCCCCTGTCGCGGCTGTCGCTTTCCAACAATTCCCATTGGGCAGTCGTTAAGGCTTTGATGAGCATGGCACCCCGGCTTCTGGTTCTGGGCGGCGGTGGTTACAATCCCTGGACCGTTGGCCGACTTTGGACAGGGGTCTGGGCCACGTTGAACCTCCATGACATCCCTAATCGCCTGTCGGAACCGGCTCAAGACGTCCTCCGCGCACTCAGTTGGACGCGTAAACGCCCACGGCCTGACCACTTGGTGAACACCCTGCGCGATGCCCCGCGTCATGGGGAAATCAGCAATGATCTGCGTGCAAGCGTGGCGCATCTGAAGGGGCGGCTTTCAAACTGGGTTTGACGGCGGGCTTCTCGGGTGTTTCGGGCACATGAAATCATACGCGTCATGCTGGGGCATTGCCCTTGCGGCAAAGGGCGCGTAAAGGGCTTGCGACTAACGGGAAAAGACGATCCATGCCCATTCTGGTGATGAAATTCGGCGGCACCTCGGTGGCCAATATTGACCGTATCCGGCGCGCGGCCAAGCGCGTCGGCGTTGAAGTGGCGAAAGGCTATGACGTGATCGTCATCGTCTCCGCCATGGCGGGCCGTACCAATGAACTGGTGGGCTGGGTCGATGAGATTTCGCCGCTTTATGACGCGCGCGAATATGACGCCGTCGTCGCCTCGGGTGAGAATGTCACAGCGGGCCTCATGGCGCTGACCTTGCAGGAAATGGATGTACCGGCGCGCAGCTGGCAAGGGTGGCAGGTTCCGGTGCAGACGACATCCGCCCATTCAGCGGCGCGGATCGAGGATATCCCACCTGAAAACATCCTGGCCAAGTTCGACGAAGGTATGCGCGTGGCCGTTGTCGCCGGGTTCCAAGGGGTGAGCCCTGAAGGTCGCATCACGACTCTGGGACGTGGCGGATCCGATACTACGGCCGTGGCCTTTGCCGCCGCCTTCGACGCCGAACGCTGCGATATCTACACCGATGTGGACGGGGTCTACACAACCGACCCGCGCATCACCGACAAGGCGCGCAAACTTGACAAGATCGCCTTTGAGGAAATGCTGGAACTGGCGAGCCTTGGCGCGAAAGTTTTGCAGACACGGTCAGTCGAACTGGCCATGCGTTACAATGTGAAGCTGCGCGTGCTCAGCAGTTTTGAAGAACAATCAGACGAGGCCGGCACGCTGGTCTGTGCGGAGGAAGAGATCATGGAATCAAACGTCGTGAACGGCATCGCCTATTCCCGCGAAGAAGCGAAGATGACGCTTGTATCGGTCGCTGACCGCCCCGGCATCGCCGCCGCTATCTTCGGCCCTTTGAGTGAAGCGGGCGTCAACGTGGACATGATCATTCAGAACATCTCCGAAGAGGGACGCACCGACATGACGTTCTCCTGCCCCACCAATCAGGTGGGGCGCGCCGAAAAGGCCATGCAGGAAGCCAAGGACAAGGGCGATATCAATTTCCATGATCTTCTGGCCGACACGCAGGTGGCCAAGATCTCTGCCGTCGGCATCGGTATGCGCAGCCAGTCGGGTGTCGCGGCCACCATGTTCAAGACGCTCAGCGACGAGGGAATCAATATCAAGGTTATCTCAACCTCCGAGATCAAAATATCCGTGTTGATCGACCGGAAATATATGGAACTTGCTGTTCAGTCCCTGCATGATGCCTTCGGACTGGAAACTGCGGCCTAAAAATTGGCTACCTAGCGCCGCCGCCAAAGGGAAAGACCTTGTGACGGCATGAACAAGCCGGAAACACATAGAACAAACAGCCGCCAGATGCTGTCTCGCCTGCGCGCCATGATGTCGGAGGAGGCGGGCGGTCAGACGCGCCTTGATGCGATCACCGGCCTGATGGCCGAGGAGATGCATGTTGAGGTCTGCTCCATCTACCTGTTCCGCGATGAGGAAACGCTGGAACTGTGCGCCACGGAAGGCTTGAACCCGGAGGCCGTGCACCAGACCCGGATGCGACTGGGCGAAGGCCTTGTGGGCCGCATCGCCAAAAAGGGAATGATCATCAACACCGACAATGCACCCGGCACGCGGGGCTTCCGGTACATGCCGGAGACAGGGGAAGAGGCCTATAACAGCTTCCTCGGCGTGCCCATTCAGCGCCTGGGTGAGACGCTGGGCGTGATGGTCGTGCAGTCGAAAGAGGCCCGCAGTTTTTCGGAAGAAGAGGTGGATGTGGTCGAAGTCGTGGCCATGGTCCTCGCCGAAATGACGGAGCTTGGTGCCTTCGTGGGCGAAGGCGCGGCGATGTCTGCGCGGCACCAGCAACCGGTTCTCTTCGAAGGCACAAGCGCGCAGGAAGGTGCGGCGGAAGGTCAGGTCTGGCTACATGAGCCGCGCGTGGTGGTGTCCAACCCGATCGCGGAGGATCCCGTACGAGAAATGGAGCGGCTAACCACAGCCGTGGAAGAATTGCGCGTTGGCGTAGACCGGATGCTGTCCACGGCCGCAAAAGGCGACAAGGAACAGCTTCAAGTCCTCGAAGCCTATCGCATGTTTGCCAATTCCAAAGGCTGGATGCGCCGGATGGAGGAAGACATCGCCCTTGGCCTGTCGGCGGAAGCGGCGGTGGAGAAAGAACAATCCACAGCCCGCGCGCGCATGTCCAAGGTGACGGATGTCTATCTGCGCGACCGGTTGCATGATCTGGACGACCTGTCGAACCGCCTGCTGCGCATTCTGACCGGTCAGGGCACCGAAACCGGCGCGGAAATGCCTGAAAACCCGGTTCTTGTTGCCAGTAATATCGGCCCAGCGGAGCTTCTGGACTATGGCCGCAAACTGAAGGGGATCGTGCTGGAAGAAGGCTCCGTTGGATCGCATGCCACCATTGTCGCCCGTGCGCTGGCAATCCCGCTGGTCGTGCATGCCAGCCGCGTGACGACTGAGGCGCTCAATGGCGATACGATCCTCGTGGACGGCGAGCAGGGCAGCGTGCATCTGCGCCCCGATGACAGCATCGTCTCAGCGTTCCGGGACAAGATGGCGATGCAGGCGAAGGCGCAGGAACGCTATGCCTCGATCCGCGATCTGCCCGCAGAAACGGAATGCGGCACGCGGATCGCGTTGCATATGAATGCCGGTCTGATGGCCGATCTACCCTCCTTGGAAAGTTCGGGGGCCGAGGGCGTGGGGCTTTTCCGGACGGAATTGCAGTTTCTCACCAACAGCCACATGCCGAAACGCTCTGAACTCAGCGACATCTACACCCGCGTGATGGACGCAGCCAATGGCAAGCGCGTGGTCTTCCGAACACTCGATATCGGGTCAGACAAGGTGCTGCCCTACATGCGCGCAGTGGAGGAACCCAATCCTGCACTTGGGTGGCGGGCGGTGCGCGTGGCACTCGACAAACCCGGCGTAATGCGCATGCAGGCACAAGCGATCATCCGCGCCGCGGCAGGCCGCCCCTTGAGCATCATGTTCCCCTTCGTGGCCCAGCGCGAGGAATTTACCCGCTCCCGGGCCGAGGTCGACAAAGCCATCGAACGCGAACGCATTCTTGGTCATCCCATCCCCGAAAGCCTTGAAGTGGGGGCAATGCTTGAAACACCGTCCCTCGCCTTCGCGCCCGACTCGCTTTACCAGGAGGTGGACTTCATCTCTATCGGGGGCAATGACCTCAAACAGTTCTTTTTTGCCGCTGATCGTGAAAATGAGCTGGTGCGCAAACGCTATGACACGCTCAATGTCAGTTTTCTGTCCTTTCTCGAAACCATCGTGGATCGCTGCGACAGACTTGAAACGCCCCTCAGTTTCTGTGGCGAGGATGCCGGCCGCCCGATCGAGGCCGCCTGTCTGGCCGCCATCGGTATGCGCATGCTGTCGATGCGACCCGCCTCCATCGGTCCGGTGAAATCCATCCTGCGCCGCACTAACCTGGTTGCCCTGAGTGACGTGATCCACAGGGCGCGCGCAAGCGGTCTGCAATCCGTGCGCGAACCGGTTATGGACTATATGCGCGGCAAGCTGTGATCGATTCTGCCGCGTAGTGGCAAATCCGGCACGGCAAGACCGGGTAGCGGCGCGGAAATTATCCACAAGACCTTGTGGATAAACCACCTAAGTGGGTGGATAATCCGGTAAACAACTGGAATCCATGGGAAAACTTCCTCAAGGCCTGTGGATAACTCGAATTTTCTGATAATTTAAGCAAGTCTTAGGACACGTCCCTTTGGATGGAGGTCGCGGGCATATGCGCAACGGCCCGAAAACAGGGCCGGGCAGAAGGAGGCAGACTATGGTATTTTCGCTGTTCAAACCGAAGAAGGAGCCGTTCGACCCCGCGCTGGTCATTCATCATCGCCGGACCGAAAACGCGCCGTCGGACATCTTGTCTCTCAGCCGTAAGGAAAGGGTCGCTCGGGCGTTTGAAGAAATGCCTTTGGACGAACGGGAAACAGAAGCTGTTTGCGCCCTTCTGGATGAACCGGGATCCACCTGCGTGGAACTCAGCCGCGCCTGCGGGTGGTTGGACACCAGCTGGCGCACGCAAATGATCCTTCTGTGCCAGCGTCGGCGCAAGTTTCTCTGGCCCGAAGGTATGACGGCGGATGTCTCCAACGGCATCATCATCAGCGCGCTGGCGGAATATGACACCTATGACAGCACCTTCACTCCACGCCGCGATATTCTGAAAAGCCTGAAACGGGCGGTCAAGGCCGCGCTCTAATCGGGCGCACCCGGACTGGGTCTTGCCTACATCAGATTGACCGGCGACGTCTCAATACGCTCGCGAAACCGCTCGGCCACCTGTGCCCGGTCCAAATCCGCGTCGATCGCCAACCGGCGCAGGCCGAAATGCACATGGGCCATCTGCTGGTAGTAGCTCGTATAGGCGTAGTTCGTCGCCGCCCCCGCCGCAGCGCCAAGAATGGGCACCGTCTGCGCCGCCAGTTTCTGACCCAGAACCGTAGCAAGACGCGGCGCGACCGTGGCAATCAGGTTCTGCATCGCAGCCCCGGTCACCGTGACCCGAGCACCCAGAAACCCAAGGTCGGCCCCGTTATCATGATCCAGCGGCCCTGCGGCGGCAAAAACCTCAATGCAATCGTACTGCACCCCGTCTTCCGCCGGGTCGAAGCCGTGTTCCACCGCAACATCCTGAATGGCACGCAACAAAACGGTCGTCGTCACCGGCAATTCCGCCAGAGCCGTGGGCAACCCGCCCATGCCGCCCGCCGCGCCCATGGCCGTGGTCAGCGCGCGGGTCATCCAGCCCGCCTGTCCCTCGACAACGCCCCGCGACCCATGGGCCGCCTGCATCGCCAGTCGCAGCGCATCTTCCGTGCGTGCACCTAAGGCATCCCGCACTTGGGTTGGCAGCCGATCCAAAAGGGTATCTGCCTGCCCCCCCAGCAGGTTGAGCAGTTGAATCCCGGGCCCGGACGCGCGGAAATAGCGCGTGGCCAGCGCATCAAGGCGCGTTGCAACAAGGTCTTCAGGCAGGGTCGGATCAAGAACTTCCATGCAGGATACTTAAGCACGCTGAGCCACTGTCGCAAATTCACGCACCAGATCGCGTAACCTCCCCTTTCAAGCCGGCCCACGCGCCTGCCACCAAGGGCACGCCCAAAACCCGCGCCGGGTTGGTTGGCGGCGGCATATGCACATCCTCCAGACGGTGGAACCCAAATCGGCCATAGTAGGGCTCATCGCCCACCAGCATGGCCCGCTCCCATCCCAGGTCGCGTGCCCGGTCCAAACTGTCTAGGATCAGATAGCCCCCCAAACCTTCCCCCTGATAGGTCGGGTGCACGGCCACAGGCCCCAGAAGCAGCACACGCGCGCCGTCCACAAGAACCGGCCAGAACCGGATGGCGCCCGCCAGAATGCCGTCCGAATCTCGCGCCACAAGGCTCAGATCTGCAATCCGCGCTACACCCTCGCGCAACCGATAGGACGACAACGCCTCCCGCCCCGGCGCGAAGGCCAGATCATATAGCGCTTCGACCTCCCACCAATCGTCGCTTGTCTCCGGGGTCAGTTGAAACACCGCTTGAGCCTTGTGCGTCTGTTAAATCTGGTGGCAAACCGCGTAGCACGACGTTAGGACGGGCACAAACCTGCAAATCCTGAGGCAACTCTATGTTCTACCGCCCCGAAGACGGTCACGGCCTACCCCACAACCCTTTCAACGCCATCGTCACGCCTCGCCCCATTGGCTGGATTTCAACCCGTGGCGCAGATGGCTCCGAAAATCTGGCGCCGTATTCATTTTTCAACGCGGTGGCCTACGTGCCGCCACAGGTGATGTTTGCCTCCACCTCTGCCAAGCCCGACCGCGACGGCACCAAGGACAGCGTCGCCAATATCCGTGACACGGGCGTCTTCTGCGTCAACATCGTGGAATACGCGATGCGCGACGTGATGAATGTCAGCTCCGGCCCATGGCTGCGGGAGGTGGATGAGTTCGACTATGCCGGCATCGAACGCGCAGCCTGCGAAACCATCCCCTGTTCCCGCGTGGCCGCTGCACCCGCGTCTCTCGAATGCAAGCTGACGCAAATCGTGCAGTTGCCGGGAGAGGCCAATTTCACCGTCTTCGGCGAAGTGATCGGCGTGCATATGCGCGATGATTGCGTGGTCGATGGTATCTTCGACATCACCCGCTACAACCCGCTTGCCCGGCTGGGCTACCGCGACTACACGACCATCCGCGATCTCTTCAGCCTGAACCGCCCCGACGAACGTTAAAGCACCCCATGTCACTTTCTGAGGCCATCACAACCCAAGCCACGTGGATCCAGATCTGGGTCGGATGGCTTGCCGTGCTCAACATCGGCACACTGGCCGCCCTGCTGATCAAGCCCGCCTCGCGCCGCCATGGCCTGGTGGTCGGTGCGGCCTTTGTGGCCAACTATCTCTTCATGAATTGGCTCTACGGCCAATACGGCTACACCCGCATCCTTGGCCTGTCGCATATCCTGATCTGGGGGCCGCTGATGATCTACCTGATGGCGGCCCTGCGCGGAGAAACCATCACCAGCTGGGTACGCCCGCTGACCTATGTCTTCGTCTTCTCCATGTCCGTTTCGCTGGCCTTCGACATCCTCGACGTCACCCGTTGGTACATGGGCGACCGCGGCTCACTGCTGCCCGACGGATAAGGCTGAGGTAAATCGCCAAGGACACTAGCACGATCGCCCCGCCAAGGATCATGCGCGCGTTCGGCACCTCCCCAACGCCCAGCCACACCCAGATAGGGCCCAGCACCGTTTCCATCAGCATCAGCAGGCTCACATTGGCCGCATGTGTGTAACGCGCGGCGAGCGACAGCAAATAGAATGAAAGTGGCAGCACCACAGCGCCCGTGGTGATCATCGCCCACGGCTCCCCCTCCATCATCTGCGCAGGGCCAGTGACAATCAGCCCGTTCACCCCTGCCAGCATTGCACCAATGCCAATGAGCAACAGAATGGGCAACCTCGGATAGGCCCGCAGCACCGTGAAGTTGAGCGCCAGGACAAAGGCCACACCAAGACCGAAGAGCACGCCAACCACCGCAGTGGCATCAATCTGCGCCCCTTTCCCCGTCACCGCGATGAAAATCCCGACCATCACGGCAGCAGTGGCAGCCCATGTCAGCGCACTTGTCGCCTCCCGCAGGATCACCCAGCTCAGCAAGGCCGAAAACACCGGCACTGAGGCAATGCCAATCAGCACAATCGCCGCCGGGGCCGCCGCGATTCCAAGACAGAACAGCATGGAATTGAAGAACTGACAGATGATGATGGCCATACCCGTTCCGGTCGTGATCTGGCGCAAGTCCCCTGCCCTGTCCCGGCTGGTCATGGCCCAGATGACCAGCATCACACTACCCATCAAGAACCCGCGCCAGCCGGTCATCTGGAACCCGTCCATCTGCGACAGGCGCATCAGCATGGCATCGGGCGTCAGGACCAACGTACCGAGCGCAGCCAGCAGCAGCCCGAACCCGGCGCCTCTTGCTACGCTGTTAGCCAAGTCGGGATCTCACCAATATCGGGCAGCACCACGTCGGCATGTGGCTGCAACTCCTCGGCCTCCGCCACTCCGGTCAGCACCGCAACTGTGGGCATTCCTGCCGCGCGGCCTGCGATCAGGTCATGGGTGCTATCGCCCACCATGGCACAACGATCCGGGGCGATACCGATGCGCGAGGCAATGGCCAAAAGGGGGTCGGGAAAGGGCTTGGCACCATGGCCGCTGTCAAACCCCACGATCATGTCAAAATCCTCATACACACCGGCTTCCCGCAGATTGGCGCGCGCGCCGCGTTCGCTGTCATTCGTCATGACGGCCAGACGCAATCCCATCCCCTTGAATCGCTGCATCAATGGGGGCAGTGGCACGGCAGGGGCCAGCGGTGCGCTCATCGCAAAGTCTTCCAGATGAATTTCCAACGCGTCCACGTTCCAATGCGGCAGCGACCGGGCAAGCACCTCAGCCGCCTCCCGGTTGGTGCAGGCGATGATCGGACTGGTGGGACGAAACCGGCCCAAGGCCAGATCGAAATCCATTTCGTCTGCCATACGCTGGTGTAGGATCTTGTCGCCCTGCGCGAGGTTGCTGATCAGATCGCCCAGCGCCACGCTCCATGTGGCGTGATAGTCAAAGAGCGTTCCGTCCTTGTCAAAGATCAGCCCGTCAACCTTCATCACCCGCGCCTTCACCACGTTCTGTCACGTCCAATGCACGCTCTGCCCACCCGGCAGCGCCTGACGGGCCTGCATGGGCAGGTCCGGCGTGACGCCCGTGGCCTCGCAAAATCGCAGAACCCAAGCATCATCCATCAGCAGGAAATCAAGCACAGAGCCAAGAAAAGAAGGGTCGGATGCCCCCGCACGCAGATCATCCTGTGACACGCCGGTGGACCCCATGAAGACAGGCAGCAAATCCTCCTCTGACAAAAGCCATGCCAGACATTGCAAACCAAGGCTTTCGGCAGAATCTCGCGATATGGTCACGTTCGTTAATTCCTGGAAAGGTTTTCTTAACCGTTCAAAGGGATAGTCGCCCCACTGGAAAGAGCAAGATGAAAAGGTGATCATACATGACGGGACATGTCTTGATCGTCGACGCGCTCGCAACCAACAGGATTGTTCTGAAGGCCACTCTGACGGCCGCTTTCTACATGGTTACGCAAGCCGCGAACGGACGCGATGCAACAAAGATCTGCAAAACTGAAGAACCGGATCTGATCATTATCGGGGCGGACTTGCCGGATATGGATGTGGGCAGCCTGATCCAACGTCTGGAACGCGTATGTGCTGTGCCCACTCCGCCGGTGATGATGCTTCTGCCGCAAGATGACACAGCCGCCCGGCTTTCCGCATTGCAGGCGGGCGTGGCCGACGTGATGGCCCATCCCCTGCATGAAGATGAACTTTTTGCCCGTCTGCGCGCTCTTATGCGGCAACGCAGGTTCGACAGCGATCTGGTGACCCATGCCAACACGGCCGCCACCTTTGGCCTGTCTGAATGCCCGGCCGGGTTTTCGGGGCCTGAACGCGCGGCCGTGGTGTCGTCAGACCGGGAAACCGCGCGCGGCATCTGCGCCAGTCTGGACCGGTACTGCAAATACACTCTGGTGCCTTACACCCATGCAGAAGCAGGGGCCATGATGCACGGGCCGGGCCGGCCTGACATCGCGCTCCTGCATATCGAACCACACGAAGAACAAGCCGGGCTTCGCAGCCTCGCCTCCCTTCAGGCGGGCGCACATGCAAAGGATCTTCGCGTCATTGCCCTTGACGAGCTAAACAGGCCCGGCCACGCCGCCAAGCTGCTGGACATGGGGGCCTGCGACGTACTGCAAATCCTGCCACAAGGCGAAGGATGGCTATACAACAGAACCCGCGAACTGGCCTTCCGCATGGCGCTGCACATGGCGCGCAAGAAACGGTCTGACATGTTGCGCGGGCAATTGGAGAACGGATTGCAAGCCGCTGTTCTGGATTCGCTGACGGGTCTGTATAACCGCCGCTATGCGCAAATGTTCCTGCACCGCATGCTGGAAGGGTCCCAAGAGGATGGTAAAGCCTGCGCCGTCATGATCGCCGATCTGGATCACTTCAAATCCGTGAATGACACCTATGGCCACGCCGCGGGCGACCGCGTTCTGACCCATGTCTCCCGCGTGATGCGCGCGGCCTTGCCCAGCGATGCCATGCTGGCCCGCGTCGGAGGCGAAGAGTTCTTGATCGCTATTCCCGGCATCAGTGTCGCCGAACTGCGATGTCTTGCTGGCCATCTGGGTCACATGGTGCGCGAAACTCCCATTGGGATTCGTGGGCAGGATGCCCCTATCCATGTCACGGTCAGTATTGGGGCCACACTGGTGAACCCGGACATGGCGCGTGAGGTTGATCCCGAAACGCTGATGGAACAAGCAGACAAGGCGCTCTACGAATCCAAAACAGGCGGGCGGGACACGGTCACGGTCAGGTTTCGTGCAGCGGCGTAATCTGCACGGCAAGCCGTGTCAGATGGTCAAGGCGCCTAGCGATCCATCTTGTCCCTGATCCGCTCGGCATAAGCGGCGCGGTCCTCATCGGACATGTCGGACAACCGGTTCACAAGGGCGCCGCGTGCGTCAGAAATCCGGCCTCGCATCCCATCCATGATAGTGTTCAGATCCGCATCAAAGGCCTCTGCGTCAAACGGCGTGGCCTCCAGCAGGACAACCATGCGTTCCAGTGCCTGCCGATGCGCGCGGCGATCCCACCCGCTTTCCTGCGCCTTCCTGCGCATCTCGCGCCCGATGGCACGGCGATCTTCTCTGGTCAGCGCCTGGGTCAAAGGCCCCACCCCGCCCACCGCCACATGCGGCGGGCCACCATGTTTCAGCGGCCCTCCCTTGATCGCAAAACCGGCCACGGCCCCGATCACCAAAAGGTTCAGCGCGAGCGACACGACCAGCAGAATGCGCACCCAAAGGCGCGAAGACTTCGGTGTGGGATTGGGATCAGTCGTCATCACAGGGCTCCTTCCAGAACAGAAAGACCAAAGCCTGTATCAAGATCATCCAGCGCCATACTGGCATCCCCGGAAAACAACGCCTCCGTGCCAGACACCAGCAGTGCAGGCTGCGCCATCCCGATCCAGACCCCGGCCAACCCCGCCGTGACCAGTCCCGCCATGGACGGCCATCCACCAATCAACGCCATGAAACGGATCCGGAAAGGCCGGCGCGTGTCCACGGGCGGCGCCACAAAGGCCGCCTGTTCGGCCTCTGCATCCGCCATTACACGCGCCATCAGGTCATCACCGGGCAGCACGGCTTGCGCTTTCAGTGATGCAAACTCCGTCTCAAGCGGGTCGGGTTTTTCAGATGCGTCAGTCATTCGCTTATTCCCAGTTCCTCGCGCTGTCGGGTCAAATCGGCGGTCAAAGTTCGTTTGCCCCGCGCGATCAGACTTTCGACCGCCTCAACGCTGATGTCCATGATCTGGGCAATCTCGGAATTGCCCAGCTCCTCTATATGGCGCAGAACCACAGCCTGCGCCTGCCGCTCTGGCAGCCTCAAAAGCGCTGCCTGAAGCGCGTCTGCCCGGGCCCTTTCCTGAATGCGATCGGCCGGGCTTGCGGTCTCATCCTCGGGCTCGGGCACGTCCTCAAGGCCCACGCCCCGCCTGCGACGCAACCTGTCTGTGCAAAGATTGCCCACCACGCGGTAAAGCCAGGTGGTCACCTTCGCCTCGCCCGTGCGCCAGTCCGGCGCGATCTTCCACAGCCGCAGCATGGCGTCCTGAGCGACCTCTTCGGCCTCAGCCCTGTTGCCCAACAACCGTGTTGCATGGGACAGAACGCGTGGCAGAAGCCGTGCTGTCAGCAGGCGAGACGCTTCAGCGTCGCCATTGGC
>CAYMEC010000029.1:0-40800 GCA_964389425.1 uncultured Roseovarius sp.
CCGGAAGGAAGCAGCCGTAACGAGCCCCGCTTGGGTCGTTGTCCAGCCTCTCACCTTTCACCTTTTTTGGATTGAAGCACGACGGCTTCAGCGTATTCGGTGCGGAATCAAGGCGCTTGCGCCGCCGCGCCTTCGCCAGGTTCCCACCCAGGGCCGGGCGAATGGGTGAGGTTGCGCGTGACTCGGATTTACGGCGGGTGTGAACAATGAGCCTCTGCCGTTCGCAGACCTGGATCGCCAGACCGGGGCCTGACAGAGACGCTCTGATGGGACTAGCCCGCGCGGGCCCAACGTTCTTGGGCGCGGGTCTCGACCGCGCCTGGGCGGACGGCGCGGAGGCGTTTGAGGGCCGCCTTTTGGCTTTCGCCCGCCGCGACCATGAGCCTGAGGGCCGCCATGCCGGAGCGGCCGCAGCCACCCTTGCAGTGGACCAGGACGCGCCCGCCACCGCGCAGTGCAGACAGTGCGGTGTTGCGGATGACGTCCCAATCGGCCTCTTGCATCGCGTCACCTGTGCCGAAATCGGGGACGGGGAAGGAAAACCAGCGGGTGCCGGTGTGTTGCAGGTCAGTGGCCAGAGTATGAACCCCCGCCGCCTTCAGTTCCGCCGGTTCCGTCATCGACACGACCATCGCGGGTTTCCAATCGCGCAGGTGAGCGATGTCTTCTTCATAATTGCCGCTGGCCCCGGGCATTGGAGAAATGCCAAGGATGCCGCGTTCAACTGGCACTGCGTAGATGACAAAGCTCATGTCTTTCGTGGTGCGCGCATGACCGCGTTCCTGTCCCCCTGTGTTGGGCCCCATCGTTTACGCTTTTTGCGCGTAGATCAAGAAAACCCGGTGCGAGTGGTGGACCATGGCGCGCGACCGCTCTAACCTGTGGTCTGATCCAAAGGACGCGATGCGCATGACCGACACCCCCGACACCGGCTATCAGGTTTTGGCCCGGAAATACCGGCCGGAGACCTTTGCCGATCTGGTGGGGCAGGATGCGATGGTGCGGACGCTGAAGAACGCATTTGAGGCTGACCGGATCGCGCAGGCTTTCATCATGACGGGGATCCGCGGGACGGGGAAGACGACCACGGCGCGGATCATTGCCAAGGGGATGAATTGCATCGGACCGGACGGCTCTGGCGGCCCGACGACAGAGCCTTGTGGCGTTTGTGAGCATTGCACGGCGATCATGGAAGGGCGTCATGTGGACGTGCTGGAAATGGACGCAGCCAGCCGGACAGGTGTGAATGACATCCGGGAGATCATCGACAGTGTGGCCTACCGGGCGGCGTCGGCGCGCTACAAGATCTACATCATTGATGAGGTGCACATGCTGTCGACCAGCGCGTTCAATGCGCTGTTGAAGACGCTGGAAGAACCGCCCGCCCATGTGAAATTCATCTTTGCGACGACCGAGATCCGAAAAGTTCCGGTGACGGTGCTGAGCCGGTGTCAAAGGTTTGACCTGCGCCGGATTGATCCTGAGGACATGATGGGGTTGTTGCGAAAGATCGCAGGCGCGGAAGGCGCGCAGATTGCCGATGACGCGCTGGCGTTGATCACGCGGGCGGCGGAGGGCTCGGCGCGGGATGCGACATCGCTTCTGGATCAGGCGATTTCCCACGGTGCAGGAGAGACGACAGCGGATCAGGTGCGCGCCATGCTGGGTCTGGCAGATCGCGGGCGAGTGCTCGATTTGTTTGACCTGATCATGAAAGGCGATGCGGCGGGTGCGCTGGGGGAGTTGTCGGCGCAATATGCCGATGGGGCGGACCCGTTGGCCGTGTTGCGCGATCTTGCGGAAGTGGCCCATTGGGTCAGCGTGGTGCAGATCACGCCCGATGCCGCCGATGACCCCACGATTGGCCCCGACGAACAGGCGCGCGGGCGGGAAATGGCGGCGGCCTTGCCCACTCGGGTGCTGACGCGGACATGGCAGATGCTGTTGAAGGCGCTGGAAGAGGTGTCGATGGCGCCCAACGCGATGATGGCCGCCGAGATGGCGGTGATCCGGATGACGCATCTGGCGGATCTGCCCACGCCCGAGCAATTGGTGCGGAAGTTGCGCGATGCGCCTCCGGTTCCGCCGTCTGGACCAGGCGGCGGGGCAGCGACACATGCGCCGGCTCCTGCGCCTGCGTCCAGTGCGCCGCCGGTGGTGTCTCAGCCAACACCCAATGGCGGGCCGACGGCGGCGCTGGCAACAGACGTGGACGCCTCGCTGGCGCGGTATCCGAGTTTTGACCACGTGGTCGAGTTGATCCGTGCAAACCGGGACGTGCGGTTGCTGGTTGAAGTCGAGACAGGCGTGCAGCTTGTGTCCTACCAGCCCGGTCGCATTGAGTTCTGCCCCACCGAGAGGGCTCCGAATGATCTGGCCCAACGGCTGGGCAGCGCGTTGCAGCGCTGGACGGGCAATCGTTGGGCGATTTCCGTCGTGAGCGAGGGGGGCGCACCGACCATTGCGGCGGTGCGGGATGCCGAAGATCTGGCGTTGAAGGAAGAGGCAGAGGCCCATCCCATGGTGCAAGCGGTGATGGCGGCCTTTCCAGGGGCGACCATCACCCATGTCCGCACGCTGGAAGAACAGGTGGCGGAGGCAGAGGCCGAGGCGCTGCCGGAAGTGGATGACGAATGGGATCCGTTCGAAGAGGATTGATTCTGGCGATGCTGCCGGGGCCCGCTTTTGCGGAGGCGTGCGACAAGATCCGCCCGGGTTGGGATGGCGGAGAGGTGGGCGTGGTGGCCGAGGCGATCACGCTGTTTTCGTCGCCCATTGCTTTGATCCTGTTGCTGTGCACGGCGCTGGTGTTTCGGTTTCGCAGTTCATGGGGGGCTTTGGCGGTCTGTCTGGGCTGGAGTTTCCTGATCACGGCGGTGACGTTTTTTGACCCCACAGGCGGAGTGCGGACGCAAGCTATTGCCGAAGGCTGCGTCGGGTCGCCTTGGCTTTTCATCGCGGTGGCAGGGGCACTGAGCGCGGGGATGATTGTCTATACCGGGCGACCAGTGGAGCCAGAGACACCGAAGCACTGACTGTCGGCGCGAAATTCAGGGTGCAAGCCCGCCGCGCCGTCGCCCGCTGCCCGGCTGGCATGGCTTGCAAATCGCTGAGTGGGGCGCGCGCGCCGGGCCTGTCGAAGGCGCTTTGTCATGCCCCGTCGCGTGCGCGGCGGGCGTCGCGGAAACTCTTGATGAAAGCCACCTTGGCCAGGATGCAGGTCGCCATCATCAGGCCAACGCGGAGGATGGACATCGTGTTGCCCTCCCCCACGGCCTTGAAGAACGGCACGAGCAGAAGAAGAAAGATCACCAAGGTCAGCGTTACGGCGATATGAGCGATCACTTTGTTCTGGGCTTTGATGCCCGGGGTGCAAAGCAGAAGTACGACGCCCACGCCGGCTGGAAGAAGCGCTGTCCAGTAGGAATACGCAGGCGTGAGGTAGGCCCAGACCGACAAGACGATCAGAACGACAGCGTTGACAAGGTTTGCTGTGTGCGCGGGCATGGCGGTTCCTTTTCTGCGGGCGAGTGACACCTCTTCGACAGGTAACAGCCCGGGCGGGGCTTTCAATGGTGAAGTGGTCGCTGCCGTCGCATTGATCGCGTGTGCCGTCCTGCGCAACGCCTTGGGTGATCTGGCGACCCGCGCCGATGGACGATCGTGGTTCAGGGTCGGGGGCTGAAAATGCTTTTGACGAATTGCCGGTAAAGACCGACCTGTCGCGCCAGCACGCCCTTGTCGCGAACGGTTTTGGACAGGATGATTCCACCATCCGTGACCACGGTCAGCATATCGGAGAGGTCCTCAAGATCGACATCGATGCGCGGCGGGTAGAGCGCGGCAATCTCTTCGAATTTTGCGTGAAACTGGTGACGCCACCGCAGCAGGCTGTTGGCGGCCAGTTCATGGATCGTTTTGTCAAACAGTCTTTCCTGAAACACGCAGGCTGTGACGATGCACCCCGGATGTACATCCGTGAGGCGTTCCATGTCCTCTTGCAGCAAGCGCAGGAAAATCAGGAACGCGTGGAGGGGATCGTCATCCAGCGTGCGGGCACGGGCAAAAAGCCCTTCGAACCAAACCGCCTCAGCCGCCAGGTGCCGTTCCAGCAGGGCTTTGACCATCTCGCTTTTGTCCCTGAAATGGTAGAAGAAGCCGCTTTTGGTGATGCCGACCTCGGTGATCAGTTCTTCGATTGAGGTGGCCGCGAATCCTTTCTCGATGATCGCCAGTTCTGCGGCGGTGAGCAGCTTGTCGCGGTTGGTTTCCACGCTGCGAGGTTTGAGGAATGTCGTCATTTTTCTCCTTCGAAACTGCACCGGGGGTACAGCACCTTGCGTCAAGCGGACGTCATGCCGTGATGCCCACCCGGGTTCGAACGGACCGGCAAAGCCTATGTATTCCTAGCAGAAACGCATGGCGACGTCAGTGTACCTTAGGTGCACTAGCCCTGTGCGGGCCGCTCGGGGGACCATCAGGGGATCATGTCAAACCCGATGGAGGACACATGCGCGACCTAGTTTCCGATACAATTTACCTCGCAGAAGGCGGGACAGAGACGGAGATCATGTTCCGTCACGGTTTTGAGTTTCCGCATTTCGCGGTTTTCGAACTTCTGAAGGATGCGCGCGCCGTATCGGTGCTGCGCGACATGTATCGCCGCTATCTTGACGTGGTCGCCGAAAGCGGGTGCAGCGCGTTGATGAGCGGCCTGGATTACCGGGCGAGCCCAGACTGGGCGGGTCTGCTGGGATACTCGGCGGAAGGCCTGGAGGAGATTCAGTTGCGTTGCATCGAATTTCTGAAAGATGTGTCTGCGCCTTACCGCGATCAGATCCCGCAGATCTTGATTGCGGGGATCGTAGGGCCGCGCGGGGATGCGTATGCGCTGAACAAAACGATCACGGCCGACGAGGCGGAGGAGTATCATGCAGTGCAGCTTGCCTCACTGAAGCGCGGTGGCGCGGATATTGCGTGGGGGGCTACCTTCAACAATGTGCCCGAGGCGGTGGGCCTGGCCCGGGCGGCGTACCGCATTGGGATCCCGCTCAACCTGTCATTTACCCTGACAAGTGAGCATATCCTGCGATCTGGCGTGACGCTCAAGGAGGCGGTTCTGGCGGTTGATGAAGAAACGGGAGAGGCGCGGCCCGACAGCTATGGCATCAATTGCTCGCACCCTCATGAATTTGCCCCCGCCATTGAGCCGGGCGATTGGTTCCAGCGGGTCAAAAACATCCGCCCCAATGCCGCGATGATGGACAAGATCGCGCTGTGCAAACTCAATCACCTGGAAGAAGGCGATCCGGTCGAACTGGGCACGCTTCTGGGCGATCTGGCCCGTGCGCATCCGCATATCAATATGTGGGGCGGGTGTTGCGGGTCTTGGGACAAGCACCTGAGGGAGATCGCCCGCCGCGTAACCGTGGCGCGTGCCGAAAGTGCATAGACATCCGGGGAGGGCAGGCGCTACCGTGCCCGCATGGCGGATACGGATGGAAAACGGTGGCACGACATGGGCGGGCAGGCGGCGGGCCCTGTCCCGCAGGACGGCCATGATTTCGCGATCTGGGAAAAACGCGTTGACGCGCTGATGGTTCTGCTGAGCGGCAAGGGTTTTTTCACTGTCGATGGGCTGCGCCGCGCGCTTGAAGATATGGGCGAAGACGCGTTCGAGACGATGAGTTACTACGAACGCTGGATCGCGGCGGTGAACCAGAACCTGATCGAAGACGGCGCCTATTCCATCGAAGAGTTAGGTCAGCGGATGGATGCGGTGGCCGCGCGAGGCGCCACGTATGGCGAGGCGCAAGATGGCTGAGAGGGTGCGGGTCAAATCCATGATGCCGCCGGGCCATGTGCGCACGCCCAGTTATCTGCGCGGCAAGACGGGTGTGATCGAGCGGGCGCTTGGGCCATACGCCAACCCCGAAAAACTGGCCTACGCGCTGGAGGCGGAGAAACAGCCGCTTTACCGCGTGCGGTTCACGATGGAGGAAATCTGGGGCGCGGGCGCGGAGAACCCTGCCGATACGCTGGATGCCGAGATTTATGCTCATTGGCTGGAGAGGGTCTGAGCCATGCCGCATGACCACCACGACCACCTGAGCCCTTCGGGTCATCCGTTCCGTGAAGACAATGATGCGCCGCTGAGTTACTGGCAGCGGATGGAAATCGCCGTGCGGGAATTGATGATTGAAAAGGGCCATATCAGCGCCAAGGAGGTGGCCGGCCAGATCGACGCGATGGATGCGCGTAGCCCGGCCAATGGCGCGGCAGTGGTTGCACGGGCCTGGGTGGATCCGGATTTCAAGGCGCGGCTTTTGCAGGATGCCTCCGAGGCGAGCCGGGAGATGGGGTTTGATATCGGACCGCTGAACCTGATCGCGGTGGAGAACACGGCGGAGGTGCACAACCTGATCGTTTGCACACTATGTTCGTGTTATCCGCGCAACCTGCTGGGGCTGCCGCCTGATTGGTACAAGACCCGCGCCTACCGGTCCCGCGCAGTGATTGAACCACGCGCGGTGCTACGGGAATTCGGGCTGGACCTGCCCCAAGAGACTCGCGTTCGGGTCCATGACAGTACTGCCGACATGCGCTACATCGTGCTGCCCGCACGGCCCGCCGGCACGGATGGGATGGAGGAGGGCGCGCTGGCCCAGCTGGTCACGCGCGATTCCATGATTGGCACGGGCGTTCCGAAACGGCCCTGATTGCTTGCCCTAACTGACCTGCACCAGTAATGAGGCGCAATTGGTGAGGGCCATTGGTGAGGACTGGCCGCTTCATGAGCAAAAACACTGAAGATGATCACATCCCGCTGAGTGAACGGATCGTGGGAACGCTTTTGTTCCTGCCTGTGCTTTTGACGCGGTTTTTGCCCTATCGGTGGCGGGTGCCGCTGGCGGGGTGGGTGGCCTCGCGCGTGATTGCGCCGCTTGCGGGCTATCGCAAACGGGTGCGGGACAATCTGAAGTTTGCCTGTCCTGAATTGCCCGAAGCGGAGGTGGAGCGGTTGGTGCGCGCCGTGCCCGACCAAGTTGGGCGCTTCATGATAGAGCTGTATTCGCCCGATTTTGCCGATCACATCCGTCCGGTCAAAACCTATGGACCCGGGATCCAGATCCTTCAGGATGCTCAGGCCGAGGGGAAGCCCTGCGTGATTATGTCCGCGCATTTGGGCAATTTCAACGCGGCGCGGGTGGGTATTCTGGACAATGGGATCGGAACTGCGGGGTATCTTTACCGCAACATGTCGAACCGCGCCTTCAACGCCCATTACGTGGGGGCGATGGGCGCCGTCAGTCAACCCATGTTCGAACAAAGCCGACGGGGCATGATGCAGATGATCAAGCACCTTAAGGACGGCAAGGTGCTGGGCATTCTGGGTGATCTGAACGTGCATGACGGGATGCCGCTGGATTATTTCGGAAAGCCTGCGCTGACGTCGATTTCGGGGCCGGAACTGGCATTGAAATACGGCGCGCCCCTGGTGCCGATCTGGGGGATCCGGGCGGAAAACGGCATCGATTTCGAGATCATCTTTGAAGATGAAATCCCCCATTCTGATCCGCTGACCATGGCGCGGGAATTCAATGCACGGCTTGAGGCGATGGTGCGCAAGCATATGGACCAGTGGTTCTGGATCCACCGTCGCTGGAAAGACGCAGACAACTTCCTGGGTCAGCAGCGTGCAGAGGATCTGGCGAAACTGGAGGCCAAGATCGCGGCGCAGAAGAGCGCGGCCAGCGGTTAGTGTTTCAGACCTGCGCGACCGACCCGGTCGGAAAACGTGGTCTGCGTGAGCAATGGGGTTTGCCTGTGCTCTTGCAGTGGCCCGCGGCAAGTGACAGATTGTGCCAAATCAGGACATGCCTGACTGACACGCCCTGAACCATCGCCTGACGCAAAGCCTGACAAGGAGAGATCGACATGATCGAGAAACGCGATTTTTACATCAATGGCGCGTGGGTTGCCCCGCTGGATGGCACCGATCACAACGTCATTGACCCATCGACCGAAGATGCCTGCGCGGTGATCAGCCTTGGCGGTCAGGCCGACACGGATGCCGCCGTCGCGGCCGCAAAGGCGGCGCTGCCCGGTTGGATGGCGACGCCGCCCGAAGAGCGCATCGGCTATGTCGAGAAAATCTACGAAGCCTACAAGGCGCGCGCCGAGGATATGGCGCAGGCAATCAGCCTTGAGATGGGCGCGCCGATTGATATGTCGCGGTCGTCTCAGGTGGGGGCGGGCCTCTGGCACATGGAAGGCTTCATCAAGGAAGGCAAGACATTCTCCTTCATCGATATGCTGGGCGATCACGCCCCGGGTGACCGGATCATTCATGAAGCCATCGGTGTCGTGGGCATGATCACGCCATGGAACTGGCCGATGAATCAGGTGACGCTGAAGGTCGCCGCAGGGTTGGTTGCGGGTTGTACGATGGTGCTCAAACCCTCTGAAGAGTCCCCGCTTTCGGCCATGATCTTTGCAGAAATCGTGGATGAGGCGGGTTTGCCCAAAGGCGTGTTCAACCTCGTGAATGGCGACGGTGCGGGCGTTGGTACGCAGATGTCGACGCATAAGGACATCGATATGATTTCCTTCACCGGATCGTCGCGCGCGGGCAAGCTGATCTCGAAGGCCGCTGCTGACACGCTCAAGCGCGTGAGCCTCGAATTGGGCGGCAAGGGGGCCAACCTGATCTTTTCCGATGCTGATGAGAAGGCGGTGAAGCGCGGCGTGCTGCACTGCATGAATAATTCTGGTCAGTCCTGCAACGCGCCCACCCGGATGCTGGTCCAGCGGGACATCTACGATCAGGCGGTGGAGACCGCGGCCGAGGTTGCAAGCTCTGTCACCGTGGGGCCGGCGAGCGAAGAAGGCCGCCACATCGGCCCGGTCGTGAACGCGGTTCAGTTCGGCAAAATTCAGGACCTGATCCAGAAAGGCATCGACGAAGGCGCGCGGCTTGTGGCCGGTGGCACCGGGCGGCCCGAAGGGTTCAACCGGGGCTTCTATGTGCGGCCCACGGTCTTTGCGGATGTGACAAATGACATGACGATTGCGCGCGAAGAAATCTTCGGGCCGGTCCTGTCGATCATTCCGTTCGACAGCGAGGAAGACGGTGTGGCGATGGCCAATGACACCGATTATGGCCTGACGAACTACGTACAGACGCAAGATGGCGCGCGGGCCAATCGTTTGGCGCGTCAGCTGCGGTCCGGCATGGTGGAGATGAACGGACAGGGTCGCGCGCAAGGGTCGCCCTTTGGCGGGATGAAACAATCCGGTAACGGGCGCGAAGGTGGCAAGTGGGGCATCGAGGATTTCCTTGAAGTCAAAGCGGTCTCCGGATGGGCGGCCGAATAGTTGAACCGTGGACGTCCAGGCCTTCATTATCCATCTGGTCCGTGCGACGCAGAGGCGCGAAAACGCTGAACAGACGTTGCGCGATTGCCGGGAGAGCGGTGGTATAGAAGGAGAATTTTGGCCAGCGGTGGACGGGTCGACCTTGTCCGCCGACACCACGGAGTCGTTCTTTAGACCAGGGGTGTTCGAACCCACCTATCCCTTTGCCCTGAAGACAGGGGAGATCGGGTGTTTTCTCAGCCACCGACAGGTCTGGGCCGAGATCATTCGGCGCGATCTGCGCGCGGGGCTTGTGTTGGAGGACGATCTTTTGATCGACCGTGACAAGTTCGGGCCTGCGCTGCGCCTTGCGATGCGGCACATTGATGACCTTGGGATCATCAAGATGCGGATCACGCCGCCAAAGGTCAAAGCGCGGTTGATCGACCGTCAGGAAGGCGCAAATTTGGTTTTGTCACCAGAACCCGGGGTGGGCGCGCAGGCCAATCTGATCAGCAAGGATGCGGCGCGGATCTTGTTGGACCGCTCCAAGGTGTTCGACCGGCCTGTGGACACGTTTATCCAGAGCCATTGGCATACAGGCATCCGGCCTGCCACCTGTTTTCCAGCCGGGATCGCCCACCATTACAAGGCCCTGGAGGGATCCACGATCCAGGCCGAAAAGAAGAGTTTCAAAACCAAACTGTGGCGTGAGCTTGCGCGGTTCCGGTATCGGCAATCCGTGCGGTCCTTTTCGCGTTCCAGCGCGGCACCGTATCCAGATCAGCAGACATGAGCCCAAAGCGCACCACAGTCGTCAGCGTCAGCTACAACAGTTCGGGCGTGATTGCCGCGATGCTGGCCTCCTGTTCGCAGGCGGCAGGTGTCATTGTCGTCGACAATGCGTCGGACGACGCCGGCGCCTTGCGCGATCTGTGTAACCAGCATGGTGCGCAGATGATCGGCAATGCCGACAACCTCGGGTTCGGGGCTGCCTGCAATATCGGGGCGGGGGCGGTGACAACGGAATTCATCCTGTTTCTGAACCCTGATGCGAAACTGGAGCCGGATACGCTGACCCGGCTGGAACATTGTGCGGATGTCCACCCGGACACGGCGGCCTTCAACCCGATGCTGTTCGACAGCGAAGGACAGCATGGGATCAAACGCAAAAGCGATCTGATTTCGAGGACTGAATACATCGGCCATGACCGCGTGGATCAGCAGGATGATATGGTGAGCCTGTCGGGGGCCGCGATATTCATCCGTCGACAGGATTTTGAAAACATCGGCGGCTTTGACCAGAACATCTTTCTGTTTTTCGAGGATGATGATCTGGCCGCGCGGATCCGCCAGACGGGGCGTGGCCTGCGGCTGTGTCGTGAGGCGGTTGTGCGTCACATCGTCGGTACCGGATCGGGGCCGAGCACGCACAAGGGCAGCGCGACGAAGGCGTGGTACATGGGCTTTTCAAGGCTGTACACAATGCGCAAACATCATCGCCCTTTCGCGCGTATGCGAACCGTCGGCAAGGCCATCCTGCGCGTGTTGGATCCGTCCCTGCTGTTTTCCAAGGGACGGCGCATGAAGCGGTTTGCGTATCTGCGCGGCACGTTGGCGGCGCTTCGGGAGGCGGGTAAATGAGGTGGTGGACCGTCATGACTGTTCTTTTGGCGGCGCCGCGCATTTGGGCTGGAAGACCGGCCATGCGATGATCATCACGCGACTTTTCGGTGGAGCGGGGAACCAGCTTTTCCAATACGCGGCAGGCCGTGCCCTGGCCGATCATCTGAGGACAGATCTCGCTCTCGACCGGCGCTATCTGGGCCTTCGGGATGAAAACCGTGCAGATTGCTTTTCCAACTTTGAAGAGGCCCGTTTTGTGGATAACGTGGCACTTCCGCCTGCAAAAATGGACGGGTTCGCCCGGTATGCCCTATGGCGTAAACTCGGTCGCGATCCGCAATTCCGGCGGGAGGCGGGGCTTGGGTTTAACGACGGTTTTTTCGATCTTCCTGACCAAAGTTACCTGCATGGTTACTGGCAATCGGAGCGGTACTTCGGGGATGCCGCCAAGCGCATCCGCGAAGACCTGCGCATGACCACGCCGCTGAATGAGGCCAACCGGGACATGGCCGAACAGATTGCCGAGGCGGAGGTGCCTGTCTCGGTCCATGTGCGGCGTGGGGATTACGTTGGCGACGGAGCTTTTGCCGTGTGTTCGCCGGAGTATTACCGCGGTGCCGTGGCGCGGATGGGCGAGGAACTGGAAGGCTCTGTCACCTGCTTTGTTTTCTCCAATGATCCGGATTGGGCGCGGACGCATCTGGACCTCGGCGCAGAGACCATCGTGGTCGACATCAATGACGAAAAGCACGGTCATTTCGATATGCATCTGCAATCCTTGTGTGCCCACAACATCATTGCCAATTCCACCTTTTCGTGGTGGGGGGCTTGGTTGAACGCCAACGCCGACAAGCGCGTGATCGCGCCGAAGGACTGGTTCGGGCCGGGCAAGCCCGCGAACCCCGATATCTGTCCACCCGGCTGGATCCGGCTATGACCGATCTGACGGATGCCACGTTTGTCCCGGAGACGGTGCACAAGCGAGATGTGTTTTCCGAGACGATCTCTGGCCGGTTGGAGGGCGTTGAGGATTTTCCCGTTGTCCTGCGTCGTCTGGACGGGGTGCCGTGGTTTGCCAAGCCGCTGGCGTGGTGGCTGGCGCGGCGGGAAATCCGAGGGCTGAAGGCAGTGCAGGGCATTGAGGGTTGTCCGGTGTTGGTCCGCGTGGACAAGACCGGCCTCTTGCGCAGTTGGACCCAAGGCACGCCGTTGCAACTGGCCAAGCCCGGAGAGGCGGACTGGTACCGTGACGCCAAGCGGTTGTTGCGCCAGATGCGGCGGGCGGGGGTCACGCATAACGATATCGCCAAGCCCCAGAACTGGCTGATGACGCCTGATGGCCGCGCGGCTGTGATCGATTTTCAACTGGCCTCGGTCCATCGCCGTCGCGGGCGGCTGTTTCGCGTGATGGCGCGAGAGGATTTGCGGCATTTGCTGAAACAGAAACGGGCCTATGCGCCGGAGTTGCTGACGGCGTCCGAGATACGGATGCTGAACCGGAAGGCGCTGCCGTCAAGGATTTGGATGGCGACGGGCAAAAAGCTCTATAATTTCATCACCCGGAGGTTGATGAACTGGTCGGATGGGGAAGGCACGGAGGACCGGATTGATCGGGAAGGGCCGGCATTGCGGGAGGCGTGGAGGAAAGATGCGCGGATCACGGATGTCGTGTTTTGCACCTATGCGCGGGCCGCGAAGGGGGTTGGGCTTTACGCCTTTGTTGAGACGGAGTTGGAGGCGGAAGTTTTAGCTGCCATGGTTAAGGATCCGAAACCGGAGTTGATCCAACCTGTGAAAGCGCTGCCGCGCGGGGCGGATGGGGCGCCGAGGCTGGATGCGCTGCAATTGATCGCGGCCAACAGGCTGGATGAATTGGAGGTGCTGATGGGCCGCGAGCCGGCGTTGGGTGCCGTGCTGGGGCCGATTGTTGCGGAAAGGCTTAACCTGACGGACCGGGTGTTCAAGTGAGTTTTCTGGCTTGAGCAGATTAAGCTGCTGGGGATGAAAGAGCGGCTTTGTCTGGCCCCGGTCTGGCGATCCAGATCCTGTTACAGCAGCGCTTTATCTTGGGGTTCCCGGATAACACTCGAGCTGTAGCCTGCAATTGCCAATGCGCCAGGCCCTGGGTGGGGTCAGGCGAAGGCGCGGCGGGCTAAAGCCCTTGCTTCCGCACCGATTTCCTACGCACCCGCCTCTTCATTGGCGCGCTGGAAACCTTGTTCGATCGCCTCGCGCAGACGCTTCTCCAGGCTGCGCTGTTTGGCTTCGGAATAGAATTTCAGGCCGAACATGTCCTTGACGTAGAAAGCATCCACCACCTGTTCCCCGTAGGTCGCGATGACGGCGGAGTTGATATAGACATTGGACGCCCCGAAGGCGCGGCTGAGGTCATAGAGAAGCCCCGGACGGTCGCGGGTGTCGACCTCAATGATCGTGTAAATCTCGGACCCTTCGTTGTCGAAGGTGATATGGGTCGGCACGCGGAACGCAGCTTCGCGTTTCTTGATCTTGTCGCGGGATTTGATGGCCTCGCGGGCCACGACCTCCCCCTTGAGCGTCTTTTCGATCATGGCGCGCAGGCGGGGCAGGCGGGCGGCCTCGAACTGGTTGCCGTCGGCGTCCTGCACCCAGAAAGCCGCGGTCGCGAACCCATCCGCCGACGTATAGGTGCGCGCGTCGACCACATTGGCCCCCACCAGGGCCAGTGCACCTGCAAGGCGGGAAAAGATGCCCGGATGATCGGCCAGCGCGAAACAGGCGCGGGTGGCATCGCGATCGTCATCGGGGTGCAGATCAATGCCGATTTCATCGTCCTTGAGATCGCGCAACAACTTCGCGAAGACCACATGGGCGGTGATATGCAGGCCTTGCCAATAAGGCGGGTAATGCCGTGCGGTTTCCACCTTCAGATCGCGGGCGGGCCAATCGGAAAGCGCCTCGCGCAGTTTGCGTTTCGCGTCTGATCCGCGCTGTTCGCGGTTGAGGTCCTCAAGTCCGCCTTCCATCGCGCGGCGCGTCTGACGGTAGAGTGCGCGAATGAGAGAGGCTTTCCAGTTGTTCCATGTCGTGGGCCCCACGCCACGAATGTCGCAGACGGTCAGCACGCAGAGCAGATCCAGCCGTTCCTGCGTTTGCACGGCCTTGGCGAAATCGCGCACGGTCCGGGGATCGGCGATGTCGCGTTTCTGGGCCATGTCGGACATCAGCAGGTGGTAGCGGACGAGCCATTCCACAGTGTCCACTTCCTTTGCCTTCAGCCCCAGCCGCGTAGCCACTTTGCGAGCGATGCGGGCGCCAAGGATGGAGTGATCTTCGTCGCGACCCTTGCCAATATCATGCAGCAGCAATGCCACGTAGAGCACGCGGCGATTGACGCCTTCGTCGAGGATGGAGGAGACCACAGGCAGCTCTTCGATCAACTCGCGCCGTTCAATGCGGTCCAACTGACTGATGCATTGGATGATATGCTCATCCACCGTGTAGCTGTGATACATGTTGTACTGCATCATCGCGCGGATCGGTTCCCATTCGGGGATCAACTTGGAGAGCACACCAAGCTCGTTCATACGTCGCAACGCCCGGGCTGGGGCGCCGTGTTTCAGAAGCAGTTGCAGGAAGAGTTTTTGAGTTTCTGGATCATTGCGGAAGTCATCGTCAATCAGGTCAAGATTGGCCGTGACCAGCCGCATCGCGTCGGGGTGGATCAAAAGCCCTGTGCGCAAACCTTCATCAAAGAGCCGCAGCAGGTTCAGCCGATCTGACAGGAACGCCTTGTCGTCCGCCACGGCGAGGCGGCCATGCACCTCCTCGTAACCATCGGCCATCTTGCGCTTGCGTTTGAAAAGCCGTTGCAGGATCGCCTCTGACTTCACATGCGCGGCTTCCAGTTTGGTCAGGAAGATCCGGGTGAGATCGCCCACGGCGGTGGCGTGCCGGAAGTAATCCTGCATGAAAACCTCGACCGCCCGCTGGCCACCCGTGGCGGCATATCCCATGCGTTCTGCCACCTCGACCTGTAGATCGAAGGTCAGCTGTTCGGCGGCGCGTCCCGTGGCCAGATGCAAATGGCAGCGCGTGGCCCAGAGGAAGTTTTCGGCCGCGGCGAAGCGGTCAAACTCCTCTTCGGTCAGCATGCCATGGCCGATGAGGTCGCGCACGTGATCGACCTGATAGAGGTACTTCGCGATCCAGAAGAGCGATTGCAGATCGCGCAGGCCGCCTTTGCCCTCTTTCACGTTGGGCTCCACCATGTATCGTTCGCCCTGTTTGATGTGGCGCGCGTCACGTTCTTCCAGCTTGGCCTCGATGAATTCGCGCGCGGTGCCCTCGAAAAGATCGGTGCGCAGCTTGTCGCGCAGCGTCTCGGCAAGGGCGCTATCGCCAAAGACAAAGCGGTGCTCCAGAAGTGCCGTGCGAATGGTGAAATCCTCGCTCGCAAGGCGGAGGCATTCTTTGACCGTGCGGCTGGCGTGGCCGATTTTCAGCTTCAGATCCCACAGAAGGTAAAGTGTCGTTTCAATCACGCTTTCGGCCCAGGGGGTGATCTTGTAGGGCGTCAGAAAGAGCAGGTCGACATCGCTTTGCGGGGCCATTTCGCCGCGCCCGTAGCCGCCCACGGCAAAAACGGCGATGCGTTCGCTGTCGGTTGGTGTGGGCAGGGGGTGCACCTGATCGCAGGAATAGCGCAGCACGGTCTGCACCAGACAATCCGTGAGCCAGCTGTAGGAGCGGGTGGCTGCAAAAGCAGCCATGGGCGTTCGGCCGAGCGCCTCTGCAATCGCGGCGCGTCCTTGTTTTTGCGCAGTCTTGAGGATGCCCACCACGATGGCGCGGGTTGCAGGACTTTTCGGGTCGCGGCCGGTCAGGGCCGCTGCAATCTCGTCCGATACGGCCACCTCATTGAAAATCTGATCTGCGTCACAGATCAGATTGTCGGGCAGCGGCAAGGCGTCTTTCATGAGATCAGAACCGCTTCAGAAGCCAGCTGCCCCGAAGCTGGTGGGCGCAGGGCTGATCACGACGACTTCCTTGTTTTCGATGGTAGCCACGGCCAGCGCCCGTTCATTGGTGCCGCCTGGCAGGAAGCGGAAAATGCCGTTGACGCCCTGAAAGCCTGCCGGTTGCGTGAGAGAGGCGGTGGTCAGTGCATCGGATTTGCCAGAGCTGACCAAGGCACCCACAGCGGCGATCCCGTCATAGGCCAGCCCCGCCAAAGCGTGCGGCGGGTTGCCATAAGCGGTTTGATACCGGGTCTGGAACTGCGCATTGCGCTGCGGATCGGGCAGGGCGAACCACCCGCCCTGCACCCCGGGCAATTCCAGCGTTTGGGGCGGCGTATCCCAGCGGGAGAGGCCGATATATTGCGTGTTGGCCGGGTCCAGCCCGGCTTCGGGCAGCATCTGCGTGAAGAGAGGCAGAGCGCCTGCGGTGTTGGCGGTGAAGAAAACAGCACTGGCCTGATTTGCCTCAGCCGTGTCGCGGATATTGGGCACGGCGTTGATCACGGCCTGCTGCGAGAACTCATGTGCCACGGTGCCCGCCGGGACCGCGCCATTGGCGGCAATCGCGCGGTCGATGGCGACCTTGCCCACGCGGCCCGTCTGGTTGTTGGCGTAGACCGTCATGACGCGGTTCTTGCCCTGGCTGACGGCATAGCTGACAAGGCGGTTGGCTGTGCTGTCGAATGTCTGACCCAGCACGAACAGGTTCCCGCCCGCGATGGAAGCGTTGTTGGAGAAGGCCAGGACATTCACCCCGCGCGCGCTTGCGGCTTGTGCCGCGGCGGTGGCACTTTCGCCGCGCAAGGGTCCGATGATGATCTTGGCCCCGTCATTGACGGCCTGTTGAGCGGCTTCCTGGGCTTTGCCCGGATTGCCCGCAGTGGGGTAGACGCGCAGATCAATCTGCACGCCGCTGAGGTCTGTTGTGGCCAGACGTGCAGCATTTTCAAGGTCTTGCGCGAGCCGTTGTTCGTTGCCGTCCGCTGACCCCAACGGCACCAACAGGGCTACGGGTACGGCCGCACGGGTATTGATCGACGGGCCGGAACTGCCAATCCCGATGCCGCCCTGACAGGCTGCGAGAAAAGCCATCATCGGAAGGATCAAAGCCCAAAGGGCGAACTTGCGAAGGCGGGCGAGTTGGGCAAACATGAGTGGTGCTCCGGATAGTCTGGTTGGCCTTGTATACGACAAAGCACAGGCCCCGCGTAAGGTGGCGCGAATATAAACGTCCTTGAGGAGGGGTCCAGTGGGGAATGAGAAGGCGGTTGCGCTGACGCCGGGGCTCTACCTTGTGGCCACTCCGATCGGGGCGGCACGGGATGTCACGCTAAGGGCACTCGATATACTTGGCGCGGCGGATATGCTGGCGGCAGAAGACACCCGAACCTTGCGCAAGTTGATGGATATTCACGGGATTTCGCTTGGGGATCGCCGGGTGATCAGTTTTCACGATCACAATGCGAAATCCGCATTGCCGAAGATACTGGACGCGTTGAGTGATGGAAAATCAGTGGCTTACGCTTCAGATGCCGGCACGCCCCTGATTTCGGACCCGGGCTATGATCTGACCCGCGCGGTGATCGAGGCGGGATTGCCTCTGGTGTCCGCGCCGGGCCCGACGGCCGCGATTGCCGCGCTCACGCTCTCCGGCTTGCCGTCGGACGCGTTTTTTTTCGCGGGCTTCCTGCCGTCGAAGGCCTCCAAGCGAAAATCCGCGCTGGCGACGCTGCGGGATGTGCCGGGAACGCTGATCTTTTACGAATCGCCCAAGCGGGTAGGCGCAATGTTGGCGGATGCGGCGGAGACACTGGGGGCCGCGCGGAAGGCTGCGGTGTGCCGTGAAATCACCAAACGGTTTGAAGAGATCCTGCGAGGAAGCCTGGGCACGCTGGCTCAGGATTTGCAGACACGAGAACTGAGGGGAGAGGTTGTCGTGTTGGTCGAGCGTGGGGATTCATTGGCTGTTAGCTTTGATGATTTAGAAGGAGAATTGCGGGTGGCGATGGAGACGGTATCGCTGCGCGATGCGGCTGAGTTGGTCGCAGGGAAACTTGGATTGAAGAAACGTGACGTCTATCAGCGGGCGCTCTCGATGACCAAAAGTCAGGACGGCGAAGAATGACGGTTCATATGGCACCGGATCACATACTTTCGACGCGGAAACGCGATATGGGCGCCAGCGCGTATTTCGCGGGTTGTGCCGCAGAATCCGCGGTTGCCAAGTCTTATGTCGAACGGGGATGCGATCTGTTGGAAAGCCGATGGCGTGGGGATGCCGGTGAAATCGACCTGATTTTGCGGGATGCGGACGAGATCGTTTTCGTCGAAGTCAAAAAGGCGCGCAGCTTTGATATTGCGGCCGAACGGCTGCGCCCGGCGCAGGCACGGCGCATTCACATGGCCGCGTCGGAATATCTGGAATACACGCCGCATGGGCAGCTTTCCCTGATGCGGTTTGATCTGGCGCTGTGTAACGCTGTTGGTGATGTTGATATCCGCGAGGGCGCGTTCAGCCATTTCTGATTTGCAGTCGCCTTTGCTTTGGACCATGTAAAGGGCTGTACGCGCTTGGCCAAAGCATCGGGGATACCGCCCATGAAAATTGCCTTCCAGATGGATCCGATTGGTCCCATTGATATATCAGCGGACAGCACGTTTCGCTTGGCCGAAGAAGCACAGGCGCGGGGGCATGAGCTCTTCTATTATACGCCGGACCGGCTGGCTTATGATCAGGGCCGCGTGACGGCGCGCGGCTGGCCGCTGACGGTGCACCGGGTGGTCGGTGACCATTTCACGTTAGGTGAAGAGCAGGTATTTGATCTGTCTGAGATGGATGTGGTGTGGCTGCGTCAGGATCCGCCTTTTGACATGTTCTACATCACGACGACCCATATTCTGGATCGACTGGCCCCCGGAACGCTGGTGGTGAACAACCCGTTTTGGGTGCGCAACTACCCTGAAAAGCTGCTGATCCTTGATTTCCCTGATTTGATGCCGCCCACGGCCATCGCGCGGGATCTCGACACGATCAAGGCCTTCCGTGCCGAGCATGGCGATATCATCCTCAAGCCGCTCTATGGCAATGGCGGGGCGGGCGTGTTTGCCCTGCCTGCCGCCGACCGTAACCTCGGCGCATTGCACGAGCTGTTCACCGGGTTCAGCCGTGAACCGCTGATTGTACAGAAATTCCTGCCCGAGATCAGCGCAGGCGACAAACGCGTCATTCTGGTGGATGGCGAACCCGTGGGCGCAATCAATCGCATGCCGGCAGAGGGCGAGACCCGGTCGAACATGCATGTGGGTGGCACGCCGGAGAAGGTAAGCCTGAGCGATCGCGATCTGGAGATTTGTGCCCGCATCGGCCCGCTCTTGCGCGAGAAAGGCCAGGTTTTCGTGGGCATCGACGTGATCGGTCAGTACCTCACGGAGATCAACGTGACCTCGCCCACCGGCATCCAGGAATTGGAGCGCTTCGATGGCGTGAACATCGCCGCCAAGATCTGGGACGCGATTGAGGCCAAGCGTTCATGAGCACGATGTCATGAGTTGGGTCCGCCGCGGGCTGAATGCCTATTTGCGGTGGTCCGAAAAACGCCACCTCGCGTCAGCCGCCGATATCGACGCCTTGCGTCGCAGTTTCGCATTTCGCGCGCGGCTGTTTTTTCATGGGCCGCTGGGGTCACGTTACGAGTGGGGTGATCTGGGCGGCATTCCGGTGCAATGGGCGCTGGCGAAAGGCGTGTCACGGGAATCTGGACCGGCGATTCTTTACTTTCATGGCGGCGGTTACGTGTTCGGGTCCACCAATACACATCGCGCGCTCGCGGCCGCGTTGTCGAAACGCGTGGGGCTGCCGGTGTGTCTGGTTGAATATCGTCTTGCGCCCGAACATCCGTTCCCGGCCGCCATAGACGATGCGATCGCGGCCTAT
The DNA here is from genome assembly GCA_964389425.1 of uncultured Roseovarius sp. Lineage (GTDB taxonomy): Bacteria > Pseudomonadota > Alphaproteobacteria > Rhodobacterales > Rhodobacteraceae > Roseovarius. The sequence goes on from CAYMEC010000029.1 coordinate 19,918, forward strand.
GCCGCGCTGACGGATCGGCCCGTGATACTGGGCGGCGACAGCGCCGGGGGAGGCTTGGCCTTTGCGCTCTTGGCTGACATCCTGCGCCGTGATCTGCCGCGCCCTCTTGGAGCGTTCGGGTTTTCGCCCTTTACCGATCTGACATTTTCAGGGGCCAGCATTTCTGACAACGCCGAGAAAGAGGTGATGCTGCCGGTCTCTCGTATCGGAGAAATATCTGAAGCCTATCTGAATGGGGCGGCGGCGGATGATCCACGTGCCTCTCCGCTCTTTGCAGATTTCACAGACGCGCCGCCGGTCTGGTTGACGGTCGGGACCACGGAAATCCTGCGCGATGACGCGCTGCGCTTGGGGGAGCGGATGACGGCGCAGGATGTGGATGTGGCGGTGCTGCTGGAACAGAACGTGCCCCATGTGTGGCCCATATTTCACAACATCCTGCCCGAAGCGCGCCAGACGTTGTCCATGCTGGCTAGCTGGATTGCGGCGCGGACAGGTTCAGGCGGTAACTGACGGCCTCAGCCACATGGGTCCGGGTGACGTGATCCGACCCATCCAGATCGGCAATGGTCCGCGCCACGCGAAGCACGCGATGATAGCCCCGCGCGGACAGGCCGAATTGCTGCGCGACCTTGACCAAAAGTTCGCGCCCCGCTGGCTCTGGCGTGGCAAATCTGGACAGCGCTTCCCCTTCTGCGTCGGCGTTCAGATGCATGTCGTCAAACCCTGAGTAGCGGTCTGACTGCGCCTGTCGCGCTTGCGCCACGCGGGCGGACACGGTTTCGGATCGTTCACCATCATTTGGTAAATCCAGGTCGGTGAACGACACGGGCGGGACATCGACGCGCAGGTCAAACCGGTCCATCAGGGGGCCGGACACACGACCCAGATAGGTTTCCGCACATTTGGGCGCTTGAGAGCAGGCGCGGTTCGGATCGGTCAGAAACCCGCAACGACAGGGGTTGGCGGCCGCCACCAGCATGAAGCGACAGGGGTAGCGGACATGGGCGTTTGCCCGGGCCACGACCACCTCGCCGGTCTCGATGGGTTGGCGCAGGGTTTCGAGCACCTGGCGTGAAAATTCCGGGAATTCATCCATGAAGAGCACCCCGTTATGGGCAAGGCTGATCTCCCCCGGAGAGGCGCGCCGCCCGCCGCCGACAATGGCGGCCATGGAGGCGGTGTGATGCGGTTCGCGGAAAGGCCGCGTGCGGTAGATCCCGCCTTCGGCCAGAACGCCTGCCAAAGAATGGATCATTGAGGTGTCGAGCGCTTCTGCGGGTGACAGCGGTGGCAGGATCGAAGGCAACCGTGCGGCCAGCATGGATTTGCCCGACCCGGGCGGGCCTACCATCATCATGTGATGGCGGCCCGCGGCGGCAATCTCTAACGCGCGTTTGGCGCGTTCCTGTCCTTTTACATCGATCAGATCACGGCCTGTGGCATCGATATGCACCTCTCCGGGTTCCGCCGGTGCCAGCGGGGATTGACCCGTATAGTGTCGCACCACATCGGCCAGAGAATGCGCCCCGATGACACGCGCGTCGCCGACCCACGCGGCCTCTGGCCCGGAGGCCTTTGGACAGAGCAGCGTCCGCGCCTCCTCTGCGGCGGTCATGGCAGCGGGCAAGGCCCCGGTGACGGGCAGGATGGAGCCGTCGAGGGAGAGTTCGCCAAGGGCACAAGTCTCCTCCACCGCGTCGGCGGGGATAATCTCGAGCGCGGCGAGCAGGGACAGCGCGATAGGAAGATCGAAATGGCTGCCTTCCTTGGGCATATCAGCGGGTGACAGATTCACTGTAATTCGGCGCGACGGCAGCGCAATTGACATCGATGTCAGCGCCGTGCGTACGCGGTCGCGTGCCTCGCTCACCGCTTTGTCGGGCAGGCCGACAAGGGAAAAGCCGGGCAACCCGGCGGTGACGGCGCATTGCACTTCCACGGGGCGGGCTTCTACCCCTTCAAAAGCAACCGTGTAGGCGCGCGCAACCATGGCTGTTTCTTCCCTTAACCAACTTTGACAACTTGTGGGAAAGTGGTTGATGAAGGGTTAACTAAGCCAAGGCTTTTGCGAATTGGCGGGCTCGGCCTTTTGAGTATTTTGGGCCAAAAAGAAGCCGGATCGGGCGCGCTTCTTTTTGGCCCCAAATACGCCCACCGGAGGTATAAAATCTTGCCCCGCCGTGGTCACTGTCCTAGACCGTTAGGTCAAAGCCACGTGGGAGCCCCCGAAATGACCAAGTTTGATAAAAAAATCCTGCCCAGCCGATATGTTACCGAAGGGCCGGCCCGGGCGCCGCATCGATCCTACATGTACGCCATGGGGCTGAGCGAGGATGAAATTCACCAGCCGCTCATTGGTGTGGCGACCTGCTGGAACGAAGCGGCACCCTGCAACATCGCGCTCAATCGTCAGGCGCAATCGGTCAAGATGGGGGTCAAAGAGGCAGGCGGGACGCCGCGGGAGTTTACCACCATTACCGTCACCGACGGCATTGCGATGGGCCATGAAGGGATGCGGTCCTCGCTGGCCAGCCGGGAGGCGATTGCCGATACCGTGGAACTGACCATGCGTGGGCATTGCTATGACGCGCTGGTGGGGCTTGCGGGTTGCGACAAGTCCCTGCCGGGGATGATGATGGCGATGGTCCGGCTGAATGTGCCGTCGGTTTTCATCTATGGGGGCTCAATCCTGCCGGGTCGGTTCCAGGGCAAGGACGTGACCGTTCAGGATGTGTTTGAGGCCGTGGGGCGCCATCAGGCGGGTGCGAATTCCGATGAAGAGCTGAAAGCGCTCGAGAAAGTGGCGTGCCCTTCGGCGGGGGCCTGCGGTGGTCAGTTCACGGCCAACACCATGGCTTGTGTCAGTGAGGCAATCGGTTTGGCACTGCCCAATTCGTCGGGCGCGCCCGCGCCGTATGAAAGCCGCGATGCCTATGGCACAGCCTCGGGTGAGGCAGTGATGGCGCTTTTGGAGAAGAATATCCGTGCACGCGACGTGGTGACGCTGAAGTCGCTGGAAAACGCCGCGCGCGTGGTGGCTTGCACCGGCGGTTCGACCAATGCAGGGCTGCACCTGCCAGCCATTGCTCATGAGGCGGGTCTTGAATTTTTCCTGGATGATGTCTGCGAGATTTTCAAGGACACGCCTTATTTCGTCGATCTGAAACCCGGTGGGCAATACGTCGCCAAGGATCTCTATGAAGTGGGCGGGGTTCCGGTTGTGATGCGCGAATTGCGTAAGGCGGGGTTGATCCATGAGGACTGCATCACTGCGACGGGCCGCACCATTGGTGAAGAGCTGGATCTTGTAGACCGTGAGGCCGATGGCAAGGTGATCTACCCCATTGAAACACCCATCACCCAGACCGGCGGCGTGGTTGGCCTGAAGGGCAATCTGGCCCCGCAAGGCGCCATCGTGAAGGTCGCAGGCATGAGCGAGGAAGAGCAGGTGTTTACCGGTCCCGCGCGCGTTTTCGAGTGCGAAGAGGATGCGTTTGAGGCCGTGAAACAGCGCGCTTACAAGGAAGGTGAAGTGCTGGTCATCCGCAACGAAGGTCCTTCGGGTGGGCCGGGTATGCGGGAGATGCTGGCCACCACTGCGGCGCTGTCCGGGCAAGGGATGGGCAAGAAGGTCGCGCTGATCACCGATGGCCGGTTTTCGGGCGCGACGCGCGGGTTCTGTGTGGGCCATGTGGGGCCGGAAGCCGCCCATTGCGGGCCGATCGGGCTTTTGCAGGATGGCGACGTGATCACGATCAACGCCATCACGGGTGAGCTGAGCGTGGATCTGACCGATGAAGAGCTGGCGACCCGCAAGGAAAACTGGGCAGGACCGAAAGAGACGATCTATGCCTCTGGCGCGCTGTGGAAGTTCGCGCAGTTGGTGCAGGAAACCTACAAGGGCGCTGTCACCCATCCGGGCGGCCAGGCCGAACGGCATGTCTATATGGACATCTGAGAGGTTGCTCCGCTGGGCAATTGCGCTGGTTTGGGTGGTCGGCCTGTCAGGTTGTCTGGGTGCTGACTTCCCCGGTCTTGGTGCGGGTGGCGAGGTGCAGCGCGACGTGCTGCGCACGACGACGCTTTATGAGGGTGACGTGGTCGTGGTGGGCCCGCCGGGCTACTGCATTGACAAAGAGTCGATGCGAAAGCGCAAGGCGCAGGGGTTTGTGATGCTGGCCAGTTGCGAGTCGCTCAGCGGCGTGCGCGGGCAAGAGGTGGAGCCAGTGATCATGACGCTGACCGTTCTGCCGGATCGGGCCGGAGCCACGCGGCCCAGTGCCGCGTCCGTCGCGGCCTCCATGCCTGACCTTGCGGTGATTGACAGTGTAGATTTGAATGAGCTGAGCCTCGTGCATTTTGCAAACGGCGGAAATGCAGCGTTTCAGGGCAAGGACGCCAAGCACTGGCGCGGGGCACTGGCGATCAATGGACACTTGATTGGACTGGCGCTCTATGCCCGTCAGGGCAGCCCGGCGGCGGGAGAAGATGGTCAAAGACTATTGGTGGCCTTGGCGCAAAACACGAAAGCCAACAGCCCGGTTCGACCGGTGGTCGCGCCAACGGCCGACGCGGCGAGCGGCACAAGCCCGCCGGGATCATTGGGCGCGCTTTTGGGTGGATTGTTTCCGGATTCGAGTTAATGCTATGGCAATCGAACCAGTGCAGACTGGCCGGGTAGCAAAGAACTGGGACAATGGCAGTAGAATTCAGGAGCGGCATTCTGGATTGGGTGGTGAAGCGTCGGGCGTGGAAGCGCTGGCGATTTCTGTCGCGTCATGCCCATGATCTGAGCCTGGATGCATTGCAGCGCGAACGCAGTGTTGCCCGGAAATTACGTTTTCATCTCAATGAGATCATCGCGGCGGCCGACCATAGGCTTGCCTTGCCGGTCATCGGGTCGAATGCCTTTGAAAAGCCCCATGGCACGGATTGGTCATGGCGGCCGAACCTTTGGCGCAATCCGCTGGATGTGCCGGGTATGTCCTCGGCGCTGAGCAACACCGCGCTGGGCGAGGAGGTGGTATTGTTTCACGATTGCGAACGATCGGAGCTGAGCCTGCGCCAGATCCGCAACCAGCGAGAGGCCGATCTGGCACCCTTCGGCTTGCGGATGGACGTGTTCAACTTTGATGGATCGTTCCTGTCCCTGGTTCTTGATCTGCCGCAGGATGCGATGCAGGACATCACGCGCCGCCATCTGGTGCGGCTCGACACGATTGTGGAGCTGGAAAAACCGCTGGAGATTTTCATCCGCCTCAACATCAAGCATGGCCCCAATACCGAACAGTTGGTGCGGGAATTGCCGCTGCATGAAGAACAATTGATGGTGGAATTCGATCTGGCCTATTCCAAGATCAACGAAAAACGGGTGGAGCGGGCGTGGATGGATCTGATCTTTGAAAATCCGCAGATGAGCCAGGTTACGATCCGAGATCTGACCATGAGCCGCCGCCTGCGCACAGAATTCTGAAAAGGACACCCCCCATGAGCGATCTGACCCTGACCAAGACGCGCCTGATCGAAGGGGTGTGGGAAGGCGCGCTGTATCGAGACAGGGCTGGCGGGGAGGCACCGAAGATCGATGTGACCTGGCAATTGGAGCAGGTCGAGGGTGTTGTGGTCGAACCGATGGAAGACAAGACCGGCTGGACGCTGCGCGTGCCAGTGCCAGCAGCAGCGATTTCAGATGGGGTGCAGACCTTTTTGATCAACGACGCGGACACGTCCACGACATTGGGTCAGTTCTGCATCGTGGCGGGGGAAGAATTGAGCTATGACATCCGGGCGGAGGTGTCTTTGTTGCGCGAAGAGCTGGATATGCTGAAACGCGCGTTTCGCCGCCATTGTCTTGAGACGATGTGATGCGAGGGCTCGCATTCCTTTTGATTTTGATGTTGGCGGCCTGCGGGACGGCCAAGGAACCTGTGCAACAAGACTTCGCGCTTTTCCCCAATGAGACGCCGGAATTGCGCGTGCTGATCAACAAATACGCGGATTTCTATGAGGTGCCGCGCCTGTTGGTGCACAAGGTCATTCAGCGCGAAAGCGACTACCGCCCCCGTGCGCGCAATGGGCCGTATTACGGGATGATGCAGATCCTGCCTGCCACCGCGAGGGGGATTGGATTTCAGGGCAAGAACGAAGACTTGCTGGATGCGGAGGTCAACCTGACCTGGGCGGTGAAGTATCTGCGTGGGGCGTGGTTGGTGTCAGACGGGGATATGGACCGGGCGGTGATGTGGTACGCGCGCGGGTATTACTATGAGGCGCGGGATCGGTGTTTGCTGGTGGAAACCGGGTTGCTGGACCGAGAGATCGCAAGGCATTGTCGCACAAAGTCGCCAGAGCCGACCTGATCAACTGTCTTTGGTGAGTTTCACCACGGTTGGATCGCTCTCCGGTGCCAGTTCCTCGAAGTCGAAATTGTCCAGCCGTTTGGCCCGTCGCCCTGCCTTGTCGGCAGAGATTTTGATGTCGGCGATGTCCTTGGACGCCTGATTGAAATGCCGATCAAGATTTTCCACTCGTGTACCCAGCCGTTCCACATCGGCAAAGAGCTTGCCAAGTTCCGTCCGGATCGCGCCTGCCTGTTCGCGCATGCGGGCGTCCTTGAGGATCGCGCGCATGGTGTTGAGGGTCGCCATGCAGGTCGTGGGCGACACGATCCAGACCCGAGCGGCGAAACCGTCGCGTACCAGCTCCGGGAAATTGGCGTGGAGTTCAGCATAGACCGCCTCAGAGGGTAGGAACATCAGCGCGCCATCGGCGGTTTCGCCATCGAGGATGTATTTTTCCGCGATGTCCTTGATGTGCTTTTTGACCGAGCCGCGCAGGAATTTCGCGGCCTCATTCACCTCCCAATCGGTGGTGGCACGGCGCAGGGCCTCATAGGCTTCCAGCGGGAATTTACTGTCGATGCAGATGGGCCCCGGCGGGTTGGGCAGGTGGATCAGGCAATCGGCGCGTTTGCCATTGGACAGCGTGTGCTGCATTGAATAGCTGTCTGATGGCAGCGCCTTGGAGACGATATCCGTCAGTTGGATTTCGCCGAACGCGCCCCGGGTTTGCTTGTTGCTGAGGATGTCTTGCAGGCTCAGGACATCGCCCGACAGCTTGGTGATGTTTTCCTGCGCCTTGTCGATGGCCGTGAGGCGCTGTTGCAATTCACCGAGCGATTGCGCCGTGCGACGTGAGGAGCCGTGGAGGTTTTCGTTCATTTGTTCCTGTACCTGCGCGAGACGGCGTTCCATCAGTTGCAGCATGCTGGCTTGGGATTGGGCCTGCGCCTCAGACACGTGGTTCAGACCACCTGCCAATTGGTTTTGGCCGTCGCTGAGCCCCTGCACGCGGGTGGTGAGGTCGTTCATCTGGCGAATGATGGGCTCTGCCATGCGCGCAGAGCGGGCCGCGGACCGGTTGGTGCCGATGACGAGCCAGAGAATGAGCAACAGCACAGCTGCCGCGATGAGCGTAGCGAGGACCAGTGGGTCGCTGAGGTCGAGGGTCAGGGTGCCAAGCTCAATCATGTGCGGTCGAAGAGTTTTTCAATGTCGGCGAGTTTGAGTTCGATATAGGTGGGCCGCCCGTGATTGCACTGACCCGAATGAGGCGTGGCTTCCATCTGGCGCAAGAGGGCATTCATTTCATCTGCTGACATCCGGCGGCCTGAGCGAACGGACCCGTGGCAAGCGATACGTGACAGGATGGCTTCGATTCTCGCGCGAATGGTGGCGCTTTCGCCTTGGTCGTGAAGTTCGTCCAGCACGTCTCGCAGGATCGCAGAGGCATCGACGGGGCCGAGGATGGACGGGGTTTCGCGGACAGCAATTGAGCCGGGGCCGAAGGATTCGATGGTAAAGCCAAGATCAGAGAGCGTGTCCGCTTCTTCGAGGAGGCGGGCAGCGTCCGTCTCGCTCAGCTCGACAATGTCGGGGATGAGGAGGGCCTGCGCGGCGACGCCGTTCTCGGCCATTTGGGTTTTGAGGTCTTCGTAGACGAGGCGTTCATGGGCGGCGTGTTGATCGACGATGACCATGCCGTCTTCGGTCTGGGCGAAGATGTAGTTTTCATGCATCTGCGCGCGGGCGGCACCCAGAGGATGGTGGGTTTCCTTGACGGGCCGTTCATCGCTCCCTTGCGGGTGCGTCTCGCTCGGGGTGGGTTCCACGCGGGCGCTGTAGTCGTTCTGGAGTTCAGAAAAGCCAGTGGGCCGGGATGCGCGGTCCATTTGGTAAATGCGGGGTGCTGTCGGTTCGGCGCGCATGGCACCAAGTGCTGCTTCAGCGACTGTGGAGGAGGCGCGGTGTCCGGCCTCGGCCAGTGCGTGGCGCAAGCCAGAGACGATGAGGCCGCGCACGACTGCGGGATCGCGGAAACGAACCTCGGATTTTGCCGGATGGACGTTGACGTCGACCAGTTTGGGATCGCAATCGATGAAAAGCGCTGCCGCTGGGTGACGATCGCGGGGGAGGTAATCGCTGTAGGCCCCGCGCAATGCTCCGTAGAGCATTTTGTCCCGCACGGGGCGACCGTTGACGAAAAGATACTGCGCCACGGCTGAGCCGCGCGAATAGGTGGGTAGCGCGGCGTAGCCTGTCATGTGGAAGCCGTCGCGTTCGGCGTCGAGCGGGACAGCATTTTCGGCAAATTGCGCGCCGAGCACGCGGGAGAGGCGGCCGTGAAGGGCGTCGAACATGTCGCCGGTTTCTGCATCAGCGCGGAAGATGATGCGGCCCTCTCCGCCATCGGTGACATCGCGCAGGATGAAGCCGATGAAAGGTTCGGCCATGGCCAGACGTTTGACCACGTCGCCGATGGCTTGCGCTTCCGCCCGGTCGGATCGCATGAACTTGAGGCGGGCCGGGGTGGCATAGAAAAGATCCTTGAGCGTGACGATGGTGCCCGGATTCAGCGCGGCAGGTCTGATGGCGGAAGCCTGACCACCGGAGACGGTAACCTCAGCGCCCTCAAGACCCGCGGCGCGGGAGGTGATGGTCAAACGACCAACGGCACCGAGCGAGGGCAATGCTTCGCCGCGAAAGCCAAAGCTCTGGATGTTGAGCAGGTCGGTGCCGTCGATTTTGGACGTGGCGTGGCGGCTCAGCGCCAGGGGCAGGTCAGCGGCGGACATGCCGCAACCGTCATCGGTGACGCGGATCAGCGTTTTGCCCCCGGCGGCATAAGACACCTCGATCCGGCGCGCGCCCGCGTCGATGGCGTTCTCCACCAGTTCCTTAATTGCCGAGGCCGGGCGTTCCACCACTTCGCCCGCTGCGATGCGATTGATCGCCGCCTCATCTAGCTGGCGGATGACCGGCGCAGATTGGCCTATATTGGGGGTCATTTCATTCATACCACTAAGGGTAGCATGTGGGGGCGCGATTCGAAACGGGGGAATGTTGGCGTGATCTCAAGCTCCGGGAGCCGCCGCGCCTTTGTCAAACCGGAGCCTGACGAAGGCGCTGAGCCGTCCTGCAAACCCCACTAAAAAGCCCCCGCGCCGAAGCGCGAGGGCCAGTCACTCCAGGAAGGAAATCTAGAGTCTTAGGACTTCGAGAACTCCGGATAGGCTTCCATGCCCATTTCGGTTGTGTCGAGGCCGTTCAGTTCGTCGTCTTCGCTGACACGCAACCCAAGCACCAGCTTGAGGATGTACCAGAGGACGAGGCTCGCCACGAAGGTGAACACACCGTAGGCGACAATACCTGTCAGCTGGGTCATCAGCTTGGCATCGGAGTTGTAGAAGACAACCGCGATGGTGCCCCAGATGCCCGCGAACAAGTGGACAGGAATTGCACCGACCACATCGTCCAGCTTCAGCTTGTCCAGCATCGGAACCGTGAAGACAACGATCACGCCACCTACAGCACCGATCCACAGTGCACCGAACAGCGTGGGTGCCAGCGGTTCGGCCGTGATGGACACGAGACCCGCCAGAGCGCCGTTCAGCACCATCGTGAGGTCAGGCTTCTTGTAGAGGATCGTGGACAGCGCCAGGGCCGTGACAGCACCGGCGGCCGCTGCCATGTTGGTGTTGGCAAAAATGCGCGACACGTCGGACACATCGCCAACCGTGCCCATGGCCAGCTGGGACCCGCCGTTGAAGCCGAACCAACCCAGCCAGAGGATGAACGTGCCAAGCGTCGCGAGCGCAAGGTTGGAGCCCGGCATGGGGTTCACTTTGCCATCCTTGTATTTGCCGAGGCGGGGGCCCAGCACGATGATACCAGCCAGAGCGGCCCAACCGCCGACGGAGTGCACCACGGTGGAACCAGCGAAGTCGGAGAAACCCGCTTCGGACAGCCAGCCGCCGCCCCACTGCCAGGACCCGGAAATCGGGTACATGATACCGGTCAGCACGACCACGAAGGCCAGGAACGGCCAAAGTTTGATGCGTTCAGCAACGGCGCCCGACACGATGGATGCCGTGGCGGCGACGAAGACAAGCTGGAAGAAGAAATCCGAACCGACCGAAGCGTAATCCAAGGCCGCATCTGCTGCGGCCACGCCGACGGGGTCCAGAACCGTTTGACCGCCAATCGCGAAATACCCGTTGAAATCGCCCGGATACATCGTGTTGAAGCCCACCAGCCAGTACATGATTGCGGCGATGGAAAACAGGGAGATGTTCTTGGTCATTTGCATGGTGACGTTCTTGGACCGCACCAGCCCGCCTTCCAGCATGGCAAATCCTGCGGCCATGAAGAACACAAGGAAACCCGCCATGCAGAAGAGCAGGGTGGTCATGATGTAAGGCCCGATCTCATCAAAGCTCGGGGCGGCGGCATCTTGGGCGATGGCCAGCGATGGGAGCATCCCGATCACGCCCGCAGCAAGTGCCGTTTTAAGTGTGAGTTTCATAAAGTTTCCCCTTAATCTGCGTAGCGCTTACAGCGCGTCTTCATTTGTTTCGCCGGTGCGCACGCGCGTGGCTTGTTCGAGATCCATCACGAAGATCTTGCCGTCTCCGATTTTGCCGGTGCGGGCCGTAGACGTGATGGTTTCAACCACCTGATCGGCCACGCCATCAGCGACTGCGATTTCCAGTTTGATTTTCGGAACGAAATTCACGGCGTATTCTGCGCCGCGGTAGATTTCCGTGTGGCCCGATTGCGCGCCAAACCCTTTGATCTCTGTCACCATCATGCCGCGCACGCCGATCCCTGTCAGCGCTTCGCGGACATCCTCAAGCTTGAACGGCTTGATGGTTGCTACGATGAGTTTCACTTAGACACCCCTTTCAATGTGTTCCCTGCGCGATTGAATGCGCGGGGATTTGCATGGGGGAAATGACCCGAGCGTCACGCGTGCGTGAAGGTACCGAGGGCGGCTGGGCGTGGTGATCGAAGCGTTAATGTCCAAAAATTGTGCAATTAAATCAGAATGCACATATTTTAATCAATTAGAATATCGCTATAGGGGGTCAATTTTTCGCGAATCGCGACTATCTTCCTGAAAAAAGACTGAGCAGCTTCTCCAGAGGATCCTGATGAGCAAAACCGGTGGCAAGAAACCACGGCTGGTGGCCGATAAACGGCGCAAGAAGCCTGCAAAGAAGGGCTTTGGTTGGGGTTTGTTTGGTCGAAAGACATCTAAACCCGCCCCTCGAAAGACGCCTGCGAAGAAGACGGTTGCGAAAAAAGCCGCGGCCAAAAAACCTGCGTCGCGGAAGGGTGCCCGCACATCCAACGGGCGCATCAGGGGCTTTTTTGGTCGCTTGTCGGGCTTTGTGGTCCGCCTGATCTGGGTTGTGTCCTGGCGGGTGACAGCCGTGGCTGCGGTGATTGTGGCGGGTGCTGTCTTTTACACCTATCTGACGCTGCCGGATGTGCGCGACTTGCTGGACGGGCGGGCGCGGGGATCCGTGACCCTCATGGATCGGGAGGGCGAGGTTTTTGCCTGGCGTGGTGATCAGTTCGGTGGGGTTGTGACCGCAGACACCGTGAGTTCGCATCTCAAGAACGCGGTGGTGGCGACCGAAGACAAGCGCTTTTACCGCCATTTCGGCGTCAGCCCGCGTGGCGTCGCCAGCGCCATTCGGATCAACCTGTCCGAAGGGCGTGGGCCGCTTTCGGGACATGGCGGATCGACGATCACGCAGCAGACAGCCAAGCTGCTTTGCCTCGGCGTAGAATTTGACGCGGACGCTTGGGAAACCGAGGCCGATTACGTGCGGGATTGTCGTCGAGGGTCGTTGGGCCGCAAGGCCAAAGAGGCGATTTATGCCATGGCCATGGAGGCCAAATATTCCAAGGACGAGATCCTGTCGATCTACCTGAACCGGGCCTATTTGGGCGCGGGGGCCTATGGGGCTGAGGCCGCGGCGCAGCGATACTTTGGCAAACCTGCCGCGGCGCTGAGCGCGCAGGAAAGCGCAATGCTCGCCGGGCTTCTGACCGCGCCGACACGTCTTGCGCCCACCAACAATCTGGAACGATCGCAGGATCGTGCCGCCACTATTCTGCGCTTGATGGAGGAGCAGGGGTACCTGACCGCGGAGGAGCGCAGCCAGGCGGATGCAGACCCGGCCACGCTGTCCGAGGCGGCAGAGGCACAAACCGGCGGGTATTTCGCAGATTGGGTCATGGAATCCGGCCCGGATTTTTTCACGCGCGATACGACGGAAGATGTGATCATCCGCACCACGCTCGACCAGCGCATCCAACGCGCGGCGGAAGAGGCGCTGGCGTACGTCTTTGAAGACAGGATTCGTGAAGGCAGTGAAGCGCAGGCGGCGATTGTCGTGATGTCTGCCGATGGCGCTGTGCGGGCCATGGTGGGGGGGCGCGAAAGTAAGGTTGCCGGAGCTTTCAACCGGGCCACGATGGCCAACCGTCAAACCGGGTCCGCGTTCAAGCCATTCGTCTATGCCACAGCGTTGGAGTTGGGGTACAGCCCCAATGCGACAGTCGTCGACGAACCTTACTGTCTGGATATCCCCGGCTCAGGCCGCTGGTGCCCGGAAAACTACGATAAGAAATATCGTGGCCGGGTCACGCTGACGGAGGCGTTGAAGTTTTCGGCCAACATCCCGGCGGTGAAGGTGTCAGAGGCCGTGGGCCGTGATCTGGTGCGCAAAGTGGCCGAAGATTTCGGGATCAGAAGCGATCTGGCAGACAGCCCGTCGCTGGCGCTGGGGGCATCCGAGAGCACACTGCTTGAGATGACAGGGGCCTATGCGGGGATCCTGAACGGGGGCTCATCGGTGACGCCCTATGGCTTGGAAGAATTGACACTTCTGGGCGAAGAGACGCCCCTGATGGGCACGGCGGGCGGCATCGGCGAACGGGTGATCCGGGAAGAGGCCGCGCGGCAGCTAACATGGATGATGTACAAGGTGGTGTCAGAGGGCACGGCGCGTCGGGCGCGGCTCGATGGATGGGAAGTTGCGGGCAAGACCGGCACCACACAGGCCGCGCGGGATGCGTGGTTCATCGGGTTCACCGCGGATTATGTGACCGGCGTGTGGATGGGCTATGACGACAACAGCCCGCTTCAGCAGGTGACGGGTGGCAGCCTGCCCACGGACATCTGGCGCGAAACCATGGTGCGGGTGAATGATGGGCAGACACCCCGACCGTTGCCCATGTCGCGGAGCATTCGTGAGCAGGTGGCCGAGGACATGACCCCGCGACAGCAACAGCAGCCGAGGAGGGAAACGGCGGTGGAGCGGATCCTGCGGGACATCCTCGGGCGCTGAACTCGGAAAGATGCACCCAAGATTTTAGAAATGTCGCGACATTCCGGACGCGCAATGAAGGGTGCTATGTCAAGGGCATGAGAGCTTTACTGCAAAGAGTGTCGGAGGCGTCCGTCGAGGTTGATGGCCAATTGATCGGAGCAACCGGACCGGGTCTTCTGATTCTCGTATGCGCCATGCTGGGCGATGAGGATACGACAGCCGAGCAGCTGGCCGCAAAGATCGCCAAGCTGCGCATTTTCAAGGATGAGGCCGGGAAAATGAACCGGTCCCTGCTGGATGTGGGCGGGGGCGCATTGGTCGTCAGTCAGTTCACGTTGGCCGCAGACATATCGCGCGGCAATCGCCCCGGATTTTCGGCCGCTGCGCCACCGCAGGACGGGGAACGGCTTTATCTGCATTTTACTGAGGCATTGAGGGCGCATGGCATTGCCATTTCCACGGGTCAGTTCGGGGCAGACATGCAGGTGAAGCTGATCAATGATGGCCCTGTCACCATTTGGGTTGAGACATAATGCAGCGTTTGGTTTTCTTTGCATTTTTTGGGAATCAGCTAGGTTAGTCGCATGCCTTATGAATGGTCTGCCCCAGACGCATCGCCAGATGCCGTACAAACCCTGCACCTCTGGCCCCACAGGTCATTGCCGCGGCGGGGGTTTGCGGGATTCATTCTGATCACCTCCGCGATGATCTCTGTTCCTCTTTTTCCGCTTTTGGGCACCGTGGTTCTGTGGGGCGTGTTGCCATTTCTGATGCTGTCTGTTGGCGGCATCTGGTTCGCGTTGGAGAGGTCCTATCGCGATGGGCGGCTGCATGAAGAGCTGACAATCGACGCCGACGAAATCCACCTGACCCGCACCAGCCCAAATGGGCGACTACAGGAATGGGAATGTGAAAGTTACTGGGCGAAGGCCCAGATGCATGAGACGGGAGGACCTGTGCCCAACTATGTCACGTTGTCTGGGAAGGGCCGCGAGGTGGAGATTGGGTCATTCCTCTCCGAGGATGAGCGCGTCTCGCTCTTTGGAGAGTTGAGTGACGCGCTCATCAAAATCTCTCGGCGGTGATCAGGCAGAGAGTTTCTCTTTGACCCGCGGTCCCACTGCCCCGAAATCCATACGACCAGTGTAGTCTGCTTTAAGCTGACCCATCACCTTGCCCATGTCGCGGATCGACTCTGCACCGCTTGCCGCGATTGCTGCTTCGATGGCTTCGGCCACCTCCTCGTCATTCAGCTGTCTCGGCAGGAATTCGGCGATGATGGAAATTTCCTGCTTCTCGCGCTCTGCTAGATCCACGCGCCCGCCCTCTTCATAGGCGCGCAGCGATTCCTGGCGCTGTTTTGTCATCTTGCCCAGAAGCGCGAGGATTTCCTCGTCGCTCATCTCCGCCGGTAGACCTTCGCCCCGGCGTTCGATCCCCTTGTCCTTGATCACGGCATTGATCAGGCGCAGCGTTCCCAAACGCAGTTTGTCCTGGTCTTTCATGGCGCGTTTCAGGGCGTCGTTGATGCGGTCGGTGAGGGACATATGCCTGCTCTCTTGCTGCTTCGATTGAGGCGCGATGCCTAGCTGATAGATGGTGAAGAGGCAACCTGTTGCAAGACCCCATATTGCCCCTTGACCCCTGCGACGGGTCTGCATAAACCTCCGACAATTTGCCGATCAGACCCTTCACAAAGAAAGCTGTCCCATGGCCATCATGACCCCGTCGCGCCCCACCGCATGTCTTGCGCTGGCGGATGGGTCATTATTCTACGGCCACGGGTTTGGTGCCGAAGGGCAGGTCACGGCAGAGCTGTGCTTCAACACTGCGATGACCGGCTATCAGGAGATCATGACTGATCCATCCTACGCCGGGCAGGTCGTCACCTTTACCTTCCCTCATATCGGCAATGTCGGCGTGAACCCCGATGACGATGAAACCGCCGATCCTGTCGCTGAAGGCATGGTGGTGAAATGGGATCCGACAGAGCCCAGCAACTGGCGCGCTACCGAACGCCTTGCCGATTGGTTGGCGCGGCGGGGCCGGGTGGCGATTGGTGGGATTGATACGCGGCGCCTGACCCGCGCGATCCGTCAACAGGGCGCGCCCCACGTGGCCTTGGCCCATGATCCCGAAGGCAATTTTGACGTGGAGGCGTTGGTCGCTGCCGCCCGGGGGTTTGTCGGGCTGGAAGGGCTTGATCTGGCAAAGGACGTGACCTGCGCGCAATCCTATCGCTGGGATGAAATGCGCTGGGCATGGCCCGAGGGCTACACGCGCCAGACCGATCCCAAGCACAAGGTCGTGGCTATTGATTACGGCGCCAAGCGCAACATTCTGCGCTGCCTTGCCAGCGCCGGATGCGATGTGACCGTTCTCCCCGCCACGGCGACGGCTGAAGACGTGCTGGCTCATGAACCTGACGGTGTCTTCCTGTCTAACGGCCCCGGCGATCCGGCGGCCACCGGCGAATATGCCGTACCGATGATCCAGGGCGTGCTGGAAAGGGACATCCCCGTTTTCGGTATTTGCCTTGGCCACCAGATGCTCGCCTTGGCGCTGGGCGCGGATACGGTGAAGATGAACCATGGTCATCACGGGGCCAACCACCCGGTGAAAGAGGTGGAGACAGGCAAAGTCGAAATCACGTCCATGAACCACGGTTTCGCAGTGGACAGTCAAACCTTGCCCAAGGGCGTGGTGGAAACCCATGTGTCGCTCTTTGACGGGTCAAACTGCGGCATTCGCATGGTCGACAAGCCGGTCTTTTCGGTTCAGCACCACCCGGAAGCGAGCCCCGGACCTCAGGACAGTTTTTACCTTTTTGAACGCTTCGCCGCGTCGATGGACGCAGCAGGAAAGTAGATCCCGGCAAGGGGTTCACGACACCTGTTAAGCAATTGTTAACCGAGTTCAAACTTCTGACAATTAACCACTAATTTACGTTTCATTAACCGTCCCTAATCTAGCGTGTCGAGGTGCGCAGAACAGGAACCCGGTTATGGGAATAACGGAACTACGTCAGTTTGGCCCGGCAGACCCGCTATGCGACGACCTTGGCACTGTCAGCAAGCCGGATGCGCAGGCCCAACGCGCATTGGATCTGGTGCGTCATGGGGTCAGCACCGCGGAGGATATTGCCCATGCCCGCACAGTGCAGCGAAATTGCAGAGCCTCTCTTGATCGTATTTTGTTGACTGAAGGGTTGGCCAGCCGCCAGCTTCTGCTCGAAACCCATGCCAAGGCCTGCAAATCGCGGCAATTGACGGCCAGCGAACTGGCGGCTCTGTCCTATATGCCGACCGATCTTGCCGTGTCGCTTTTGTTGACTCATGCCATCATGCCGGTGATTGACCGTGATGGCCTGCCTGCTCTGGTCGTTGAGGATCCTGCTGTTCTGACGCACCTTGGGGACATGTTGCCTGAAAAGTTGAACCGGGCCCGCGTGCTTTTGGCCCCGCGTGAGGCAATCCAGAACCGGATCGCCCGTCTTCATCGCCGCCATCTGATAAGGGCCGCGTGTACGCGCGTTCCAGAAGAGGAAAGCTGCCGTACTTGGAGCCGGGCCCGCGCCGTGCGATTGACGCTGATTGCCGGGGCGCTGATGGCGCTTGTGGCGGTGACTTGGATGTTTCCCAACGTGGTGTTTGCCGCGTTCGCGATGTGGGCGATCGTGACACTCCTTATCTCGGCCGTCTTCAAGACGGTGGCTTTCGTGGCGCACAAGACAGTCGAGCCTGATCGCGATGCCGCCTTGGTTATCCGGAATGAGCCATTGCCCAAAGTGTCGATCCTCGTACCGCTCTTCAAGGAAACGGAAGTGCTTCACGCGCTGGTGGCGCGCCTCAACCGGCTGACCTATCCCAAATGCCTGCTTGATGTGCTTCTGGTCATTGAAGAGGCGGATGAGACGACGCGCGATATGCTGGCCACCATCGATCTGCCCACCTGGATCCGGCCCGTGGTGGTGCCTGATGGCCAGCCGCGCACGAAACCGCGCGCCATGAATTACGCGCTGGATTTCTGTGAGGGCGACATCATCGGCGTTTATGACGCCGAGGACGCGCCAGAGCCGGATCAGATCACCCAGGTCGCCCGCCGATTTCAACTCCTTCCCCCAGACGTGGCCTGTATTCAGGGCGTGCTGGATTACTACAATCCGCGCCAAAACTGGTTGGCCCGGTGTTTCACGATCGAGTACGCCGCTTGGTTTCGTGTGATCATGCCGGGTGTGTCGCAGCTGGGCTGGGCGATCCCGCTGGGGGGCACCACGCTTTTTTTCCGACGCAAGGTTCTGGAACATCTGGGGGGCTGGGACGCCCATAACGTGACAGAAGATGCCGATCTGGGATTTCGATTGGCGCGGCATGGGTACCGCACCGAAATGCTGGCGACGGTAACGGAAGAAGAGGCAAATTGCCGACCCTGGGCGTGGATCCGACAAAGATCACGTTGGTTGAAGGGCTACATGACGACCTACATCGTGCATATGCGACGACCCGGCGTGCTGCTGAGACAACTGGGGCTTTGGAAATTCGTGGGCTTTCAGGCCCATTTCCTGACAGCGTTGTCGCAGTTTTTGCTGGCGCCTGTGTTGTGGTCTTTCTGGCTTGTCCTGTTTGGTCTGCCCCATCCGTTGGATCCGTTCGTGTCACGCGAGATCATGATTGGTCTTGGCTCTGCATTTCTGGTGATCGAGGTCATCAACATAACCCTTTATGTCAATGCAACCGCCGGGCCGCGGCATCGCCATCTTTTGCCGTGGACACCCACAATGCATTTCTACAATCCTTTGGGCGCGATTGCTGCCTACAAGGCGCTCTATGAACTGGCGTTGAAGCCCTATTTCTGGGACAAGACACAGCATGGGCTGGCGCGGGTCACGCCCGAGAAACGCGCGCGGTTGCAAACGCTCAGGCGCAGCGTGTAACGCCGTTCAGATCGTGCTCTCAACCTCACCGGAATCCAGCTTCAAGCGCGTCACAAAAGCCTTGGAGATGTGAGATCTCAGCGCCTCCGACGCGCCGTCCACATCGCCTGTCTCAATCGCGGATACGATGCATTGGTGTTCGGACAACGCATCCTCATCGCGCCCCACAGCGGCCAGAGATGTCGTGGCCATAAGCGCCATGGACCGGTGCACCAGATCCAGTTGCTGAACCAGAAACCGGTTGTGGGAACTCAGGTGGATTTGCTTGTGGAACCGTCGGTTGGCCCGCGCCATGGCCTGCGGTTTGCCGATCAGTTTGTGGTCATCCGTGACCATATCCTGCAACACGCGCACCTCTTCTGGTGTGGCATGACGTGCCGCCAATCCTGCGGCAAGCCCCTCCAGCTCTGCCCGGACCACATACAGTTCGGCCAGTTGGTTGTGATCCAGCGAGGCAACGATCAGGCTGCGCCCATCGCGGGTGAGCAGGCTTTGCGTTTCCAACCGCTGAAGCGCCTCACGGATGGGTGTGCGGGAGACGCCGAACCGATCCGCCAGATCGCTTTCAACCAGCCTGTCGCCAGGCCGGAAATCACCGCCATCGATGGCCTCGAGGATCAATGTGTAGGCGTCTTTATTCATTGGGCCAAACCTCTGCGTATCGTGTGCTTTGAACTGTAGCCCTTTTTGGACAAAGCACCATACTTAACCAATTGGGCCCGACCGGCGCTCTTCACTGAGCAACACGTTGGCTTCCACGTCCCCCACGCCGGGCAGCATCATGATCCGCCGCCGCAGTACCCGTTCGAAATCAGAGATATCGCGCGCCACGACCCGCAGGCGGTAATCATACAGGCCCAGGATGTGTTCGACTGTCTGCACTTCAGGTATGGCGGAGACGGCGCGTTCAAAATCGGCGATACTGACCCGCCCCTTGGTGGCGAGTTTCACGCCCAGAAAGACCGTCACGCCAAAGCCAAGAGCCTCCGCATCCAGATCAAGGCGCTGGCCCTTGATTACGCCCGCCTCGCGCAGCCGTTGAATGCGCCGCCATGTGGCGGGTTGCGACAGGCCCAAGATGCGCCCCAACCCGCTTGCCGTCTGGGTGGCGTCTTCCACCAGCAGGCGCAGCAGCGCCCGGTCGGTTGTATCAAGTTCCATCATAGCGGCAGAACCTCATCGCTTTTGATCCGCGCCACATGCATCAGTGCCTCGATATCTGCGATATGGGGCAGGGCAAGAATCGCGCTGCGATATATCTCTTGGTAGTGGGCCATATCGCGGGCAATGACGGACAGCCGCACATCGACGCGGCCAAGAAAGGTCTGGATTTCCACCACTTCGGCCACCTCGCGCGCGGCGATCAGGAATTCGTCAAAAGCACGCGGTGCGGATTTTTCCAGCGTTACGCGCAGTGACACTTCCACCTCGTACCCCAACGCGCGCCAGTCGATCACCGCCCGGTTCGCCCGAATGATCCCTGCATCCCGCAACCGGTCGAGCCGCCGCGCGCAGGTGCCCGGGGTCAAGCCCGTCTCCGCCGCCAGATCCGCCACTGGCATCTCGGGTGCATATTGATACTGCCGCAAAAGCCGTCTGTCCGTATCGTCAAGCATGAAAAAGTCACCAAACCTTCTTTTTGGCTATAAATACTCAAAAAAAACCATTGAAAAAGCGCAAAATGACGATCTGATCATTGGATTCTCCGTATGCTCCGCGCCAAATCAAACCGCGAGGAGAAAATCATGCGCGTTTATTACGACCGCGATTGCGACATCAACATGATCAAGGACATGAACGTGGCCATTCTGGGCTACGGCAGCCAAGGCCACGCCCACGCGCTGAACCTGCGCGACTCGGGTGCCAAGAACGTGGTGGTGGCCCTGCGCGACGGCTCACCGTCCGCCAAGAAAGCCGAGGGCGAAGGCCTGAAGGTCATGGGCATTGCAGAGGCCGCCGCGTGGTGCGACCTGATCATGTTCACCATGCCCGATGAATTGCAGGCAGAGACCTACAAGAAATACGTCCATGACAATCTGCGTGACGGCGCGGCGATGGCATTCGCCCACGGCCTGAATGTGCATTTCGGTCTGATTGAACCCAAGGACACTGTCGACGTGATCATGATGGCCCCCAAAGGCCCCGGGCACACGGTGCGCGGTGAGTATGCCAAAGGCGGCGGCGTGCCTTGCCTTGTGGCGGTGAACAACGACGCCTCCGGCCGCGCGCTGGAAATCGGCCTCTCCTACTGCTCCGCCATCGG
>CAYMEC010000030.1:0-40478 GCA_964389425.1 uncultured Roseovarius sp.
CGCAGGTCTTTGACCATCTGGTAGGGCTGCAACACGTAAGAGCGGATCTGGTTGCCCCATCCGGCATCGCCCTTGCCTGCATGGGCCTCTGCGATCGCCTCGTTCCGCTTGTCGAGCTCCAGTTGATACAGCCGCGATTTCAACGCCTTCATGGCGATGTCACGGTTCTGGTGCTGGGATTTTTCCGAGCTGGTCACCACGATCCCCGTGGGGTGGTGCGTGATCCGAACGGCCGAATCCGTCTTGTTCACATGCTGACCGCCCGCGCCGGAAGACCTGTATGTGTCCACCCGAATGTCCGACGGGTTCACCTCGATTTCGATGTTGTCATCCACAACCGGATAGACCCAAACGGACGAAAAGGACGTGTGCCGTTTGGCGGCGCTATCAAAGGGAGAGATGCGCACAAGGCGATGCACGCCCGATTCCGATTTCAGCCAGCCATAGGCATTGTGACCGGAGATCTTGTAGGCGGCGGATTTGATGCCCGCTTCGTCGCCCGCGCTTTCGGATTGCAACTCGACTGTGTAGCCGTGGCTTTCCGCCCAACGCACATACATGCGTGCCAGCATCGACGCCCAATCGCAGCTTTCGGTGCCCCCTGCGCCTGCGTTGATTTCAAGGAAGGTGTCATTGGCGTCCGCCTCTCCGTTCAGAAGCGCTTCAAGCTCTTTCGCGGCGGCCTTCTTGGCAAGCGCCTTGATCGCATTCTCGGCCTCGAACACGACTTCTTGGTCCTCTTCCATCTCGCCCAATTCAATGAGTTCCACGTTGTCGGACAGGTCCTGCTTGATCCCGTCATGGGTGTCGATGGCGTCCACCAGCGACTGCCGCTCGCGCATCAGCTTCTGCGCCTTGGCCGGATCGTCCCAAAGGTTGGGATCTTCCACACGGGCGTTGAATTCCTCAAGCCGGTGCCTTGCCGTTTCCCACCCCATACGCTGGCGCAACAGTTCCAGCGAGTTTTCAATTTCGGAGACGGTCTGTTCGATTTCCGCGCGCATTGGCCACGTCCTTTCTGCTCCGCTTGCGTGTAGCAAGCGCGCCTGTACGGAACAAGACGTTAGAGACAGGGCGGAGATGCCCCCGCCCCAGCTTTTTATTCGAAAACGGACGCCAGTTGATCCACGCCCACGCCTTCCTTGATTTCGCGCAGACGGGCGTAAATGAGTGACGTGGCGATCCCGAAGAGCGAGTAAGTGAACCCGTTGATCACGGAGATCACCAGCACCATCAGCAGGATGCCCACGAAACTGGTGCCCAAGCCGTATAGGCCAAACCCGATCACCACACCAAAGACCATGCCAATCAGGATCATGCAGATCCATGTGACCACGAGCAGGCCGACGATGGGCCAGCGGAATTCCTTGGTGAGTGCAGCACTGCGGCCCATCGCGCCAAAGCCCGCGCGTTCGATCACGATGACCGGAACCACCACGCTGAACACCGCGTAAAGCCAGAGCCCGGGCAGGATCAGGGCTGCGAAGCCCAGAAGCACGAGGACCGAAACCACGATTGTCAGCACCACCACCGGCAACAGTGAGGCCATGGCAGGACCGAAATAGCGAGAGATGTTCACGCTGCGACCCAGTTTCACGTCATAGGCAAACTGCACCAACATGGCGATCATGATCCCGTAGATGCCCATTTGGATGACCATCGACAGAACGAACATGAAAATCTCACCGCCTGAAGAGAATGTGGGCGTTGCAGTACCCATCATCGTATCCCAGCCCTGCAACAGGCCACCGATGATCGCGCTGAGCAGCATCGGCAAAAAGCCAATCATGATCACCGCGGGGATATTTTTGAAAAGAATGGAAAAACTCTCCGAAATAATTGAGCCTACACCCAGAGATTGGGTTGGGGCCGATACTGATGTTTCAGCCATGAATTTGTGTCCTGTTGCTGTCCCGTCTTATTGGATCGAACGCGGGCCACGCCGCGCGATCACTGCTGTATAGCGCGAAAAATGCGTGGAATTGTCAACAGGATCGTATGTCGCGGTGCTACGTTTTCCCTTAGGAAATGCCCAGAAAACTCGGGGATGCCCCGAGGCATTCACTGAGGCGTCTCTTCCTCTTCCACAGCATCGAAATGCTTGTCTGAGCGCCGATCGCCAAACAGCTGTCGTTGTTCAAGATAGGCCCGCTGTGCATTGTAGAAGGCTTGCAGAAACCGGACCCGAGCCTCGGGAATGACCTTGTCGGCATAATCGATCCGGCGGCGGATGTTTTCCACCACCTTGGCCAGCGTGTCCGCGTAGTTCTTATTGATCTTGTCGGGCGTGCCACTGGCCTGAGCGCGAAGTAGGTCTTCAAGTGTTTGCAACTCAAAGGCCCCGTAGTGATCAAGGTGATGCGACAAGAACGTGAACTCGTCGGTCTGGCCCCGCTGCG
Source organism: uncultured Roseovarius sp. (assembly GCA_964389425.1). Lineage (GTDB taxonomy): Bacteria > Pseudomonadota > Alphaproteobacteria > Rhodobacterales > Rhodobacteraceae > Roseovarius. The sequence continues at coordinate 2,400 of CAYMEC010000030.1, forward strand.
GCGCTGCATACCGGGCGACATCCGCCAGCAACACGGGTTGCGGCAGGTGAATCACATAAGTGCCCGCGATCAGATCGCCCAACCGGCGGCGGCGCGCGTTGCAAAGCGGAACCGTGAGTGTGCCGATGATCCATGCCATGGCCATCAGCGTGTAGACAGGCTCGGACGCATCCAGCGTTATCAACAGCGTGCCGGGCAAAAACACCTCCGCCTCCTTCATAAGGTTGCGCACCACCAGCGCGTGGATGGTCAGCGACGCGCCGTCATTGGATACAACCTTGATCTTCATCAGCTTCTTGCCCAGCGTCTGCCCATTCCAGACGATCTCGGACAGCACGTAGTAAGGGATGCGGGTGAAGAAAAAGAGCATGGCGGCAATGGCACCCCAGGTCGTCGGCGTGGTAAGGTTCAGCGCCGCCAACAGGATGAGCAGTGCGATACCAGCCGCCAGCGTGAGGATCAGGTCTACAATCTGCGCGCCCATGCGCACGCCGATGCCCGCAATACCAAGATGAATGGGCACGCCTTCAGGCGGAAGCAGTTGGTCAGGAGGCGGGCCTTCTGGTTTCGGTTTGCGGCGCAGGAGCTTCATGACCGACCTCTCCCGCCAAGAGCGAACCAGACAATCCACAGCGCGCCAACGCCCCAACCGATCAGGAGACGCGTGTTCATATCCTGAACCAGTTGTCGCCCGAACCCCTCCAGAAGGGCCGCAGCCACCAGCATGAGGGCCGCGACCAAGGCCAGTTTTGTGGCGTCACGGCCAGCGTCCCGCAAGGCCCGCACACGGGTGCGTTGGCCGGGGAAGAGCACTGCGAAACCAAGCTGAAGCCCGGCACCGCAGGCGATACAAATGGCCGAAAGCTCCGTTACGCCGTGGATCGAAAGCCATCCCGCGATGTCCCAACCCAAACCGCGATCCACGTGCAGGGCCACGAACGCCCCGAAGACCAGCCCATTGTAAAAGATGAGCAAGATGGCCGGCAGGCACAGGAACACACCCAACCCGAAGACGAAAATCGCGATTCGGGTGTTGTGTGAAAAAAGGAACGTGGCAAACGCGCCCAAGCCACGCGCATCGGGGTCTTCCTCGTAGATCACACTGCGCAGGTATTCCGTCGTGCTGCCCGGGCCACGGCCACCGCCAAGGCCTTCAGGCATGAAAACGTGGTACCAATCGGGATCTTCGAAAAACAGAAGGTAGCCGCACAGCGCACCCAGCCCCATGGACAGGAATCCCAGCCAAATGAAGAACCATGACCGTCGCATGGCCTGCGGTGCGCCCGTCGTCAGGAAGCGCATGAAGACGCCGCCCAACCGTTCCTGAGGCGCGTAGACGCTGAGATAAGCGCGCGCGGTGAGCGCTTCGAGATAGGCAAGCAGCGCCTTGTCCAGTGAAATTTCCCGCGCGATGGCCAGTGATGTCGTGGCTTGTCGGTAAAGCGAGGCAAGATCGCGCGCCTGCGTGAAGCTGAGTCCTGTGACGCCCTTGGCTTCGGCCTCTTGCACAAGCCGCTCCAGGCGTTTCCAGTCAGCCTCTCGTTCTTCGCGGAAGCGGGCGGAGCGGATGGTGAGCGTATCCATCAGATCAATTCCCGCGCCTTGATCTCCAGATAGGTGGAGATGAGCCGTGATGTGACCTGACCCGGTTCAGCATCGACAATGGTGGCCCCAAGGCGGTGGAGCTTTTCCAACACCAGACGACGTTCGCGCAGGGATGCTCCGGCCGCGACCAGCGAGGCCACGTTGTCGAGGCTTTCGGGCGCGGTGTGGACCATTTCCTCAAGCGCCGGATCGCGCAGGGTCACGAAGATCACGAGGTGGCGTTTGGTCAGGACGCGGATATTCTCGATCAGCAACTCGGCCGAGGTGGTATCGACGAAATCGGTAAAAATGATGATGAGCGAGCGTTTGGGTGTGCGGGCATTCAGCCCCGCCATGGCGAGCGTGTGGTTGGTTTCGCGACTGACGTAATCCAGTTCCGCTGTCTGGCTGCGCAGGCGGGCAAAGGCGGAGCGGCCCGGTTCCGGGCGCACGAAAATAGACGGCTGAACGTCATAGGCGTAAAACCCAACCAGATCGCCACCAATGGCCGCGGCCCACGCGGTGGCAAGCGCTGCCGTGATCGCGTGATCGATCTTCGGCAGACCTGCGATTTCCTCGCGCATCAGGTAGCCGTTATCAAGCGCCACGATGACGTGGTGATTGCGCTCGGCCCTGAGTTCCTTGACCACCAGAGACCGTTTCCGGGCGGAACGCTTCCAGTCGATTGCTTTCACATCCATGCCCTGCACGAAATCCTGCAACTGGTGAAACTCGGACCCGTCCCCGATGGCGCGATTTTCCTTTACCCCGTACAGCGCGGACGTGACGGTGGTGGTGATCTGGCCCGATTGCACGAGGCGGATGTTCGGCACAACCTTCACCTCGATCTGGGTCGAGATTCGCGGGACGTATTCAAAGAGGCCCAGACGCGACGACCAGAACAGCCAGACATGCGCCACCTCCCACGTGCCCCGTCGCACGGCACGGCAGGGAATGATCGCCTCTGCGTGGCTTTCAAACCGCTCAAATCTCACTTCGCCTTCGCCCGACAGCCCGGTTGGCCAATCAAGTTCGGCGCGCATCCCGTCACGCCAGGGTTTGACCATGAGAATGATGTTGACGGTTTCACCGACGAACACCTCGGGCGGCACATCGAACACCAATTCGCTGCGCCGTCGCCCGGTAAGAACAAGATCGGCCACGCCCACCAATCCCAACAGCGCCCAAAGCGCAAAGGCCGCGCCTTGTGTGGCCGGGCTGATCACGGCGATCAGCACGCTGGTCAGAAGCGCGGCCAGCCCAAGGGCCAATGCAGTGCGGGAGGGGCGTATCATCGCGGGCGCTTACCGAGGGGCCTCAATCTGATTGAGGATGTTTTCAAGAACCTGATCGGCGTCGCGGCCTTCGATCTCTGCCCCCGGTCCCAGAACGACTCGGTGGCGCATGGCTGGGACGAAAAGAGTTTTCACATCGTCCGGAATGGCAAAATCCCTGCCAGACAACGCGGCCATCGCCCGCGCGGCCCCGGCCAGCGCATCAGCAGCACGGGTCGACACGCCAAAGGCGATTTCCGCGTCGTTGCGCGTGGCACGCGCGAGCCGGAGGATGTAGTCCAGAATTTCATCCTCCAGAATGATGCTGTCGATCAGCGCCCGGCTTTCAGACAATTCCTTGGCATTGAGAACTTTCGCGGTCCCCTTCGTCTCCGACCGACTGTCGAGCGACTGGGTGGCGTGACGTTGCAGGATCGACATCTCCACATCGGCTGGCGGAAATTCGATGTTCAGTTTGAACAGGAAACGATCGAGCTGCGCTTCGGGCAGCGGATAGGTGCCTTGCTGTTCAATCGGGTTCTGCGTGGCAATGACAAAAAATTCGCGCCCCAGATCGTAGTCTTCGCCGTCGATGCTGACCACTCTTTCGTTCATCGCCTGCAAAAGCGCGGCCTGCGTTTTGGGCGGCGCGCGGTTGATTTCATCAGACAGCAAAACCTGCGTGAAGACCGGCCCTTTCGTCAGCACGAACGCATTGGTCTTGAAGTTGAAAATCGACGCACCCAGCACATCGCCCGGCATCAGGTCCGGAGTGAACTGAATGCGGTCGAACTCCAGATCCATGGCCGAGGCGAAGGACCGCGCAAGCAGCGTCTTGGCCGTACCGGGTGGGCCTTCGAGCAGCACATGGCCTTGGGCAAAAAGCGCCACCAGCAGCAATTCGATGATCTCATCCTGCCCTTGCACCGTCTTGGCAATTTCGGATTTCAGCGCCTCGGCGCGGGCGCCCAGTGTTTCAAGTGTCATGAGTTATCATCTCCAAAATATCCTCAAGCGCATCGACATGGGTGATGGCCTCCCGCGCGGAAAGTCCGGGCGGCAGCCTGTCGATGGTCTCTAGAACCAAAGTGAGCTGTGTCGCCACGTCCGGGGCATGCCGCCCCAGATGGCGCAGCAGCACGTCACGATCCCGCCCGGCGCGCGTTTGCGCCGGGCCAAAGAGCCGAACGACGACGGAAGACAGTCGCGCATTGGCATATTCCGAAAGCAGTGCACCGTCCTGTCCTGTCAGCCGCAAAAGCCGCGCCTGCGCGGCAATGGCCTGGTGCTTGGACGCGCTCATGTCCGCGCGTTCCCTCAAAATCGGCCCGTAACGCGCACTCGCGCGCCACAAGAGCAGCGCAAGGATCAGACCCGCGCTCAACCACATCACCAGAAACGGCGGCCCAAAGAAGCGCAGAAGATCGGCCCAGGTGCGATCCCGGGTGGTGCCGCGGGAACGGCTGACAAACCAGTTGCTGTCTGAATAGTCGATGATGATCTGACCTTCGCCCGCGAAAGTGTCGAAGAAAGCGCGTGCAATCTCTGCGTTGTCGCCAAGGCGCAGCCCGTGATTGTTAAACAGATCCGGATCGGACAGCACCATCACGCGGTTGTCCGAGCCTTCCAGCGGGCAAGACCCCAGCACCATATGCCCGCGCCGCCCGATGATCGGTTCACAGGCCGGGCTGTCGATCACCTGCGCCACGTAGAGCCGCCCGCTCAGGCGTTCGCCGGTCTCCCGCAGATAATCGAAATCTGTGAACGGCACGGGCATGTGGCCCACACGCACCTCTTCCCCGGTCAGATCCTTCAATACCCCCTCCAGACGCGCCTCTTCCACCAGCAGCGCAGGATGGCCCAGCCCTGTGAGCCGCATGCCGGAGCGCCACTTGGGTAGCACCACGAGGCTGGTCAACAGGCCCGCCTTCTCACGCAGGGTGTCGGCGCGTTGATCGGCCTCATCCTGTTGAAACAGAAGGTCTTCCTTGGTTTCGGGACGTTTACGGCGCGCATCGAGCGCGGTGTCAAAAAGCGGCATCACCAGAAGGTCAACAGTGTCGGGGTCAATCACCCATCCGCCGGTGAAGTTCTGCGCTGGCAGATCGGATTTCGTAAGCCACACCTGCAACCCGTCAAAGCCCACAGGGGACGTGCGCAACGCCTGTTGGCGCTGGCCCGAGAGATAAAAAAGCAGGGCAATGCCGATAATGACCAGCGCACCGAAAATCAGCGTCTCGGTCTTGGGGCCGCTGCGGGCGGGTGTCCCCACATCCGTCATGGCGCGACCTGCATGAAGAGAGGGCGAATGCGGTCGAGATAGGTTTGAAAGTCATCTTCCGGCACGTCTCGCCCGCCAAAGAGCACCCGTTCACCTGCCGCCACCAGATCGCTCAGTGTATCGCGATGGGCCATCTCCCGGGGGAGGCGTCGCAACGCGTCACGCGCGGTCCAGCTTTTTTGCAAGAAAAGCCCCTGCTGCGTTATCGCCCGCAAAAGCGCGCTTTGCGCCAGTGTGACAAGCGCGAGCCTGCGATCCGTGATCCGGGCAATGGCGTCAAGGTCACTGGGCAACGCAGACAATTCCCCGCCGGTCGTTCGGGCGGTGCCTGCCCCGCGCGTGGCATCTTCTTGCCCGCGCAGAGACACCGAAAATTGCCCGCCGTAGCGCATGAAAACAAAGATCACGGCCAAAAGCACGGCGATGGCTATGACATTGGCAGTGAACGACACCTGCCGCTGACCAATATCCACAGGGTCGCGTTCTCGCTCTGGTTTCGCATTGGTCTCAAAGGCGGGCGGCGGGCGTGTCGGGTCAAAATAGGCCACATCGGCGTCAATACCGCGCAGGCGCAACGCCTTGAGATAGGCCTCGCCCGAGGCCGTCACCTCCAGGCCTCTTTCCACGCGTTGCTGCGCTTGCGGGGTTTGCACCAAAAGACAAGACAACGCGACACAAAGCGCAATGGCACGACCAAGCCCAAGTCCCCGCCGTCCGATCATATCTGCCCGCTCATGCCTTTTCGCATGGGTCAAAGTTGCGCTTTTTCCCAAAGCGGTCCAACCCCCAATTTAGCAGGAGCGACAAAAAAAGATTTCAGTCACCAGAAGGCATACCGGCTCTTGCCAATTGCCGTGCCCTGCGCTAAGCCCCGCGAGCCGTGATGGCAGTGCCCCTATAGCTCAGCTGGTAGAGCAACTGATTTGTAATCAGTAGGTCCGCGGTTCGAGTCCGTGTGGGGGCACCATTAACACTCTCAAAATAAAAAATCTTTTGACTGATTGTTAGATGCTCTGTCCGAGCGTCCGAGGCATCCTAATTCGGACGGTTCAAATGACCCGCTCTCGTGCTCAGAAAAATGGGTTTGAGACAGCAGGGCAATATGCTATTCCGCCATGCCGGGGAAAACCATCTGGGGATGTTGGGTCGATGGGGTCCGTACAGCAAGTTTCGCAACGACCAATTTGGAAAAAACTGTGGTTGTCGGCATTTGCCGTCTTGTGGCTACCTTCATATCTGCAGGCTGCCGATCAGGGCGATGTGACATTGCTTCTGAAAGGAGGGGCGCTGTTTGACGAAAGCGAGGGGTACGTCTTTGCCCAGGACATCATTTCCTTTGGCGCAGCACGCGCAAATCCGGAAGATGGATTTCTGGGGGAGATCGGACTGCGCTATCAGCACGACGCCGATACCGACTACGGCATATTTTTTTATTCATCGTATATGAACGGAGACGAGAACGTCACGAACATTGCCGGCGGCCTTGGCTTCCTGCCCATTCAGCCGGTGCCAGGCACCACCGTTCCCATCGCCGTGACAGGCATATTGGCCAAAGCGGAACGTTTGGATGTGAGAATTGACTTTGAGCGGGGGCAAACACGTGATCTGAATAGCGGCGAATTTCGCTGGTTCGGCGGTATTCGTGCAGAATACCTGCGAAACGACGTTGATATTCAGTCCACTCTGGCGGCAACCCCGCTACTTTTGGACCGCGAAAGTTATTTTCTCGGAATCGGTCCACGTCTGGGGGGCGAGTACCGGACCAGAATTTCGAATAACTGGTCCTTCGGCGGGAAGGCCGCTGCCTTCGCCCTGTTCGGCCAACGCAGGACCAAAATCAGACAATCGTCGACAATTTTCGCAAACGTGACAAACACAACGAGTGATGAGTTCGCCGTTGCTTATGGCGGCGAGGCCGAACTGAGTTTTAGCCGTCCGCTGAACGAGAGCGGTTGGGTACTCACCTTTGGCTATGGTGCCAGTATCCTTGCGGGCGCGATAGATAACGATCCCGGTCTCCCTATTGGCGGCGCACTGTTTGCACCAATCTCCATCGATGACGACGACGATGCGATGATTACGCATGGTCTGTTCTTCGGTATCGCCGTGCCATTGTAGCCGGGTTCCGCCGGCTGGGCAGATAAAGCGTTTAGTGTTTTGAGGACTTAGTCGGTCGCATTTTGGGGCTCTGCCATTAGCCGTATGCACGTTCGAAGCCGTTCGACTACAAACGGCGCAGGTGTTATACCACCTGAGTTCCAAGCACTCAGGCAAATCAGGCTATGAAGTAGCAAATTGGTCTCGCACGACCCGAGTTTAAGGCCATGCAGATCGGGCACTTGCCGTAAGCATCCGGTCGGCCCGCGTTTTTGGCGTTTTCGTGCTTTCATATCCACGGCATATACCGACCGATGCGATTGATCTTGTGATCGGGGAGGCGTTCGAGCACGTAGATCGGCCATGCCTCGGGGCGACGCCATTCTCGTATCCCTCTATAGGTTCAGGTTACGCCTGAGCTCGCTGTCCAGTTTTCCGGGACCACTTCTTCCGCGAAAACCAAGGACTTGAAGTACGATGCCCAGGGCATTGATCCCGCCTGTGTCTCAAGCTGATGGCGGATAAACAAATTCCTTCCGAGTGCACCATAAAGCTCGTTTCCCAACCAATCAGCTGTGAATGTCACAGGCGAAAAGACTGCGTCACACTTTGGGCAGGCAGCGGATCGCGGCCTGTGCGACCTGATCAAAAAGCTGACGGTCGTTTGAGGACGAGGCAACGATCATCCCGCCTTCCAGAGCGGCCACAATCAAACCCGCTGTTTCATCCGCATGCGCAACGCTGTTTTTTCGCAGCACTGCGGCAAGCCACGACCGGTTCATGTCAAAGAATTCTTTGGTTCTTGCATTCACGTTTTCGGGCAATCCGATCGCCTCTGCACCCATGATCGCGCACAGACACATGGCTTCACCCAGCACCAGCGCCTTTGCATAAAGCGCGACGAACGCCTCAACGGCGGGCTGAAGATCGCTCGTGTCGATCCTGTCCAGTTCCGCTTTGAAATTCTCGCCGTATCGGTGGACAAGCGCCTCGCCAAGATCGGCCTTGGTCGGAAAATGGTAATGCACGCTGGCGCTCTTGATCCCCACATCAGAGGCCAGATCCCGGAAGCTCATTTCCGAAAACCCGGCCCGGCGGACCCGCTTTTCAGCAGCATCAAGAATTTTTTCTTTCATTGTCAGCGGCATACGCATCGACCTTCTATCACCTGATAGATAGGGCTTGGCGCATGGGGACGCAACCATGGAAAATCGCGGCCCAATGACTCACGTCCAATTCGGTCAGCGCCTTTTCGACAGCGGTTCCCATGCCTCGTCAACCTCAAGGCTTCCGCCTCGACGTCTCGGCCTTACCCTGGGCCTTCTTGCTTGAGTGCACGCCGTTTTGGCGCCGCCGCACCAAAGGCTGAGTTTTTGCAAGCGATTTGCCGCGTCTCATGTTACCGTCCTGAGATTGAGTCAGTCTATTTCAGATCAACGCCCGTGAGATCGCGGCACCCAAAAACCTCATTCCGAGGCGTGTTGCCATGACAGCGGCGATATCACTCAAATCGTCTGACCAAGCCACGAAACCCACGGGGGACGACCATGATTGATCCGTTTCAAATGAAACCAGAGCTGCGCTATGGCGCGCCACCCTGCGACCAGTTGCTGGTCGGGCGGGAATTTACCATCGGATATTCATGGTATTTCCGGCTGGCAAAATGGACGCTGGAGATCGTCAACCGCACGGCTTTTAACGTGAGCGATCTGGACGATGTCGAACGGCTGGATAATTTCCGCGCAGATATGCGCCTTCCCAAACGCTTTCGAGCCAGCCTGAGCGCGTATCAGAACAGCGGCTATCATCGCGGCCATCTTGTCGCCAGCGCTAACATGGACCTCACCGACATTTTCAACAGTGAGACCTTTCTGCTGTCCAACATGGCCCCACAGGTGGGCAGCTTTAACACCGGAAAATGGAAAAGCCTGGAAAAGGCGATTCGGGAATTGGACGCGCGCGATGACGTGTTCGAAACCTATGTGCTGACCTGCCCGCTGTTTTACTTTGAACGTCCCATCGAATGGCTTGGCAAGATTGATGAGTTCGGCATCATCGTGCCCGTGCCCCATGCCTTCGTCAAAAGCGTGATGATCGAAAAGAAAAACGGCCATCTCGAACACTGGACCTTCCTGATGGAGAACAAGAAGCTGGAGGGTGATCTGTCTGAGTATCTGGTAAAGACACACTATGCCGAACAGCTTGTCGGCGGGCGGTTCTGGAGCGGCATCGACTGGGAGTATCTGGACAAGCAGAAAAGCACCGTTCGCAATATGTGGTAGGCCGGTCGATCATCCTGGACGCAGATCGAAAACCCGGGCACGGACAGGTGTCGGGGTCGGACTAGACCCTAAGCGGCGGCACATCCGCCGGGTCAAGCACCAGTTCAATCACCGCCACGCCCTGCCGCGTTTTCAGCATCTCCAGCGCGTCATTCAGCGCCGCAGATCCATCCACCCGCATGGCCTGCGCCCCCATCGCCCGGGCCACATCCGCGAAACACGGCCAATCCAGATGCGAATTGCCGGGATCCATCTGACGGTGTTCAAACTGAATATGCTCCGCACCATACGCGCTGTCATTGGCCACCACGATCACCATATTGAGCCCCAACCGAATGGCCGTGTGCAATTCATTGATCCCGCCCAGCATGAACCCACCATCGCCGCAGCACGCCACCACCGTGCGGTCCGGTTTTGCCACTGCCGCGCCGATCGCTTCCTGCAAGCCAAGTCCGATGCAGGTGAAATGCGTCGCTGGCACGAAACTCTGCGGATCAGGCACTGTCATGCGCGCCCAGATCTCCGTCATGAACCGGCCCACATCGGTGACGATGATCCGGTCCTTGGGCAGCGCGTCTTCCAACGCCTCCAACGCGTCCACGTAGTTCACAAAACCATCCGGCGTGCGATTGGGCGGCGTGGGATGATGGCTAAGCGCGTCGCTGTCCAACTCCTTGGCAAAGCCAGAGGGCGCAATCTCCGCCTCGTCCAGCCAGTAGCGGATCAAATCCGCCGCAGGCCCGGCATCTGCAATGAGCGCGGCATCCGGATGCATCCCCCGTCCGATGGCTGCCGGATCAATATCGATCTGCACCAACCGCTTGCCCTTCAGCAGCTTGCCGTGATCGGTGGTGTAGTAATGAAGGCCCGCACCGAAGGCCACGACGCAATCGGACTGCGCCATCACCTCATAGGCCGCGGGCGTACTGAGCGTGCCGATGATCCCGATATTGGCCGGGTGATCGCCAAAAAGCCCATTTCCGCGCAGCGTGGTCGCAAGCGGCGCGTCCAGGCGATCCGCCAGCCCCACAAGTTCCGCTTTTGCGCGGATGGCCCCGCCACCGGCAAGGATCAACGGACGCCGGGCCGACGCAATCATCCCCACGGCTTCATCCACCACGTTGCTTTGCGCAATCCCCTGGGGTTGGACAAAAGCCTCAAACGGCGCGGCCTGCGGACCCGCATCTTCCCACATGAAATCCACGGGCATGTTAAGCACGACGGGACGCCGCTCTGCCCCAGCACGGTAAAAGGCCCGCGCCAGATCCTGCGTCGCAGTCGCCGGGCTGCGCATTTGCAAAAAGCCGGCACCGGTGGCTTTGAAAATCTCCCGCTGGTCCACGTTTTGATGATGCAGCAGATTTTCCGCAGGCGTGTCCCCGGCCAGCAGGACGATGGGCACGTGACCCTTTACCCCTTCGACCAGCGCGGTCACGCAATTGGTTACCGCCGGACCATGCGTCACCGTGGCCACGCCTATTCCGCTTGTCACCTGCGCATAGCCCATCGCCATGAGCACTGCGCTGCCCTCATGGGCGACGGGGATGAACCGACCACCATGATGACGCATCCAGTGGTCCACCATGAACAGGTTGGCATCCCCCATAAGCCCGAAAAGGGCTTTCACCTGATGATCCGTGAGGCTCTGGGCCAGGGCGTGATGGACGGGAACGGGCTTGCTCATGCCTGCAATCTGGCACAGCGCGGACGAATTGCAATTGCTCTTTGAAGCGTGGTGTCGTGTTTTGAACGGCACACATTCCAACTCCAAAAATCGCGAGAATCCGTCTCGCAGCGCGTTTGGATTTGCGCTAGGCTGGCCTTCGACTAAATATCCATTCAATGGCTCAACGGCTCGCAGGGAGTGAACATGTCCGACAACTATCTCAAGTTTTACATCAACGGCGAATGGGTCGACCCGGCCCCCGGCTCCTCCACGTTCGACGTGATCCATCCCGGCAATGAAGAAGCGATCGCCACCATCGCGATGGGGAGCCAGGCAGACGTAGACAAGGCTGTCGCGGCCGCCAAAGAGGCGTTCAAGACCTTCGGACAATCGACCGTGGAAGAACGCGTGGACCTGCTGGAACGAATCCTCAAAGCCTACGAGGCGCGCGAAGAGGAATTCGTGCGTATGATGCCCCATGAGATGGGGACGACCATGTCTTTTTCGCGCGAAGTGCATCAGCCGGTGGGTGTGGGTCATCTGGAAGCGGCCATCGAGGCGCTGAAGGCCCATGAATTCGAACGACCTTCGTTGCGCGGTGGCTCCACCCTTGTGGATGAACCCGTCGGCGTCGTGGGCATGATCACGCCTTGGAACTGGCCGGTGAACCAGATCATGATCAAGGTGGCCCCCGCACTGGCAGCCGGTTGCACCATGGTTCTGAAACCCTCTGAGTATTCCCCGCTGACCTCTGTCATGCTGGCCGAAGTGATCGACGCGGCGGGCTGCCCTCCGGGTGTGTTCAACATGATCAATGGCGATGGGCTGGGCGTTGGCGAACCCATCGCGAAACATGAAGATATCGACATGGTGTCCTTCACCGGGTCCACCCGTGCGGGCAAGGCCGTGACAAAGGCCGCGGCCGACACGATCAAACGCGTCTCCTTGGAACTGGGGGGCAAATCCCCCAACCTGCTGTTCGCGGATGCCGATCTGCCGGCGGCAGCCAAGGTTTCTGTTGATGCCTGTTTCATCAACAATGGCCAAAGCTGCGATGCCGCCTCCCGTCTGCTGGTGGAAAAGTCAGTCTATGATGAGGTCGTGTCGCTCGTCACCAAGGAAGTGGAAAACAGCAAGGTCGGCGACCCGATGGAAGATGGCGACCATATCGGGCCGCTGGTCAACAAGAAACAGTTCGACCACGTCCAGCGCCTCATTCAGGCGGGTATCGACGATGGTGCCACTCTGGCCGCAGGCGGGCCCGGGCTGCCTCAGGGCTTCAACAAGGGCTACTACATCCGGCCAACCGTGTTCACGGATGTGACCAACGACATGGTCATCGCGCGCGAAGAAGTCTTTGGCCCCGTCCTCGCCGTGCTGCCCTTCGAAAGCGAGGAAGAAGCCGTCGAGATTGCCAATGATACGCCCTATGGCCTGGCCGCCTACATCCAGTCAACAGATCAGGACCGCATCAACCGCGTTAGCCGAAAACTGCGCGCCGGTGTGGTGAACGTCAACGGCGAGGCAGGTGATTACGATGTGCCTTTCGGTGGCTACAAACAATCCGGCAACGGGCGCGAAGCGGGCCCTCTGGGCTTTCACGAATATCTTGAAACCAAGGCGATCACGCAGTGATCGCAACCTGACCAAACAGCCCCCCGTAAGGGGCGCTGTGCTCTGCGCCCCGCAGGGGCGCCACCGTCTACGTGAAAGCGAGACGCACCCGAAGGGTGCGACGAGCGTCTAGCCTTCCCATAAAAAAGTGCCGGGGTGAAACTGCGACCACGCGAACCAGAACGCCTGATGACTGCCCAGATCTTCGCCCGCCTGATCGACCGCCTTGATGCCGCCGCCATCCATCACCAGCCGCACATTCTCCACGACCACATCCTGTCCCTGGCTCAGCGCGGCAAATGCCTTTGAACGCTGGAACGCAACCGGCTGGCCACTTGCCGTAACAACACCAATCACATCTTCATGCACACCTAACCGCGGATCCACATCCCCCACCGGGAAGATCGGCCCATTGGCATCACGCCCATTGCGGAAATCGAAATCGCGGCCAAGGGCAAGGCTTTCGACCAGAACCGTTGTATCGGGATGGGCCTTTTTCCAGGCGCCCCACCCGGATGTCACCACGCTGACCTGTTTCAGTACAACGCCCTTTTCCGCCAACGGCCCGGTCACTGCCTTGCCCAGGAATGTGTCAAGAACCGACATCGTCTCAAGGTCATACATCACCTTGTTGGACCGGATCAGCAGCCCCGATGTGCGCAGCGTCGGCCGCGTCACGCCCGCAGGCACCGCATCGGTGAAATAGGCCTGCGCGGACCCGCACAAGGTGCAATAGGGAATGCCCAGATCGCGCCCGCCCAGAGTGTCATTCACCATTTCGCGCACTTCCATGATCCGACGGGGATAGGCGCGTGCCTCACCGTTAACCACGATGCCGAAGACCACATCACTGTCCTTGAGCCACGTGGCCTCCGCCGCCGTGCTCACTTCCGGATTGTCGGCCGCCGGGATGCAATTGCAATTCTGATCGGTCTGACCGAAGGGTCGGTCATCCATCGGCACCCCGCCCCAGGACACATGCCGCCAATCAATGTCACCTTCCACGAAAAGCGGGGCCCAATCAGGCAGCACCGTGGTGAAGATCGACCGCTTCACATCCAGGTATCCGGGCGGTGCCGGAACATCCCACGCGATCAACAGATCCGTCAGCTCTCCCCAGGCATTGTCACTGGGGATCTGACGATCCATCAGATCTGAGGCCGCCGCGGCCAGTTGCGCATTGATCGACCGTGACGGCACGAACCGCATCATGTCAGAAATGATCCACGCGAGGCGCGGATCACCGGAGGCGCCTATATCCATCAGCGCAATTTCCTGATCCCGGCCCCAGTTGGACTGCTCCATGCTGTCGACAAAGGCCATCTGAACGGCGCGTTCCACATCCTCTGACAGGGCCCCGGTCGGTATCTTGGGCGGCACGCCGAATTCCGCGATCACATGAACCGGCAGGGCCTGCACGGGCGCGCCCGTCCCGCCCCAACCTAAGGCACACACCGCCAAGACCAATCCGCAGCGCAAAGGTGAATAAAGCGCTTTCAGCATGGCGCCCTCCCAGACATCCAAAAATCCTCTCGAACCCGAAGACACATGAACAGTGCGCCAAAGGGTGCGACATTCTGTACATATCGTAAAGGTAAACCACCAATCACGAATCCATCAGGGTCACGCCCCGAGGACGGGCACCGCGTCATCGGGTTTCACTGGAAGACGCGGGAAAACGTCGTATATTGACGGCGCAGCAAGATCGAGCCACCTGAAAAAACATGCATATCATCCTTCACGCAGGCGCCCACGCCACTGATGAAAATCGCCTTGTGCAGTGCCTTTTGAAGAACTCCGAGCATCTCGATGCGATCGGCACCGTGGTGCCTGACCCGGAAAGCTATCGCAACGTCCTGCGCGACGCGATCGCAGATGCCACCGGTGGCCGCGCCAGCACCAATGCCATGGCCGAAGCCGGCGACTCCCTGCGCCGGATCCTGTCCCCAGCGGGCGCCGTGGACCGGCTCGTGATTTCCAATGACAGCTTTTTCGGCACTCACAAGATGGCTGTCAAACGCATGTTCTATCCTGCCTCGTGTGCCCGTCTGGAGGCCCTGCGCCAACTGTTGCCCGATGACACGATCGAGCTTTTCTTTGCTGTGCGCAATCCGGCGACGTTCATGCCCGCGCTCCTGGAGATCACGAATTACAACGCGATCGAGGATCTCTTCCGCGGCTACGACCCGCTCAGCTTCCGCTGGTCAGAACTTTTCGAACGTATCCGCGCCCAGATCCCGGACATTCCGATCACCGTCTGGTGCAATGAGGATACGCCCCTCATTTGGGCCGAACTGATCCGCGAAATGGGCGGGCTGGACCCCACGCAGGAAATCGAAGGCGAATTTGATCTGTTGGAAGAAATCATGACGGAAGCAGGCATGAAACGCTTCCGGACCTATATTCAAGGCCATCCGGGCATGACCGAGGTGCAGAAACGCCGGGTGATCGCGGCGTTTCTGGACAAATTCGTCGATGAAGACGCGGTGGAAGAGGAATATGAGCTGGAAGGCTGGACCGATCATCTGATCGACCAGATGACCGAGCTCTACGAAGAAGATGTGTTCAACATCCCGCGCGTTCCGGGTGTGACATTGATCACGCCGTGATAGAGCGCCGTCGACAGGCCCCGGTCTGGCGATCCTGACCTGCAGGCGGCAGGGCTTTGTCTTTCAGTTGCGCTTTGCATCCAAGCGCCGGGATGGAAAAGTCAGGTTTCGAACCCGCTTGAGCTATTGAGGCTGTGAGGATGCCCTCACATCCCCAACGCTTCCTTGTACATCTCCAAAACCGCCTCTTCCTCGGCGATATCGTCCTTGTCGCGTTTTCTGAGCGCGATCACCTTGCGCATCACGCGGGTGTCGTATCCCCGTGCCTTGGCCTCGGCCATCACCTCTTTTTGCTGATCCGCGATGTCGCGCTTCTCCGCCTCCAGCCGTTCAAACCGTTCAATGAACTGGCGCAGTTCATCGGCGGTCACGCGGTAGCTACTGTCAGGGTTGGTGGTGGTCTCGCTCATCGTTTCTCTCCTGCCCGATCAATCCCTCTCCGTTTAGGCTGCGCATCCTCCCACCGCAAGAGGGCGCGCCTTGCGCCCGTGCGTCAAACCGCATAGGTCCGCCTGCAACGGAAGGAGAGAGCGAATGGAATGGGTGATCTGGGTCGGAGCGGGCGTATCTCTTCTGGGACTCGGGGGGCTTGTCTATTGCATTAAACGGGTCTGGTCGGCCAAGAAAGAGGGACTCGACGATGACGCGCTCAAGGACGTGCTGCGCAAGGTCGTGCCGATCAACACCGGCTCTCTGTTTCTGTCGATCTTCGGATTGATGATCGTGGTGATCGGCATCGCGTTTTCCTGACCCGTCAGAAAAACCGCCGGCCATTTTTCACCATCTCGTCAATCAAAGGTTCCCGCGACCAGACGGCGGGATCCACCGGCTCCAGCGCCCGCAAGACATTTGCCACGCCCAGCAGCCCATCCAGATCGGCCTGAATCAAAGGTCCGCCCCGCTGCGCACTCATCAGAAGGCCGGTTTCGGCCACCAGATCAATGTCTGAAACATGCTCCACCACCCCCGCCTGAATGAGCCGCGTGGCCTCGGCCACGAGGGCGGCATGCAAGGCCGCTTTGGGATCAACGCCGGGCCACGCGGGCACACGATCCGGGTAATCTTCACGCCATTCCGCGAGCCACCCGGCCAAGGCCGGATCGCGGGCAAAGCTCTGGCCGGATGGCGCGTGAAAGACCAAGGCGCGGCGCGCCTCCTTGGCGTCACCATCGGTCACATCCGACATGCGATCGGACAACAGCCTGAGCGGGCCAAGCCCGGCCTCTCGATAGGCATAGACGCGACGCATCTGCGCTAGGGATCGCCCCGCGCCCAGCACATCGATCATCTGCAAGGGTCCCTGTCTGAGCCCCATATCACGGGCCGCGCGTTCAATCGCACCAGCCCCCTGCCCGGCCGCCAGCATCACCAGGGCGGCACGCGACACAGCCGAAAAGAGCGAACCCAGAATGCCACCTGGGATATCGGCAGTGACGATGACACTATGCCCTCCTGCGCCAAGGGCGCGGTGCGCTGTCGCGATAGCGCCCTTGCCGGTTTCAGGAGGGGCGCTCAGCTCTACCAGATGGCTGGCGCGCAGAAGCCTGCGCAGACGCAGGCAACAGCCCGTCGAACCGACCTCTGCGGCGCGCTCGGACACCGGCACATCGGGTGAGGTCACGATCCAGACCGCGTCCGCCCGCAACTCCACCGGCGGATCAGGCGTCAACTCTACGGTGTCAAACACCAGATCGGCGCTTTCCATCTGCGCCCCTGTCAGATCAATGGCGAGACGATCATGAACGGCCTTGTCACCGCGAAACTGCGGGCGCAGGCGCTTGCGGGCCAGCACGGCCAACGCCGCCCCCTTGGCCTGACTGCCGCCTTCAATCCAGACCTGATACCCTTGCTCAAGCGCCATCGCGGCTAGGTCGGCCGCCTCGGAGGAGCGCCCCATCACCACCACTGTTTTCACATCCCCGGCAAGGCCTGACTGCGTCGCCGCAGTGGCTTTGGCGTTTGCGGCATGGCGCAACAGGCGCGAGGCGCGGTCCCGGCTACGTTCCACATAGCGCGCAGTTTCGAAGGCAAGCCCTTGAGCCATGGGAAGAAGCTGGGCGGCTTCCACGCAGGCGATGATGTCTGTCTGCGCCGGGCTGGGCTTCGGCAGACGCGCGCGCGCCTTTGTCAAAGCAACGCTATAATCCGTCGCACCCGGTTCATCGCGCGCACCATGCTGACCGGGCTTCACCGCCTGTTTGATCGCGGCCAGATCGGCATCCCCGCTGACAACGGTGTGCGCCAAAGCTCGCAACCGCCTGTCCGTGATGTCCCATGTCTCCCCCGAGAGCATCAGATCCAGCGCGGCCTGAGGCCCAATCGCGCGTGGCAGGCGTTGGGTGGCACCGCCACCGGGGATCAGACCCATCTCCACCACATCCACGATCACTTGCGCGTCCGATGCAGCGACGCAGGACTGCGCCGCCAGCGCGAGGTCGAGCCCTTCGTTACGGACGACCCCGGACAGGGACGCGACAACAGGTTTGGGACAGGACTCAATCATTGCAGTCAGCCGCGCAAATTCTGCCGCCAGTTCCTCAAGATTGCGTGCATTGGGGTCAAAACCGCCGGCCAGCCCGGTCAAGACAACGCCGCGCACGTCGTCCTCTGTTACAGCTCGGGCCAGCGCGCCATGCAGCGCGCGGCACAGATCAACGCGCAGCGGTCCGTTCAGCAGAAGAACGCAAGCACCGCTGTCTCGTGTCTCTGTCAGGTGTTCGCTCACACCTATTATCCCCCACGCGCATGTCTGATCGGATTAGAACCTGTCCTCACAGACCACGCAAGTGTGGGTTGCTGTCCGGCCCTGAAGTTGCTTACAAACTGGGCAGACCCGGGATGTCCGGGAGGCCGGCCGCCTCGTCATCTGACGGTGCAAGCGTCGCATCATCCAGACCGTTCAGGTCGGCCAGATCGCCCAAGTCCAGACCGTCCGGTTCTGGCCGATCCAAAACATCGGTCGCATCGAGAGACAGATCCGCGGGCAAATCCGCTTCAAGGGACGACAAGTCCAGGTCAGGCAAACCACCCGGATCGACCAAACCGGCGCTCAGGTCGGCGTGCAAATCCGACACACTGTCGTTGGGTCGTGTTGCACCACCCCGATCACTCGACGCCGAAACATCAAAGGAGGGGATATCGGGGGCCGGCTGCCTCTCTCGTGATGTAGATCCAGTCCCATATCCGTTGCCGTCATCCGCCGCGTCCTGCCCAAGGCGCACTGCGCGGAACCCGTTCATCTGCCCAAGCACCACCTTGCCCAGCACAAATCCTTTTGAGCCCACAAGTTCCGTCTTTCCCAAGGCCGCACGCTCGACCGGCAGCGTGTCACCGGGTTTGAGGGAAGAGACCTGCGACAACGGCATGGAAAGGCGGGCCACCACGGCGTTGAGCAATACAGGTGCCGACAGCGCCATCCCGCCCAGGTCGAAACTGCTTGCCTCTGCTTCTTCGGTGTCCGGCACAGGCGGCGGCGGTCGCAGCACGTCTTCGGGGATGGCCAATACGATGTCGCCGCTGCGCCTGCCCTCTTCCACGTCGACGGAAATGCGGAACAGCACGTAATCCGGTGCCTCAAGCGCCAACAAGAGCGCACGCGCGTCTTCCACCTTGTCGCCATACCGCAGGCGCAAGGGATCAGGCCTTTGCGGTGTGTCCATCATCATGTCATCGACAGAGGCCAATAGCGGGTCGAGCAACTGCGCGGTCACCGCCGCATCGGTGGGCGTGAAAGGACGTTCCTCCAAAGCGGCATCAGTGATCTTGCCGCGGGTCTGCACCTCCACCAGGCTTTGAACAAGACCCCGATCCATGATGGCGGCACCCCGACCCATTCCACCGGGACCCACCTCTCCCTTGGCGAGGTCGGCATACACATCCAGAAGCATCACCAGCCGATCGCCCGACGCGACATCCTTGAGTTCAGCCAAGGCACAGTCTTTCTGCACGACCGTACGCACGCTCAGCTGCAAATCGAACAACCGATCACCCAGCCGTTCGAGGGACAGGCGTACCGCTTTCGACCACGACATCGCACGGGCGTCGAAGTCTTCACGCCCGCTTTGCGCCTTCTTGCGAATGACAGATTTATCGCTGCCGGTTGACATATCTTCCGCCGCTTGACCCTATCCGTCGCCTGACCCGGTCCCCACGACCGATGGCCACGGTACGTCATCGAGGTTACCAAACCGTTTCCAATTGACATTGACTTGGGCGTTTTCAGGGTTTGCACCCACCAGCGCTTCTACTGTGCGGCCTCCAAGGCGGCCGCGCTTTCAAGAGGCAAACGCACCCGAAAGGCGGCACCGGCCTGCCCCGGGACATAGCTGATGGAACCTCCAAGGCGGCCCATGACTTCCCGACAGATCGCAAGGCCAAGGCCCGCGCCGCCCGCCTTGGTATCGCCCACGCGGGCGAATTTTTCAAAAACGACCGCTTGCTGATTGCGCGGGATGCCCTGACCGTTGTCAATAAAATCGATTACCAGATCGCCGTCGCGCGGATCCACCTTGATGGTCAGTTCGGGCGCGTCGGCTTCGCAGTATTTACGCGCGTTGGAGACAAGATTGATGAACACCTGCGACAGGCGATCCAGATCGGTTGTCAACATCACCTGTTCGTTTTCCGTCTTGCGTCTTATGCGCATCTTGCCCGAGGCGTCAGCCGACGCGATGGCACGATCCAAGAGATCTTCCAAGCGCCCCGTTTCTCGATTGAGCACGACCTGCCCGTTTTCCAGCACGCTTAAATCCAGAAGGTCATCCAGAAGTCGCGTGAGGCGCGTGGCCTCGTCCTGAATGATCTTGGCGTATTTGTTACGTTCCTCGTCGGTCAGGTTGTCCGTCTCGCGCAGAATTTCTGAAAAGGACCGGATGGACGTCATGGGCGTGCGCAGCTCGTGACTGATCTGGCTGAGAAACGCATCCTTTTGCACGGAGATCTGCGTCAGTTTCTCGTTGGCCTCCCGCAGTTGACGCGCGGTGCGGGCCTGTTCATCGGTCTTCGCTTCCAATCGGCTGGAATATTCCATGATCTGCGCAGTCTCGTCGGCCACGGCCATCAGGTCTTCCACCGACACGGTCGCACGTCCCACGATCTGGGAAATCATCGCATGCGCCGCGGCTGCCCCGATGGACCCCGACAATTCGCGTTCCAACCGGTTGAGAAAATCAGGCGAGGGTTCAGGCAGATACCCCCCCAAACCCTGTCGTCGCGCCTCTTCCGAAAAAAGCGCCTGCGCTTGCCCGGCCCCCATGATCCGCTGCGTCATGATCAGAAGATCCTCGGATTGCGCAAGGCCGCCCGACCAACCGCCGGGCGTCGCGGAATGATCAAACACGTTGACGAATTGCGCCCCCTGCAACCGTTCAATGGGTTGCGGAAGGGTCAGGATGGACACCAGAATAAAGGCCCCTGCATTCAGAAGCATGCTCCACATGACGGCATGAATGACCCGGTCCATCCCTTGCGTGCCGAAAAGCGCATAGGGCCGCAGCCAGGCCTGGCCGAAAAGGCCGTTGTCAAAGACAGTTTGCGGCAGGATGCCCGATGGTCCGAAGCTGGGCAGGAACAGGCAGTAGAGCCAGACCAAAAACCCAACACCTAAACCCGCCAGCGCGCCGGACCGGGTGGCCCCGCGCCAGAAGAGCCCACCCATGAGCGCGGGCAGAAATTGCGCGGCCCCCACGAAAGAGATGAGACCGATGGCCGCCAGCGCGCTGCCCCCGCCGGACAGGCGCAGGTAGAGGTAGCCCAGAAACAGGATCACGGCGATGGATAGACGCCGCGCGATCAACGCAACGGAACGCAGATCG
Organism: uncultured Roseovarius sp.; assembly: GCA_964389425.1. GTDB lineage: Bacteria > Pseudomonadota > Alphaproteobacteria > Rhodobacterales > Rhodobacteraceae > Roseovarius. The sequence continues at coordinate 23,620 of CAYMEC010000030.1, forward strand.
CCTGAAATCACAGCCGACCCGCCGGTCGACCGCAACCAGATGGGCATGACAATGTGGTTCGACACCATGGTCGACAGCGCAATCGCGGCCACGATCACCATGGAGGTGGCCGAACTGAATCCGCCAAGGAAGGACAGGATCGCCAACCCTTCGCGCCCTTCCATCAGCGGCAGAGTAAGAACAAAGAGATCGGGGTTGGCCTCCGCCGGCAACATCTCAAGGCCCACGACAGCGATGGGCACGACGAACAGGCTCATGAGCATCAGGTACAAAGGAAAGGCCCACGACGCGACACGCAGATGGTCTTCGTGTTCGCTTTCCACGACCATCACCTGAAACATGCGCGGCAAACAGATGAAAGCCGCGGCCGACAACAGCGTGAGCCCCACCCAACGGCTTCCCGGCACATCCCACGCGGAAATGGGGGAGGCCTCGATCCGCGCAAGCGTGTCCGTCAAACCACCCGAAATGCCCCAGACCACGAAGACCCCAACGGCCAGAAGAGCCACCAGTTTCACGACGGCCTCAATCGCGATGGCCATGACCACGCCGTGGTGGCGTTCATTGGCGTCCACGTTGCGCGTGCCGAAAAGGATCGTGAAAACCGCGAGCCCCGCCGCGACCCAAAGCGCGGTGGATTGCTGACCCGGCGTGGCCTCGGGGGCAATGAAGTCACTGGCCGCAACGGTATCGAAAGACAATGTCACCGATTGCAGTTGAAGCGCGATGTAGGGGGCCAGCACAATCACCGCGATCACCGTGACAAAAACGGCGAGCGTGTTTGATTTGCCGAAGCGCGAAGATATGAGGTCAGCGATCGAAGTGATGCGCTGGCTGCGCCCCACGCGCACCATCTTGCGCAGCGTCCACCACCAACCGATCATCACCAATGTGGGGCCCAGATAGATCGTCACGAATTCCAACCCGGATCGTGCGGCAAAACCCACTGCACCATAGAATGTCCAGGCCGTGCAGTAGATGGACAGCGACAGAGTGTAGATGAGGGGGGACCGAAGCCAACGGGCCCTGCCCTGTGCCGCAGCGCGGTCTGCAATGAACGCCACGACAAACAAAAGCGCGACATAGCCCAGACAAACCAGAACGAGGGTGTTGAGAATGGCCATCAGCCAGCCTCTTCATCGGGCAGCTTGTCGTCCGGCTGATCCTCTTCCGGTCCGAGGCGGCGTGACAACAACCCCGCAACACATGCGAGGGCGACCCAGACGACAAACAGGTAGATCATGACATTGGCCGTGCTCATCCCGCCTGACCCCAACCACAACAACGGGATCATGAACAGGATGCCGCCCAGAACCGGCAGCATGCGCGCGGCATCGGCCATGCGGCGGCGCCGATAAGTGCGTTGCTGGACGAATAGAGCGGGTTTACCGTCGCTCATGGGATGTCCTTACGGTTTCAGCTCAGGCATTGGCCAACTGGCGCACGGCGTCGAGCACTTCAGCGTTGGAGAACGGTTTGGTCATGTAGGCGCTGGCCCCGGCCCGTTCGGCCATTTCGCGGTCCTTGGTCTGTCCGCGCGCGGTCAGCATCAGCACCGGCAGGCGTTCCAGTTCAATGTCGGCGCGGATCTCCGTCAGAATGTCAAAACCGCTTTTGCCGGGCAGCATCACGTCGAGGATAACAATGTCAGGCTTGCGGGCCCGCACGGCATCCACGGCGTCATGACCGTTGGAATGCGTTGCCACATCCCAACCGTCGCGGGACAGGATGAAACTGATCGCCTCAATGATGTTGCGCTCGTCTTCGATGACGATGACCTTCTTGCCCATGCAATCGGCCTCCCCTCCGATTGTGTGCTCTCCCGTTGTCCATAGTATCTAACGGTTTGGCGGGCCTGTCAAAACCCGATCTCAACGGGAGGATGAGAGATTTCGTGCCTCCGGCGGGGATATTTTCAGCCAGAAGAAACCCTCAGGAAATCGATATGACCTCGCCCTCGCCCGTATCGGGCAGGATCATCATCTGGGCGTGATATTGTGCGGGACGATGAACCGAAGCCGCGCGCACTTCCTGGCTCATGGCCAGCGTCAGAACCCGCGCGTCGCCGTGGCTTATGCGGCGTCGGATCACGTGGCCGGGATGCGCCAGAACTTCGAAGACCGGCCAATCCACGCTGGTGGTTTCCGGCCGCAATCTCTCAAGGCCCAGAACCGGTTTCTGCACGATCATTCGGCCCGTGCCGTCGCAGATGAAGATCCCGATCTCGCCCACCATGTCGGAGGGCAGGTTGGCCAGGCGACGGGCGATCAGGGACAGGGGTTGCCCGGTGACATCCGACAATCCAACCGGCTCAACACCGACAGCCTTGATATGTGTCTCCATCTCTGCCAATGGCACCGCGCGCGCATCGGCGACATATTGAGTGAGGATGGACATGGCAATATCCCGCGCCGCCTCGTCAACCAGATGATCGCTGCGATCCAGAATAGAGGTCACGCGGGCCGACCCGCCCGGCCCTTCCAATTCGGAAAAGTGATGCTGATGGGCGGCCAGAAAGGCCTGCACCTGTTCAAGCGGCGTACGCACGGCCATCTCGGCCCCCGGCGCGCCTTCGAGATACCGCACCAGCGCTTCGGCTTCCGAGGCCAGACGTTCACTGTCTTCGTTGATGTTGCGGTGAAAGCGGCTTTGCCACTGCGGCTCCAGCGCGCCACCGGCAAGGATCGACGCCGTGGAGCGGATCGCGGTCACGGTTGAGATCACCTCATGGAGTGAAGTGGCAAGTTCAGGATCATGGGCGATCCGGTCGGAGAGCGCATTGACGGCCCGGGTCAGATCATCGCGTTCCCGCGCCAGATCCGCCACCAGCCGCGCCCAGCCCGGAAAGCGACCGGCGAACTCTTCCACCCGGTCCATTTCAGCAACCGTGTCCTCCTGTGTACCGCTCTTGGCGGCATCGGACAGCGCCTCCAGCAAGGCAGCCTCTGCCCCTTCGGCCAATTGCCCGGCAGGCACGTTCAGAACATCGGCCAATTGATTGAGCGTCTTGCCGCCGATTCTGCGGCGGTTGTGTTCAATCAGATTGAGATAAGAGGCGGAAATCCCCGCCGCACGGGCCAGATCGGCCTGTTTCAGTCCGGCCATCACCCGCCGTTCGCGAATGCGGCTGCCGATCATGGAGGTGCGTGCGGTGTCCATTTTTCCTTACAGCCCCGTTACTTCGCCCGATTGCATGTCGAGACAGTAAAGAAAATTTACAAGTTTACCATCTCGGTTGTCCAGAAATTTACAAAAGATTTGTTTACGTAGAGGCAGTTATTGATCCGTTTTCACCGATCTCACCATAATGCCTTAGCACTTTGTGCGCCCGGGGGGTGAGAGGAAACCCCCCGCTCTATAACTCAAGGGAGGATTTCAATGTCCAAAACTGACCTTACGCGTCGTGGTCTTATCAAGACAGGTTCCGTTGCCGGTGCCAGCCTTGCTCTGCCGACCATTTTCACGGCGCAATCTGCCTCTGCTTTCACGAACGAGCCAACTGGTTCCGAAGTGACGCTGGGCTTTAACGTGCCACAGTCCGGTCCTTATGCTGACGAGGGTGCGGACGAACTTCGCGCTTATGAGCTGGCCGTCGAACACCTGAACGGTGGCGGCGATGGCGGTATGATGAACACATTCAGCTCCAAGGCGCTTCAGGGCAATGGTATCCTGGGCAAGGAAGTGAAGTATGTCACCGGCGATACGCAAACGAAGTCGGACGCCGCGCGCGCATCTGCCAAGTCCATGATCGAAAAAGACGGCGCCGTGATGATCACGGGCGGCTCGTCCTCCGGTGTGGCTGTTGCCGTGCAAGCGCTCTGCCAGGAAGCCGGTATTATCTTCATGGCGGGTCTGACGCACTCCAACGACACAACCGGTAAGGACCGCAAGGCCAACGGGTTCCGTCACTTCTTTAACTCCTACATGTCTGGTGCAGCCCTCGCGCCGGTGCTTGCAAACGCATACGGCACTGACCGAAAGGCCTATCACCTGACCGCTGACTACAACTGGGGTTACACTACGGAAGAAGCCGTGCGCGCCTCCACCGAGGCCATGGGTTGGGAAACGGTCGCAGCCGTGAAAACACCGCTGACACAGACCGACTTCTCCTCCTACATCGCACCGGTTCTCCAGTCGGGCGCTGATACGCTGGTTCTGAACCACTACGGCGGCAACATGGTGAACTCGCTGACCAACGCGGTTCAGTTCGGCCTGCGCGACAAGCAGGTGAACGGCAAAGACTTCCAGATCATCGTGCCTCTCTACTCTCGCCTGATGGCGAAGGGTGCCGGTGCGAACGTGAAGGGTATCTTTGGCTCCACCAACTGGCACTGGTCGCTGCAGGACGAAGGCTCACAAGCGTTCGTCAAATCGTTCGGCACGAAATACGGCTTCCCGCCGTCCCAGGCCGCACACACCTGCTACGTCCAGGCCCTGCTCTACGCGGATGCCGTGGAACGTGCCGGCTCCTTCAACCCCTGCGCGGTTGGCGAAGCGCTGAAGGACTTCGAGTTTGACGGCATGGGCAACGGCAAGACGCTGTACCGTGGCGACGACCACCAGTGCTTCAAAGACGTGCTGGTTGTGAAGGGTAAAGAGAACCCTGACAGCGAATTTGACCTGCTCGAAATCGTTGAAGTTACGCCGGTTGAGCAAGTGACCTACGCACCGGATCACCCCCAAATGGGTGGCCCCGAGGCGACCCTGGGTGAATGCAACCCGGGCGCGTAAGGCAAAGCAACAGACCAACCGGGTGGGCATCCCATTGCCCACCCACCCCGCGCCATGCGTGACGCGGTTCCTTGAGACGTGAGGGGCACTCCGATGGAAGCCATTATTCTTCAAGTACTAAACGGCCTCGACAAAGGCTCGGCCTATGCGCTGATTGCGCTTGGTCTGACATTGATCTTCGGCACGCTGGGTGTGGTGAACTTCGCCCACGGCGCGCTCTTCATGATCGGTGCGTTCTGCGCGGTCACCTTGAGCCGCATTCTGACCCTGTCTCGCGAGGTGATCGACGAGACAAAGACTGACTTCCTCGGCAATCCGCTGAAGGTCGAAATCCCTTACGTCTATGATTACTTTGGAGAAGCGACAGGCGCTGCGATCATAAACTGGTCGGTGCCCCTGGCGATCCTGTTTGCAATTCCGATCATGATGTTGATCGGCGTGGTGATGGAGCGCGGGCTGATCAAGCACTTCTACAAGCGCCCTCACGCCGACCAGATCCTTGTGACCTTCGGCTTGGCCATCGTGTTGCAGGAAGTGATCAAGTTTTTCTATGGCGCCAACCCCATCCCGACCCCCGCGCCTGACGCGTTCCAGGGATCGTTCGATTTCGGGGCCGCCCTGGGCTTTGACCCCAACCTGATCATCTACCCCTACTGGCGGATCATTTACTTCACCTTCGCCATGATCCTGATCGGGGCCGTGTTTGCCTTCCTGCAATTCACCACCTTCGGGATGGTTGTGCGGGCCGGTATGGCCGACCGCGAGACCGTTGGCCTGCTGGGCATCAACATCGACAAGCGCTTTACCATCATGTTCGGTCTCGCGGCCGCGGTGGCGGGGCTTGCGGGCGTGATGTACACGCCGATCAATTCGCCCAACTACCACATGGGCATGGATTTCCTCGTGATCTCCTTCGTTGTGGTGGTTGTGGGCGGCATGGGCAGCCTGCCTGGCGCGGTCCTTGCGGGCTTCGTTCTGGGCGTCCTCGAAAGTTTCGCGTCGATGCGCGAAGTGCTGGCGATCCTGCCCGGTCTCAACCAGATCATCATCTATTTGGTGGCGATCATCATCTTGCTCACCCTGCCGCGTGGCCTGATGGGCAAAAAAGGCGTGATGGAGGACTAAACGATGCTCGGACTAGACAGAAAAGACTTCCGGCTGATGATGTTCGTGGTCGTGCTGACCTTGCTCGCGCCCTTCATCCTCAACCCCTTCCCAGAAAGCAGCGGTCTGGCGCAGTTCAACGCGGGCTACCCCGACCTGATGCAGCGTTTCGTGATCTTCGGGATCTTCGCCATCGGGTTCAACATCCTCTTCGGCCTCACCGGCTACCTCTCCTTCGGCCATGCGGCTTTCCTTGGGGTAGGCTCTTACGGCGCGATCTGGATGATGAAGCTGATCACACTGAACGTCATTCCCGCAATCATTGCTGCCGTTATCGTCGCAGGCATCTTCGCGGTGGCGGTGGGATACATCTCGCTCCGGCGCTCTGGGATCTACTTCTCGATCCTGACACTGGCCTTTGCGCAGATGTCATACGCCCTTGCTTATTCGGTTCTGACCCCGCTGACGGGTGGTGAGACCGGTCTGCAAATCAAGCCCACGGACCGCCCGATCCTGTCCAACTTGCAGGATGGTGAGATCGGCCGGGCCAACCTCTTCGGCATGGACATGCGCCAGAGCATTGAGGTCAACCTCGGCGACTGGCTTTTCACCTTCAACGCGGGCTACTACATTGCCGCGGTTGTGATGCTGCTGAGCTTCTACCTCTCGATCCGCATCTTCCGCTCTCCGTTTGGCGTGATGCTGCGGGCGGTGAAATCGAACCAGACGCGGATGTACTACACTGGCCTCAACGCCCGTCCCTACACTCTGGCAGCCTTCGTGATCTCTGGCATGTATGCCGGTCTTGCGGGGGGGTTGCTGGTCGCGATGGACACGCAGGTGGGCCCTGAACGGATGTTCTGGACAGCCTCGGGTGAGGTCGTTCTGATGACGATCCTCGGCGGTGCCGGCACGCTGATTGGTCCGGTACTGGGTGCTGGCGCGATCAAGTACATGGAAAACATCCTGTCCAAGATCAACAAGGACATCCTCTATGAATGGTTCGCCTTCCTGCCCGATGGGCTGACAGATTTCCTTGTGACCATCGTTTACCCCTTCGTGGGCAAGGGCTGGCACCTCACACTCGGCATCATCTTCATGGCCGTCGTGATCTTCCTGCCGGGTGGTCTGGTCGAAGGAGGCCAGCGTCTGGCACGTATCTTCGGTCGCGGCAAAGGCAAAGAAGCCGATGCCCCCTCATCCACCCCAGCCGAATAAGGAGCGAGACAGATGGGAATTCTTGAAGTCAAGAACGTCAACAAGCGCTTCGGCGGGTTGCAGGCCCTGGGTGATGTGAACCTCTCCGTGGCCGAGCAAACGGTGCATGCCATCATCGGGCCGAACGGCGCGGGCAAGTCCACCCTGCTCAACTGCCTGATCGGCAAGCTGATCCCGGACACTGGTTCAGTCAGCTTTGATGGGCAGTCCGTGCTGGGGCGCAAACCCTTTGAGATCAACCAGATGGGCATCTCCCGTGTGTTCCAAACGCCCGAGATCTTCACTGATCTCACCGTCATGGAAAACATGATGATCCCGATATTTGCAGCCCGTGATGGCGCCTTCCGGATGCATGCGATTGGGCACGCGGATAATGAACAGGACGTGATCACGACCGCCGAAGAAATGCTGGACTCGCTGGGCATGCTCGACAAGCGCAACATGCACGCAGGTGCCATGTCCCGCGGTGATAAACGGCGGTTGGAGATTGGCATGTGCCTGTCGCAAAACCCGCGCTTGCTGCTGCTGGACGAACCCACAGCGGGCATGGCACGCGCCGACACCAACAACACGATCGACCTTCTCAAGCAGATCAAGGATGAACGCGACATCACCATCGCCATCATCGAACACGATATGCATGTGGTCTTTTCTTTGGCGGAACGCATCACCGTTCTGGCGCAAGGGACACCGCTGGTCGAAGACACGCCCGACAATATCAAGGGCCACCCCAAGGTGCGCGAAGCGTATCTGGGCGAAAGCGTTTAAGGGAGCGTAACCATGAACGTCAAACCCGACTTCTCAAAAGGCAAGAACTACGCCGAAACCGCCCCCGCCTTCCTGTCTGTCTGGGATATGCAAAGCTATTATGGCGAAAGCTATATCGTGCAGGGCATTTCCTTCAACGTGCACGAAGGCGAAATCCTCGCCCTGCTGGGCCGCAACGGGGCTGGCAAAACCACCACGCTGCGCTCCATTGCGCGGATGGACAGCCCCCAGGTGAACCATGGGGAGATCTGGCTTGATCACCAACCCTTGCACAAGATGTCCAGCTATCAGGCCTCTCAGGCCGGAATCGGCCTCGTGCAGGAAGACCGCGCCATCATCCCCGGCCTGACAGTAGAGGAAAACCTGCAACTGGCCCAGATCGCACCGCCCGTGGGCTGGTCTCTCGACCGTCTTTATGAGCTGTTCCCACGACTGGCCGAACGCCGCAAGCAAGAAGGCGTGACGCTCTCTGGCGGCGAACAGCAGATGCTGGCCGTGGCCCGCGCATTGGCTCGCGACATCAAGGTACTTCTACTGGATGAACCCTATGAGGGGCTGGCCCCCGTGATCGTGGATGAGATCGAAAAGACCCTCAACGTGATCAAGGAACAGGGCATCACCACGGTCATCGTGGAACAGAACGCCATCCGCGCGCTGGAACTGGCCGACCGGGCCGTGATTCTGGACACAGGCAGCATCGTCTTTGACGGCTCTGCCGAAGAGGTCCTGCAGAACGAGGAACTGCGCGCCGAATACCTGGCCATCTAGGGCCAACCCTTCCTGCGGGCCGACATTCCTGTGGTGCTCGGGGCCCGCGGGACCAATACAAGACAAAACGGGACAGACGACTTATGCCTGACACACACGCCCCCTCCAAATCCATCACCGATAACGCCCTGATTTCAGAGGCGCAGTATGATGAAATGTACGCCGCATCCGTGGCAGATCCCGATGCCTTCTGGGCAGAACAAGCCAAGCGCCTCGACTGGATGAAGCCGTTCACCAAGGTCAAGGATGTCAATTTCGACTTCGGCAATGTCTCGATCAACTGGTTCGAAGACGGCACCCTGAACGTCTCTGCCAATTGTATTGACCGTCATCTGGCCACGCGGGGCGACCAGACGGCCATTATTTGGGAACCAGACGACCCCAATGAACCCGCACAGCATATCTCCTACAAGGAACTGCACGCCCAGACCTGCAAAATGGCCAATGTTCTCAAGAGCCTCGGCGTGGGCAAGGGCGACCGCGTGGTGCTGTATCTTCCGATGATCCCGGAAGCGGCCTATGCCATGCTGGCGTGCACGCGGATCGGGGCTATCCACTCCATCGTCTTCGCCGGATTTTCGCCCGATGCGCTTGGCGCGCGGGTGAATGGCTGCGACGCGAAACTGGTCATCACGGCCGACACGGCCCCGCGCGGAGGTCGCGCGACGAAGCTGAAAGACAACGTGAACCAGGCCCTGCTGAATGACTTTGACGAGGTGAAGTGCCTTGTCGTCAAGCGCACGGGCGACCAGATCGCCTGGCGCAACGGACTGGACTTCTGGCTTCATGAAGAAGCCGAGAAAGTGGGCGATGATTGCCCGCCCGAAGAGATGGGCGCCGAAGACCCGCTGTTCATTCTCTACACGTCCGGCTCTACCGGCGCGCCCAAAGGGGTGGTGCACACCACCGGCGGGTATCTGGTCTTTGCGGCCATGACTCATGAACTGGTGTTCGACTACCACGACGGCGATATCTACTGGTGTACGGCGGATGTGGGTTGGGTCACGGGGCACAGCTACATCGTCTACGGGCCGCTCGCCAATGGCGCGACGACCTTGATGTTCGAAGGCGTGCCGACTTACCCGGACGCGTCCCGCTTCTGGCAGGTCTGCGAAAAGCACAAGGTGAACCAGTTCTACACTGCCCCGACCGCGATCCGGGCCCTGATGGGCCAGGGCAATTCATTCGTTGAAAAATGCGACCTGAGTTCGCTCAAGATCCTTGGCACCGTTGGCGAACCCATCAATCCCGAAGCGTGGAATTGGTACAATGACGTTGTCGGCGGCGGTCGCTGCCCCATCGTGGACACCTGGTGGCAGACCGAAACTGGCGGGCATCTGATGACCCCCCTGCCCGGCGCCCATGCCACGAAACCGGGTTCTGCCATGAAGCCCTTCTTTGGCGTGGAACCCATCGTGCTGGAGCCCGCATCCGGCGAGATCATCGAAGGCAACGGCGTCGAAGGCGTGCTCTGCATCCGGGACAGCTGGCCGGGGCAAATGCGCACCGTCTGGGGCGATCACGAACGGTTCGAAAAGACGTATTTCTCGGATTACAAAGGCTATTACTTCACCGGCGACGGGTGCCGCCGCGATGAGGATGGCGACTATTGGATCACCGGCCGCGTCGATGACGTGATCAACGTTTCCGGCCACCGCATGGGCACCGCCGAGGTGGAAAGCGCGCTTGTGGCCCATTCGAAAGTGTCCGAAGCCGCCGTTGTCGGCTATCCCCATGACATCAAGGGGCAAGGCATCTATTGCTACGTGACCCTCATGTCGGGCGAGGAATACACCGATGAGTTGCGCACGGAGTTGCGCAACTGGGTCCGTCAGGAAATCGGCCCCATCGCGTCACCCGATCTGATCCAGTGGGCGCCCGGCCTGCCCAAAACCCGGTCGGGGAAGATCATGCGCCGCATCCTGCGCAAGATCGCGGAAAACGACTACGGCGCGCTCGGAGACACCTCCACCCTCGCCGAACCCGCCGTGGTGGACGACCTTATTGAAAACCGCATGAACCGCGACTGACCCAAAAAAAGGGGGCCGAGCGCAGCGAGGCCCCCTTGTCATACGGCGCGCAGCGCCGCCACCGGCAGCCGCAAGCGAGACGCGACCGAAGGGAGCGACGAGCGCCCAATTGCGACATGTCTCGGCCAAAACGGCAGTCGCAAACAAACAAGACAGCGCGCGTCAGGCCGCGATATTCTGCGCCTCATGTCCATCACAGCCGCCCCCACGCGCGCGCCGTCTCGCACGCTTTCTGGCATTGCCTGTGTCGTCATCGGCATGTGCTTTTTCGCCGTGCAAGACGCGTTGATGAAAGACTACCTGCCCTCTTATTCCATCTGGGGCCTGCTCTTCATGCGCTCCTGCATGGCAGTGGTGTTCCTGACCCCGCTCATCCTCCTGATCGGTGGACCAGCGCTGCTGCGTACCCGTCTTCTGCGCCTTCATGCCCTGCGTGGCGGTCTTTTCGCGGTGGGCTTTTCGATCTTCTACATGGCTTTCCCCTTCATGGGGCTCGCAGAAGCCACCACCATCTTTTTCTCCGCCCCGCTGATCATCGCGCTGATGGCCGTGGTGTTCCTGGGCGAACGCATCGGCCCTCATCGCATCGGCGCACTGATCGTGGGCTTCCTGGGTGTTTTGATCGCCATCAACCCGACCAGCGGACTCTTCAGCTGGATCTCTCTCCTGCCGCTTGTGTCTGCCGTGCTCTATGCTGCGTCCCAGATCTTGGCGCGCCGGATTGGCGACCGGGAATCCAGCCTTACCGTTGGGCTTTACACCCTGGTCTGGTCGGGCCCGATCGTGATGCTGATGGGCTTTGGGCTCAATCAGATCTTCACCTTCACGCCGGAATTCTCCCACATGCAATGGCACTTTCCCGCCGTGCCGCTCTCCCATGTTGTGGGCCTTCTGGGCCTCGGCATCTCGGGCCTTACAGGATACGTGCTGCTGTCTCGCGCCTATCAGATCGCCGAACCCTCCAAGATCTCACTGTTTGACTACAGCTACCTGCCCATTGCGACGGCCCTCGCTTGGGTCATCTGGGCCGAACTGCCACCTCTCAACACGGTCATCGGCATGATCCTCGTGATCCTGAGCGGGGTTTATATCGGCATCCGCGAAATGCGGATGGACGCCTCACAGGACGATCCGGCGCCGGTTTCGGAGACACTGATTGCCCCGGGAAACCCGTTGCCAGGGCAATCCACTGGCGAAGATCTGCCCAACTGACCCGCAACAAGTGGCGAGCTTTCGCCCAGCAATCCGCCGCCTATTCCAGCTTTCTCGCCCTCTGCTTACCCTGCCAGGACAGGAAACGCAGAAAGGCAGACCCATGCTCACGAAAGACAAAGGGCATCTTATCAAACCCACCCTCCTCGCCCTTCCCATCGCTCTGGCAGGATGCCTGAGCGAGACAGAACAGCAACAATTGGGCGGCGCTGCCATCGGAGCGGGCTCCGGTTTTATCGCAGGAACACTTTTGGGCTTTGGCGATGGCTGGGTCGCCGTCAGTACGCTGGCCGGTGCCGCGGCGGGCACGCTGATCGCCACGAACCGCGCCCGCAGCCAATGCGCCTATGCCGACGGAAGCGGCGGGTATCGCACACGCTCCTGCTAAAGGACAAAAGTTTTAGGAAAACTTTTACGCCAACGCCGGTGGCATTTTCGCATGCGAAAATGCCACCCGTGACGCGGTTTGCGCTCAGCTCAACCGGCTGACAATCACCGTCACTTCGGGCTTTTTACCGATCTCCGCCATTGCCGTCTGCCGCACGACGCGGCGCATGCCTTCCTCGATCTTGTCGTCATCGGTCAGCGTCTTGTCACCCGCGCGCCCGATGAATTGGCTCAGATCTTCTTCCAGCACATCCACCAGCGGCGCCCGGCTGCTGCCCGTCTCCGCCAGGCCCATGATTTCGCACCAGGGTTCCCCCAGCGGTTCGTCATCCTCATCGAGGATCAGGTTCACCATCACATGACCATTGAGTGCCATGCGGATACGGTCCCGCACGATACCGTCCATCGCACCGACCTGTACATGGCCATCGAGATACACACGCCCGGTCTCTACGTATTCGGCCACGGTTGCGCCCGCATCCGTCAGTTCGATCATCGTCCCGTTGGGCGCCAGAACCGCGTCAAACTGCCCTTGTTTGGCCAGTTTCACATGTTCGCGCAAGTGACGGTGTTCGCCATGCATCGGCACCACGATCTTGGGGCGCACCATCTGATGCAATCGCTGCAAGTCCGGCCGGTTGGCGTGCCCCGACACGTGATAGCGGCCGGAACTGTCATCGACCACATCCACGCCCATTTCGCTGAACTGGTTGATGATCCGGTTCACACCGCGTTCATTGCCCGGAATGGTCTTTGATGAAAACAGGAACAGATCGCCCGATTTCAACTCCATCCCGTTGTATTTGCCATTGGCCAGCTGGGCCGAGGCCGCCCGCCGTTCGCCCTGACTGCCCGTCACGATGAGCGCGAGGTTGTCGCGTGGAATGCTGCGCGCGTCCTCAATGGTCACGGTCTTGGGAAAGCCGGTCAATACGCCCGTCTCGACAGACGCCTCAATCATCCGCCGCATCGCGCGGCCCATCAGACACACGGACCGGCCCGCTCGGTCAGCGGCCTCCGCCAGCGTCTTCACCCGCGCCACGTTGGAGGCAAAGGTCGTGGCCACGAACATGCCCTTGGCGCCCGCGATCAGGCTTTCGATCTCCGGCCCCAGCGTGCCTTCCGACCGACCCGGATGGGCATTGAACACATTGGTTGAATCGCACATGAGCGCCAGAACCCCAGGCTCCGCCAGCGTGCTCCAGACCTCTTCGTCAAACGGTTCGCCCACCACGGGATCGACATCGATCTTGAAATCCCCCGAATGCACCACGCGGCCTGCGGGGGTATCGATGACCAACCCGGAACTTTCCGGAATGGAGTGGGAAATCGGCACGAAACCCACCTTGAAGGGGCCCACTTCCACCGTCTCTGGCCAAGGGCTCACCGTTTGCACCGCGCGCTCCGGATGACCGCGATCCTCCATCTTGCGGCGGGCGATATTGGCGGTGAAGGCGCGGGCATAAATGGGCGCGCCAAGCCTGTCATAGTAATGCGCCACCGCGCCCACATGGTCTTCGTGAGCGTGGGTCACGAATACGGCCTCCAGCCGATCCTTGCGGTCTTCCAGCCACGATATATCGGGGAAAATCAGATCGACCCCCGGTGTGCCGTCCATATCCGGGAACGCCACGCCCAGATCCACCAAAATGAACCGCTCCTTGTCCGGCGCGCCCACGCCATAGACATAGGCGTTCATGCCAATCTCACCCGCCCCGCCAAGGGGCAGGTACACCACTCTTTCATTGCTCATGATCTGCTCGTTAGCCTTTCACGTTATGGGCGTGAATCACGGTCAGCCCATGCATTGTCAAATCGTCTTCGATCTCATCGAAGAGCATGTCTCCTTGCGCAAAAAGCGGCGCAAGCCCGCCAGTTCCAATCACGCGCATCGGGCGATCATGTTCGCCCTTGATACGCGCGCATATCTCATTCACGAGGCCCACATAGCCCCAGAACACCCCCGATTGCATGCAATCGACCGTGTTCTTGCCGATCACCTGCTGGGGCTTTGTCACATCCACATGGGGCAGTGCGGCGGTGGCCGACCCAAGCGCCTCCAGCGACAGGTTCACGCCGGGCGCAATCACACCGCCCACATAAGCGCCGTCTTCTGCCACCACGTCAAAGGTCGTGGCCGTGCCAAAATCCACGACGATCAGGTCGCCGCCATGCCGGTCGAACGCACCTGCGGAATTCACCAACCGGTCCGGGCCGACGATCGTGCCTTCATCCACGCGCGGGTCCACCGGCAGCGCGCAATCCGGTTTTCCGACGACCCACGGACGGCAGCCAAAGAAACGATCCGCGAAAACGCGCAGGTTGAACACCACGCGCGGCACGGTCGATGAAATAATCACATCCGTGATCTCCACATCCAGCCCGTAATGCTTCACCAGCGTCGAATACCATGTGAAATAGGCATCCGCGGTGCGCGCGTGATGGGTGGAGGTGCGCAGCGTGCACAGGAAATCCGACCCGTCCCAGATCGAAAAAACCGTATTGGTATTGCCGCAATCGATGGCCAGAAGCATCTCGCGCCCGCTCTTCAGAAAAATACGTCAGCAGCCGGGATCGCCTGCCGCCCTTGGCGCGTCTTTAGAACAAGTTGGCCACGCTCGTCCACCGTCTCGAAAGTGCCCGTGATCTCCGTCTTGCCCGTGCGCGCCGTGATCACTTCCCCCAGACGCGCCGCGCGCGCAAGCCACGCCTCCCTCACAGGCGTAAAACCAAAGGTCACGAATTGATGCTCCCACGTGGCATAGGCCGCGGCCAGATGATCCAGAAACGCCTCCTGACCCACGTCAAGGCCCGTTTCCGACAGCACCGAGACAGGTCTCAGCGCGCCGTCTTCCACGTCGCCTGCGCCGGGAGCCGCCAAAAGGTTCACGCCAATCCCGATGATCACATGGCCCGTCCCCGCGTCGATCCCTGCGCTTTCAAGCAAGATCCCGGCCAGTTTTCCACCATTCAACAGCACGTCATTGGGCCACTTGAGCGCAAAGCTCTCGACCCGCCCGGTGACCGACACCAACGCGTCAAACAGAGCCAGCGATGTCACAAACGACCTCAACGCCACCTGCTCGGCCCGTTCATCCACGCGCAGAACCAGCGAGGCGGCGAAATTGCCCTCCGGCATCGCCCAGGCCCGCCCGCGCCGCCCGCGCGCCGCGGTCTGTCGGGTGGCCATTATCCATGTGGGGCCGGCCAAATCGGACAACAGACGCGCAGCTTCGGCATTGGTGCTGTCCACCTCCGCCAATACGCGCCGTCCGTAGCCGTCAGGCCAAATCTCCCGGCTCATGTCAGTTGCTTCATCTTTCCAAAATACTCCCGGTCGAACCGAGAACCATGGCTCCAAACCACTATTCAAACGCATCCTGGTAACCCAGAACCAAGGCATCGACGCTTGCGCCCGTGCTTTCCGTGATCACACCTGGAACAAGACCGAGGTACAGAACCACCCCAAACAGCACCGCAAAACTGCCCAGTTCTCTGCGGTCGAGGTCCTCAAGCTCCTTCAGGCTCTGTTTGATCAAAGGCCCGAAAATGACCCGCTTGATCACACCCAGCAGCGCGGCGGCCACGATCGCCAATCCAATCAACGCCAGCGCCGCCATGACAGGTTGGGTTTGAAAGAGACCGATCATGATCAGAAACAACCCCACAAACCCCGACGTGGCTGGCACGCCCAAAGCGGCCATCGTGAAGATCAGCGCGCCAAAGGCCAATACAGGCATGCGCCCGGCCACCCCGCCGAAGGCTGCAATATCCGTGCTGCCCGTCCGATCCTTCAGTGCCACAAGAACGGACATCAGCGCAGTCATGACAATCCCGTGGCTCACCATCATGAAGATCGCGCCATCCACGCCCTGCGGCGTCGCCGAAGACATCCCAAGCAGCACAAAACCCATATGCGCAATGCCCGCATACGCAATCAGGCGCACCAGATCAGTGGCCACAAGCGCCACCATCGCGCCATAAAGGATCATGGCAACCGAAAGCCACATCAGAACCGGTGCCAGTTGGGCGGCCCCCTCGGGGAACATCGCGATCACGAAACGCAAGATCCCATAGGCCCCGATCTTGGTCAGAAGCGCGGCCAGCACAATGGCTGCCGCCATCGGTACGCGCGCCTGCACCCCCGCGATCCAGACATGCAGCGGCCACAGCGGCAGCTTGACCGCAAAACTCGCCAGGAATGCAAGCGCCATCCACAGGGGTGATATCCCGTCACTGAATTGATGGCTCTTCAATGCCTCGATATCAGTGGTGCCCGCATCAAAGGTCATCACCACCATCGCGATCAGCATCACCACGGCACCGGGCACTGCATACAGGATCAGTTTAACCGCCGACGCGCGGCCCCCGTCACCGCCCCAAAGGCCCAGGATCACCAGAAGCGGGATGATCGCTGCCTCCGCAAAAAGGAAGAAGAACATCAGGTCAAACGACAGGAAGGCGCCCAAAATCAGCGTTTCCAGCATCAAGAGCGCGATCATGTACCCTTTCGTGCGCGTTTCATGCGCCCACGCGCCTGCAATGATAAGGGGCATCAGAAAGGTCGTCAGCATCACCATCCACAGGCTGATCCCGTCTACGCCCACACGGTAGGTTACGCCGAAAGGCCACTCATGCTCC
>CAYMEC010000031.1:0-40225 GCA_964389425.1 uncultured Roseovarius sp.
AAAATCGCCATCTTGTTTGCTTCGTCTGTTGTTTTGGTGTTTGAAACAAGCATACCTCCCCCGGAATGCCCTGATCCAGCAGATCGCGCACGGTGAAAAAATTGCCCAAGGATTTGGACATTTTCTTTCCCTCGACCTGCAACATCTCATTGTGCATCCAGTAGCGCGCAAATTGCCCGCGGGGATGGGCGCAGCGGCTTTGGGCGATCTCGTTTTCATGATGGGGAAACATCAGATCGTTGCCGCCACCATGGATGTCAAAACTTTCACCCAGCAGGTCGTGCGCCATGGCCGAGCATTCGATATGCCAGCCTGGCCGCCCCCGGCCCCAGGGGCTGTCCCATCCTGGCAGATCGGCGGAAGACGGCTTCCACAAAACGAAATCCATCGGGTTTTGCTTGTAGGGCGCCACCTCGACCCGTGCGCCGGCGATCATGTCATCGACGGACCGCCCCGACAGTTTGCCGTAGCCCTCTCTCCAGCTGTCCACGGCAAACAGCACATGACCCTCTGCCGCATAGGCATGGCCCAGCGCGATCAAGTCTTCGATCATAGCCACCATTTGCGGGATGTAGGCGGTGGCACGGGGCATCTCATCGGGTTCGAGTGCAGCGAGTGCTGCCATGTCATCAAGAAACCACTGCGCTGTTTCCGCCGTGATCTGAGAAATGTCTCGCCCTGTCTCAGCCGCGCGGGCGTTGATCTTGTCATCCACATCGGTGAAATTGCGCGCATAGGTCACGTGGTCTGCCCCGTACACATGCCGCAGCAGGCGGTTGAGCACATCGAACACGACCACGGGCCGCGCATTGCCCAGGTGGGCGCGGTCATAGACGGTCGGACCGCAAACATACATCCGCACGTTTTTGGGGTCGATCGGCTCAAACAGCTCTTTGCGGCGGGTGGCAGTGTTGTGGAGATGAATGTCAGTCATGATGCGGGCCTTTACGCGCGAAAATCAGGGAAGCGCAGGTCGCTCATGCAAGGGAAAACAGAACTGCCCGCGTGACGATGTCAGCAGGAAAGACAACAGGAGAATGAAGTCCAGGCGATCATTGGTCTGGCATAGACAGGCACCCCGGACAGGTCAAGAGCGGGAAATCCCGTTGACTTCACCTTAGCGCGCGGGCCATCTGGCGCGAACGGCAGACTGCTGCCCCCCTTTCAGAATGGAGAGCGCCATGAAGATGTCGCGCAGGATCACCGGGCTGACCGGTGGTGGCTCGGATGGTTGGGATATCTACTACAAGGCAAAAGAGATGACGGAGGCAGGGCACGACGTCATACACCTGACCGTGGGTGAGCATGACATCGGAACCGATGCCAGCATTCTGGATGCGATGCATACCGCTGCCTTGGGAGGACATGTTGGGTATCCCGCGCTTAACGGGCAAAAGAACCTGCGCGAAACGATTGCCCAGCGCGTCACGGACCGCACCGGCGTCCCGACCACGCCTGCCAATGTGTTGGTGGTGCCGGGTGGTCAGGCCGGGCTGTTTGCCACCCATGCCGGTGCCTGTGATGAAGGCGATCGCGCGCTCTACATTGATCCTTATTACGCCACCTATCCCGGTACGCTCCGGGGGGTGGGTGCCGAAGCAGTCCCGGTGGCGGCGCGTCCAGAACGGGGGTTTCTGCCCGACGCGGACGACATCGCCGCACAAGCGCGGGACGGTGCCGCGAGCCTGTTGATCAATTCACCCAACAACCCCACGGGCGTCGTTTACCCCAGAGAGACGATGGAAGGCATCGCCCGCGTGGTGCAGGACCACGACATGTGGCTCATTTCCGACGAGGTCTATGACACGCAGGTCTGGAACGGCCCGCATATCAGCCCGCGCACCCTGCCCGGCATGGCAGATCGCACGCTTGTCATCGGGTCCATGTCCAAAAGTCACGCCATGACCGGCAGTCGCATCGGCTGGATCATCGGATCCGAAGAGGCGATCGCGCATTTGGGAAACCTGTCCACCCACACGACCTATGGCGTGGCCGGATTCATCCAGGAGGCCGCGTTTTACGCGCTGAACAAGGGCGACGATTTTGAGGCGGAGGTTGGCGCCCCGTTCCTGCGCCGCCGCGACCTGATGCTGGAGATGATCGAGGGTATTAACGCCATCCGGGTAATCCCGCCCGATGGTGCGATGTACGTGATGCTTGATCTGCGCGCCACCGGGCTCAGCGGTGAGGATTTCGCCATGCGCCTTCTGGAAGAACATCATATCGCGGTCATGCCAGGCGAGAGTTTCGGTGCGGCGGCGGCAGGGCATGTGCGCGTGGCCCTGACAATAGATGATGACCGGCTGGTGGGGGCAATGGGGTCGATCATCGAACTGGTGACAGAACTCACCGCCTGAGTATTTCTGGCCAAAAAGAAGCCTCAAGACCCGGATCTCCATTTCACTTTTGCAAAACTATCTTGGGGGATTGCAGGCCGCACGCCGCCCCTTTTTCACTTTGCGCGTTTCATCATCATCGCAGCCAGACTGCGGTCACCATGTTTGGTCGTCATATCGAACGCCATCCGAGTGACGCGCCGTTCACCATGACTCTGCGCGACGTCCTAGACGTATGCCCCGACAGGCCGCCAGGTCTGGTCTTCGATCCAGCGGCAGGCATCTCCAAAGGTCAAGACTGGTGCCGGTTCGCCAGACAGGGTCCCCGTGATCGGGCCCGTTCCAAGCCATGTCGTGTGTTCCCATGCAGCATCGAGGTGACAAAAAAAAGCCCGGAGCGTCGCCGTTACAAGGCCAGCGTCGCGATTAAGACAGCCAAACAACCCGAATCGTTTATACTTTAATCCGAAACAGGGAGGATGCGATGTCAGCCACATGCAAGATCGCATTGGTCATTTACACGATCGGCGCTGTGCGCGGTCGTGCGGCGCGAGGGCGTCCGTGAAGGGTTTCGATACGTTTGAAACCCCAATTTCACAGTAAGGACACCCCACATGAACAAACCTATGACCCGCCGCTCCGGAGGACGCGCTGCCCGTCGCGCAAGCCGTGCCGCGCCCACGCCAGAGGCCATGCGCTCCATCCGCCCCGGTATGCAATCCACAGCGTTGAACATTCTCTCTGAAGAGGACATCCGGCGCATCCACGAGACCGCCTTGACGCTTTTGGAGGAGGTCGGCCTTGCCGATGCGCCGCCATCGGGCGTTGATTATCTGGTTGGTGCGGGCGCTGCCTTGGGCGATGACGGTCGCATCCGCATCCCCCGCGCCGTCGTCGAAGATGCTCTCAAGATGGCCAACCGCTCCGTCGTCCTGCCCAGCCGAGATGGAAAAACGGATCTCGATCTCTCTGGCAACCGGGTGCATTATGGCACTGCAGGCGCAGCCGTAAACATGGTTGACGTGGACGGACGCGATTACCGCGACAGCACGTTGCAGGACCTCCATGATGCCTCCCGGATCGTGGACGTGCTGGACAATATCCACTTCTGCCAACGTCCCATGGTGGCGCGCGATGTTCTCGACAATCGGGAAATGGATCTCAACACGATTTATGCATGCAGCGCGGGCACGACCAAACATATCGGCACGTCGTTTTCAGACCCTGACTTTGTCGATGACGCGCTCAGGATGCTCTACATGATCGCGGGCAGCGAAGAGGCGTTTCGCGCCCGCCCCTTCATGAGCAATTCCAACTGCTTCGTCGTCCCACCCATGAAATTCGCGACCGAGTCCTGCGAAGTGATGGAAAAATGCATCAAGGGCGGCATGCCTGTGCTTCTGTTGTCGGCGGGCATGGCCGGGGCGACGACGCCGTCGACCATTGCAGGCGCGATCGCTCAAGCCTGTGCCGAATGTCTTGGCGGACTGGTCTATGTCAACGCGGTCGCCCCGGGTCACCCGGCGATCTTCGGCACCTGGCCTTTCGGCCTGGACCTGCGCACCGGTGCAATGACAGGTGGGTCGGGGGAACAGGCGCTGCTGAGCGCCGGGTGCGCTCAGATGCATCGGTTCTATGACTTGCCCGGAGGTGCGGTGGGCGGCATCACCGATGCCAAGCTGCCCGACATGCAAGCGGGCTGGGAACAGATGTGTTCCAACGTCATGGCGGGTCTATCGGGGCTCAACATGGTCTATGAAGCGGCGGGTATGCATGCCTCGCTTCTGGGGTTCTGCCATGAAAGCCTCATTCTCGGCGATGACCTGATCGGCCATGCCCAACGCTGCGTACGGGGCATTGAGGTAAACGATGAAACACTCGCCATTGATCAGGTGAAAGAGGTTTGTCTTGGCGGGCCCGGTCACTATCTGGGCACCGATCAGACGCTGGCCCGGATGGAAAGCGACTATGTCTACCCGACAACCGGGGAAAGGATGTCGCCCAAGGAATGGGCCGAAAAGGGCAAGCCGGATCTGAACAAAACGGCGATTGCCCGCAAGGAGGAGATCCTCGCCACGCGGTCCGCCGCGCGGTTTGATCCTGAATTGGACAAACGCCTGCGCAAAGCGTTCAACATCCACCTGCCGGCGTAACGCGGTCTCAGGACCCGAGCCGCGCCAGGATTGCGGCTCGGTCCACATGGCCGATGGCACCTGCCATGCGTCCACGGTTTCCTTGCAGGCGCGTGGACACATAAGCCTCAGACACCGCCGACGGGGCCTGTTGTAGCAACACCGCGCCCGTTAACAACGTCGCGAGGCTTTCCACGAACCACCGCGCCTCATCCTCTTCTGGGAGGCTTGGAAATCGGGATACATGCGCGGCCAAGGCGGAATCAAACCCTGCATCCTGCCCCGCTACTTTGTTGAACTCTGCCGCCAGCACCTCGCCCGCTTCCGGGGCCGCGCGCAGCGTGCGCAGGATATCAAGGCAGATCACATTGCCCGACCCTTCCCAGATGCTGTTGAGCGGTGCCTCGCGATAGAGCAGTGGCAGGACCGTATCCTCTACATATCCCATGCCGCCAAGGCACTCCATTGCCTCCACCACCACGCCGGGGCAGAGCTTGTTGCTGAGGTATTTGGCCAGCGCCACACCGATGCGCGCAAACGCTGTCTCTTCCGCCGTACGGCTGTCAAAACTGCGCGCCACCCGAAGCCCAAGCGCCAGCGCCCCTTCCCAATCGAGTGCCAGATCAGCCAGCACCGCTTGCATCAACGGCTGATCGGCAAGGCCCTTGCCAAAGACCTGCCGGTTCCGTGCCCAGTACCATGCCTCGCGCAGCGCCGACCGCATCAGGCCTGCCGGGGCCATGGCGGTGTCCAGCCGCGTGTGATGGACCATCTCGATGATTGTGCGCACGCCCTGCCCTTCTTCGCTCACCGCATGGGCAAAGGCACCATGAAACTCGATCTCGGACGAAGCATTGGACCGGTTACCCAACTTGTCCTTCAGCCGCTCGATACGGATGCCGTTGCGCCCATCTTCCAACCAGCGTGGTACCAGAAAGCAAGTCAGCCCGCCGGGGGCTTGCGCCAGTGTCAGAAAGCCGTCCGACATGGGCGCAGAACAAAACCACTTGTGGCCATGCAGCCGGTACCCGTCCGCGGATTTTTCGGCCCGCGTGGTGTTGGCGCGCACATCCGATCCCCCCTGCTTTTCGGTCATCGCCATGCCCATGGTCGCTCCGGTTTTCAGGCTGAGTGGTTGTGCCCGCCCGTCATAGATCCGCGCGGTCAGTTTCGGCACCCATGTCCCGAAAAGCGTCGGGTTGGCTTGCAGCGCAGGCACAGCGGCGTAGGTCATGGTCATCGGGCAGCAATGCCCGGGTTCCACTTGGCTGGCGAGGTAGACCATCGCAGCATGGGTCGCATGGCCCCCGGGCTTTCCCTCCCACGGCAAGGCGGCATAGCCAGACCCGAGACCGGTTTGCAGAAACTGATTGTAGGAGGGATGCACCCGCACCTCGTCCATCCGACGCCCGCCTGCATCATATTGCACAAGCTCCGGAACCTGCCGATTCACCGCCCGCGCCGCCGCGCGCATCTCCTCAGAACCAAGCGTCAATCCGTAGCCCGCCAGATGCCCTTCATCGACATCCGAAAGCGCGCCGTGGGCATTCAGCGCCGGGTCATCAGACCACAGATCGATGTCACCACGGGGGTTTGGCTGATTGGTCACCTCATGGGTGGTCAAATCGGACCGTGGCGGCAGATGTGGCATGGGGCGCTCCTCGGGGTTCGGCCCACAAGGGATAACTTAAATGGAAAACTCTGCAAAAGGGGGATTCACAAAACGAATCACCTGTGCCATTCTATGCGCGACCGTCCGAAAAGAGACGGCAAAAGAGGCAGATAACGCAGATGACTCATTCCAGACGCCCCGGTTTCGGCGCAGCGATCTTTGTGGTGATCGCCTTCCTGATCGGGGGGTATTTTACCTTTGCCGCCGTGCAAGGGGATTATGGTCTTTTCCGCCGCGCAGAGATTGAAGCACAGGAACGCGAACTGGCCGCACGCCTTGCGGCGTTGCAGGCGCAGGTGGGTGAGATGGAGAACCTGACTGCGCGCCTGTCTGATGACTATCTCGATCTCGATCTCCTTGACCAGCAGGCGCGCGACGTGCTCGGCATGATCCGCGCGGATGAAATCGTCATCCGCTGACGCTTTCTGACAGTCGCAAAACACAGGGTACGCGCGGGCATCACGCAACCGCTGTTTTGTTTGGGCTGAAAAACCTTCTCGCCATGCTGGTACAAATCGTGCTAAGGTATAGTTTAACGTTAAACTATATTGTTTCCGGGAGGAGCCCGCGCGATGGCGACGAAGAAAAAGGCCGCAAAACCAAATGTTTCGGCAGAGGAACTGACCGCCTACTACCGCGACATGCTGCTCATCCGCCGATTCGAAGAAAAGGCCGGCCAGCTCTATGGCATGGGCCTGATCGGCGGGTTCTGCCATCTCTATATCGGACAAGAGGCGGTCGTCGTTGGCCTTGAGGCCGCCGCTGAAGACGGCGACAAACGCATCACCACCTACCGCGATCACGGTCACATGCTGGCCTGCGGGATGGAGCCCGGTGGCGTGATGGCCGAACTCACCGGACGCGAAGGCGGTTTGTCGCGCGGTAAGGGCGGCTCCATGCACATGTTCAGTACCGAAAAGCATTTCTACGGCGGCCACGGGATCGTCGGCGCGAACGTTCCACTCGGCGCTGGTCTCGCTTTTGCGGACAAGTATCTGGACAATAGTCGCGTCACCTTCACCTATTTCGGCGATGGCGCGGCCAACCAGGGCCAGGTTTATGAGACGTTCAACATGGCCGCGCTCTGGCACCTGCCGGTGATCTTCGTCATCGAAAACAACCAATATGCCATGGGAACATCCATGGCCCGGTCCACATCCACCCCGGATATCTATACGCGCGGCGCCGCCTTCGGCATTCCGGGTGAGGCTGTGGACGGCATGGATGTGCTGGCAGTGAAGGAAGCAGGCCAAAAGGCGGTCGCGCATTGCCGGTCCGGCAAAGGCCCGTACATCCTTGAGGTCAAAACCTATCGCTACCGCGGCCATTCCATGTCTGACCCCGCCAAGTATCGCACGCGGGAGGAGGTGCAGAAAGTTCGCGAGGAAAAAGACTGCATTGAACATGTCCGCGATCTGCTTTTGGCCGGCAAACACGCCACCGAGGAAGACCTCAAGGCCATCGACAAGGAAATCAAGGCAACTGTCAATGCCGCAGCCGATTTTGCCAAGGAAAGCCCCGAACCCGCCTTGGAAGAGCTGTGGACGGATATTTACGCCACGGAAATGAAACAAGCGGCCCAGGTCGAATAAGTGGTTTGAGGAGAAACACACATGTCCATTGATATTCTCATGCCCGCCCTTTCGCCCACCATGGAAGAAGGCACGCTCGCCAAATGGTTGGTCAAGGAGGGCGACACCGTCTCTTCCGGCGACATCATGGCCGAAATTGAAACCGACAAGGCCACGATGGAATTCGAGGCTGTCGACGAAGGGGTGATCGGCAAGATCCTCGTCGCCGAGGGTACAGAGGCCGTGAAGGTGAACACCCCGATCGCAGTGCTGCTGGAAGAAGGCGAAAGCGCGGATGACATCACCGCGTCTTCGGCACCCGCCGACACGCCCGAACCTGCGCCAGCCCCAAAGGAAGAACACGCCTCCGTCCCAGCCGCCGCAGCGCCCGAAGCGCCCGTGCCCGACGCCAGCCCCGATTGGCCCGAGGGCACAGAGATGAAATCCATGACCGTGCGCGAGGCATTGAACTCTGCCATGGCCGAAGAAATGCGCCGCGACGATACGGTCTTCATCATGGGAGAAGAGGTCGCTGAATACCAAGGCGCCTACAAGATCACCCAAGGCCTGCTGGATGAATTTGGCGCAAAGCGCGTCGTGGACACACCCATCACGGAACACGGGTTTGCCGGTATCGGCGTGGGTGCCGCCTGGGGCGGGCTAAAGCCCATTGTCGAATTCATGACTTTTAACTTTGCCATGCAAGCCATTGATCAAATTATCAACTCTGCCGCCAAGACGCTTTACATGTCCGGGGGGCAGATGGGATCGCCCATCGTGTTCCGCGGCCCCAACGGCGCCGCCGCCCGCGTAGCTGCACAGCATTCGCAGGACTACGCTGCATGGTACGCCCATGTGCCCGGTCTCAAGGTGGTGCAGCCCTATTCGGCGGCTGACGCCAAGGGCTTGCTGAAAACTGCGATCCGCGATCCCAACCCGGTTATCTTTCTGGAAAACGAAATCCTCTATGGCAAATCCTTCGAGGTGCCCGTGCTGGACGATTTTTCCATCCCCTTCGGCAAGGCCCGCGTGGCCCGCGAAGGCACAGACGTAACAATCGTCAGTTTCGGGATCGGCATGACCTATGCGCTGGAAGCGGCCGAAGCGCTGGCCGCCGATGGTATTTCCGCTGAGGTGATCGATCTGCGCACCCTGCGCCCGATCGACTA
The DNA here is from genome assembly GCA_964389425.1 of uncultured Roseovarius sp. GTDB lineage: Bacteria > Pseudomonadota > Alphaproteobacteria > Rhodobacterales > Rhodobacteraceae > Roseovarius. Next base: position 8,881 of record CAYMEC010000031.1, read on the forward strand.
TGACACGGTGATCAGCTCGGTCATGAAAACCAACCGCTGCGTGACGGTGGAAGAAGGCTGGCCCGTGGCGTCCATCGGCAACCATATCTCCGCGACACTGATGGAGCGCGCGTTTGACTACCTCGACGCGCCCGTCATCAACTGCACCGGCAAGGATGTCCCCATGCCCTATGCCGCCAATCTCGAAAAACTGGCTCTCACCTCCACCAAAGAGGTGCTCGAGGCCGTCCACCAAGTGACCTACCGGTAAGGAGACAGCAAGATGGCCATCGAAATTCTCATGCCCGCCCTGTCTCCGACGATGGAGGAAGGCACGCTCGCCAAATGGCTGGTCAAGGAAGGCGACGAAGTGGCCTCCGGTGATCTGCTCGCTGAAATTGAAACCGACAAGGCCACGATGGAATTCGAAGCCGTCGACGAAGGGGTGATCGGCAAGATCCTCGTCGCCGAAGGCACCGAGGCCGTGAAGGTGAACACCCCCATCGCCATTCTGCTGGAAGAAGGAGAAAGCGCCGACGACGTATCGACCGTCAGCGCGGCGCCAGCCGCGCCACCAGAACCCGCCGCGCCAGCGGCCGCCGATACCCCCGCCGCGCAAGCGGCGCCAACGGCACCCCCAGCACCAAAAAGCGGCGAAGCCCGCGTCTTCGCCTCCCCTCTCGCCCGCCGCATTGCCGCGCAAAAGGGCCTCGATCTGACCCAGATCACAGGCTCCGGCCCCCATGGCCGCATCGTGAAAGCTGACGTGGAATCCGCCGAGATGCGCCCGCAAGCTCGCGGCGAAGCCGCGCCCCAGGCAGCCAAAGCCCCGTCAGAGCGCGCCGCACCAGCGGCAAGCGGACCTTCCACAGATACCGTCTTGGCCATGTATCAGGATCGCGAATTCGAAGAGGTGTCTCTCGACGGGATGCGCAAGACGATTGCCGCGCGGCTCACGGAAGCCAAGCAAACCATCCCGCATTTCTACCTGCGCCGTGACATCAAGCTCGACGCGCTGCTCAAATTTCGTAGCGAAATCAATGCACAACTGGAAACGCGTGGTGTCAAGCTCAGCGTCAATGACTTCATCATCAAGGCGTGCGCAAACGCTCTGCAAGCCGTGCCAGACTGCAACGCCGTCTGGGCAGGTGACCGGGTGCTCAAACTGAAACCCTCTGACGTGGCTGTCGCGGTTGCCATTGAGGGAGGGCTCTTCACGCCTGTTTTGCGCGACGCAGACGCGAAGTCACTGTCGACGCTCTCAACCGAGATGAAGGATCTGGCCGCGCGCGCGCGTGACCGCAAACTTGCGCCGCATGAATACCAGGGCGGCAGCTTCGCCATTTCCAACCTCGGCATGTTCGGCATCGATAACTTCGACGCGGTGATCAATCCGCCCCATGGCGGCATTCTCGCCGTGGGTGCCGGGGTGAAGACGCCCGTGGTGGGCGCAGATGGCGAATTGACCGTTGCGACCGTGATGTCGGTCACCATGTCCGTCGATCATAGGGTCATTGACGGCGCCTTGGGTGCTGAATTTCTAAACCACATTGTGGATAACCTTGAGAATCCCATGGCCATGTTGGCGTAAGTCCTTTTTTCACGAAGATGTGACGCCAAAACTGATGTGCGCAGGCCACGATCCCTGCATTTTTGCACTGCAGCAATCGACTCACACGATATCGATCATTTACCTTGTTGCGGAGCAGTACTGGGGAGTATGTCGATGATTTCACGTCGTGCATTAACACTTGGAATGATGGCCGCCGCTATGGCGCCGACCGCGGCTTTGGCCGAGCGGTCCACCGGATTGGCAAAGACAAATCCGCGCATTTCGACACAGGCCACCACAGCGACACCGCGGCCTGTGCGGTTTGATCAGGCATTTTACAATGCTTCAGCGCAACGCTGGTCCAAAGAGATCGAAGAATTGACACAGGCCTTCATCAGTCTCGGGCCGGATGTCAGCCCGCGTGAGGCGGCGCGCGCCGCTTGGGTGGTTTACACCTATGTGGATCAGCTGAAGATCGAATATCAGATCACAGGGTCCCCACTGGCGCACAACGCGAAGGTGAATATGGGCCTCGCGCCAAGGGGTCTGTGCTGGCACTGGGCGCATGACATTGACGCGCGCCTGATGCGCGAGCGCTTCCAGACTTTGCAAATCCACCGCGCTATTGCCAACCACAACAACCTCCGCCTGGAACACTCCACAACGATGTTGGGGCGTCGCGGCGATCCGATGTACCGTGCCATTGTGCTTGATCCGTGGCGGCTCGGCGGGACACTCTTTTGGGAGATCGCCGCGAATGATACGCGATACGACTGGACCGACCGCGAACAGGTCTTTGCCTATAAACGCGCACGCGCAGAGGGTCGCAGCTTCCGCACGGTCGGCACGCAAAGCGGTTTGCAGTCAGGCGTTACACCACCCACGTATTCAAACACGACGACAACGCGTGCCAGTTCAACAACAACGCGGGCCAGCACGACAACAGTCAGGGTTAGCACGTCGGACGATACATCGACCCGACGTATCGGGTTCAACCGATTTCTGGATTGATCCGTGACAACGATTTGCAAAGGGGCGCTTGATGCCCCTTTCTAACAGGACGGGCGGTTAGCGAACGCCCAGAAGCTGGTCCATCGCGACAGAGGGGTGATCGCAACCGGCCTCGCCAACGATACGGGCCGGCACGCCTGCAACGGTCTTGCACGGTGGCACTTCCTGCAAAACCACGGAACCCGCAGCGACCCGACTGCAGGAGCCGACCTTGATATTGCCGAGCACCTTGGCCCCTGCCCCGATCAGAACGCCATCGCCAATCTTGGGATGGCGGTCTTCTTCTTCCTTGCCGGTCCCGCCCAGTGTCACGGAATGCAGCATGGAGACATTGTCGCCCACCACGGCTGTTTCCCCGATCACAATGGAATGGGCATGATCAATCATGATCCCTTTGCCAATGCGCGCGGCTGGATGAATATCCACGCCGAACACCTCGGACGACCGCATTTGCAGGAACCGCGCCATATCACGGCGCCCGTTCTGCCAAAGCCAATGGCCCACGCGATAGGCCTGTATCGCCTGAAAGCCTTTGAAATAAAGAAGCGGCAGGATGTAACGGTCGCAGGCCGGGTCACGATCATAAACCGCAACAATGTCAGCCCGCGATGAAATCCCCACATCAGGGTCTTCACGGTACGCCATATCGCAAATTTCGCGCAGGATCTGTTCTGACAACTCATTTGATGTCAGTTTCATGGACACGCGATAAGCCAGTGCCGATTCCAGCGACCGGTGGTGCAGGATGGATGAATGCACAACACCGCCCAATAGCGGTTCATCGGCCAATGTCTCCTGCGCCTCGCGCTTGATTTGCTCCCATACGGGATCGACTTCGGTGAGTTTTGTACGCGACTGCGCCATGGTAGTCTCCTGCCGTGTAGGCCACCCTATACCAGATAGGTGCCCGATTTAAAACGCAAAGCCGTTATGACATGGATCACGAATGTGAATGACCCTGACCTAAACACTTTTCGCTCCCTGATCCAGAAGCGGCTTGAAGAACTGGACGCCGAAGATCATCTGGGTCAGTCTGGACAGGCCACGGTCGAGCTGGATCAGCAGGCGGTGGGCCGGCTGAGCCGTATGGACGCCCTGCAAAACCAGGCCATGGCCAAGGCCACAAGCGCGCGCAGGCAGGCTGAACGGTCCCGCCTTGTGACGGCACTGACACGCATGGAAGAAGGCGAGTACGGCTATTGCGAAGACTGTGGGGAAGAAATCGCGACGGGCAGGTTGAAGCTGGACCCATCTGCGCGCCAATGCGTGGAGTGCGCAAAAGGGTGACCCCCGGCATGCGAGCACGCCACGTGGATTGGCCAGCCGGCCTTACCGGGACGAAGCGCGCCGCAGGATTTCTGCCGCGTCGGGGTGATCCAGCAGCGCCTCATTGACTTCATAATCCAAATGGCGACTTCCCTGATGCACGGGGAGGTTCTTGGACAGAGACTCCTTCAGTTCGCGCGGCAAAGCATCGCGTGTCCGGGAATCGACAAGGAATGTCTCCGCCGAAATGCCTTCTGCGAAAATGATGTGATGGCGGTCAAACAGCAGTTGGTAATATTCAACGAAACCGCCCATCTGGCGCTGCACCGTGTCTCCATTCACCAGATGGCGTGCACGTACCAGCACCTCTTTGCGGCCTGCACCCAAAGCATCGAACCGCTGATAGATGAACAGGCGGTGGTCGGGACTGACGATCAGGTCGTTTTCATTGTGCAGCGTGCCCGCCTTGATCCGGATCGGCGCAAAATCACCCACGGCGCGCACTGTAGAGTGCCCAATCCAGCGGATGGCCTGCGGGCCATCATCGCGGGTCAGCACCTTGTCGCCGACGCTCAGCTCTTCAATCGGCTTCTGCACGCCTGAGGCCATGGTGATCCGGGTCCCGCGCGAAAAGGAAACACACGCGACTTCAGCAAACTTGCGGCGCGCGCGTTCGCGGTCGATGCCCACAAGTACATAGCTTGTCTTGGGCTGCATATGTGCAAGCGGCAGGCCGAATACATTGGTGGCATTGCCGGCCTTGTCCACTTCCACCAGCACGATCATCTCCGTCGTCTGGCCTGTCACGGCCATCAGTGTCAGGCAACTGTCCAGATGCAGCGTACCACTTCCCGGTGTGCCAACCTGGCTGTCCGCACCCACGGCCAGCGTGCCATCATCGCGGGTCTCAACCGACAAGCGTTTCGTGACGGCACCGGGATGCAGTTCATAGGAATCATCAAGATCTAGCTCGGCCGCAAACGACAGCGGATCGCCCATGTTGGCGCCGTTCACGACCTCAATATCAGTCGCACAAAAAACCGGGATCGCGTGAATGGGCTTCTGGGCCGACTTCAGTATGTCCTCTGGCGACATATCGGCGGGGCGTTTGGCCGCTCCTGCGCTGTCTGCGGTTGTTTCAGAGGATATGTCGGACGATTTGCTCATGGTTTGGCTCTTGCACTCAATTCACTTTTTACTTTTGGCCCCGGTTTTGAATTTGCGGCCTTAAATCTCCGCTTAGTTTGTATTTGTGGCGGTTTATGGTCAAATCGCTGCCAATTTACTGGCATTTCAGCTGCTGACAACATCAACAACATGCGCGATACCTGAATTAAAGTCAGCGATTAACCTTGCAGCGCCAGCAATGGAAGGCGACAAGTTGGCCGCAGGGTCAGAAGAAGGCACAATTCATCCTGTGTCGGTCATATGATCTAAGCCGTCCATTCTGGACCTTGCTGTGATAGAAGGAGACATCGCATGGATTTGGGAATAAATGGTAAACGCGCTCTGGTCTGCGCCTCGTCCAAAGGTCTGGGTCTTGGTTGTGCAGAGGCGCTCGCCGAAGCCGGTGTCGATCTGATTATGAACGCAAGGGGGGCTGACGCGCTCGAAGCCTCCGCAGAGGCCATTCGCGCGGCCCATGGCGTATCGGTGACCACGGTCGCCACAGATGTCACCTCAGAGGCTGGTCAGGCTGAGCTGTTGGAGGCCGCAGGCGATATCGACATCCTCGTCAACAATGCAGGCGGCCCGCCGCCCGGCATGTGGTACGATTGGGACCGGGATGATTTCATCGCCGCGCTGGACGCAAATATGCTGACCCCGATTGCCTTGATGAAAGCGACCTTGCCGGGAATGATGGAGCGCGGCTGGGGCCGCGTGGTCAACATTACCTCAGTATCTGTCAAAGCGCCCGTACCCGTCCTCGGCTTGTCCAACTCCGCCAGAGCTGGCCTGACGGGCTATGTGGCTGGCACGTCCCGACAGGTGGCTGGGAAAGGCGTGGTCATCAACAATCTGCAACCGGGCATTCACGCTACGGATCGCGCTGTCGCCCTCGATCAGGGCGTGGTGAAAGCGCAAGGCATCACGATGGAAGAGGCCCAGGCCCAACGCGCCGCCACAATACCCGCCGGACGCTATGGCACGCCCGAAGAGTTCGGCGCCGCCTGTGCGTTTTTGTGTTCCCAGCATGCAGGCTTCATTATCGGTCAGAACATCCTGCTTGATGGCGGGGCCACTAACACGACGATGTGACGCTGAATTTGAATGGTTTTTACCGCGTTGGATAAAAAGGCCGGGACGCGCACAGCCCGTGAAATGGTCTATGCCGAAAGGCGTTTGAACGGGAAAGCGGTGCCCCTTACAACCGACCTGTTCGTGCCCAAAGCCACACGCGGGCCTGCCCCGCTGCTTGTCTGGCTGGGCGCGGACATCCTGACCGACCGCGCTATCAACCCTAAGGGCCCACAGCGCCTCGCAGATGCCCTGACCCGTCAGGGTGTGGCGCTGGCCGTTCCCAAAGTGCGCATGGGAGCACAGCGATCCGACCTGCCCGATGCGACGATAGAGGCGCTTGGGACGCTCGATTCGAAGCGCGATAAATCGGTCGATCCAGAGCTTTCGACCAGCCCCGCCATTGCCGCGACAGAAGACATCTGTGCGTTGCTCACCTTCGTGGCAACGCAGGGCAATGCGCTCGGTCTCTCAGGCCAAACGGTCCTTGCGGGCGCAAGCATGGGGGCCGGTCTTGCCTTCAACGTCGCCATGGCGGCGTCGCATCTGGGGTTCGATGTCCCTGCCCCGGTCGGGGTTTTGTCTTATTCCGGCACCTGCGCATGGCCCGACCTGTATGAACCGGAGCGCGTGCGTGTCTTTGCGCTGCACAATCCCTTGGATGATCGCATCCCCATCGGCCCTGTTCGCGCCATGGCCGCCAAAGACCCTCTTTTTGAACTGATCGAGAGTGTGGAACAGGCCCACGGGTCCCTCGGCTTGTGGCCAGAGGAAACCGCCCTGCAAGCCTGCGCGCGCATCCAATCCCGTGTCACCGGCTGGTGTGACGCCTGAAAACAAATGATCACGTTTGCGGCAGCACCTTCGTTTTTGCTGGTGCCACCTGTCTTTGCCCATTCTAAGGCGTGCGAACTCCAAGACCGAGGTGCCAAATGCATGCCACTGCCGTAACCGTAATCTTCGCCCTGATCATTTTGGCAAGCGTGGCTGCCGCGCCTCGCCGCGCCACGGTGGAAGGCTTCTTTGGCGGCCGGAACATATCGGGGAATGCCCCGGGGCTGTGGGTGCTGGTGCTCAGTCAGGTCACCACATGGATTTTTGCCCGGTCACTGATGAATTCGGCCATCCTGGGCTATTACTACGGCATCTGGGGCGTGCTCGCTTATGCGGCGTATTACGGATCTTTCCTGACCGGAGCCATGATCGTCGACCGGCTTCGGGCGGGTGGTGCCGGATCGGTCCAGGATTGGCTGGGCGGTGCCTTCGGGCGCGCAGGGCGTGCGACATACAACGTGGTCATCGCGCTCCGGCTTCTGTCCGAGGTTTTCGCGAATCTTCTTGTCGTCGGCCTGATTTTTGCGGCTGCACTGCCAGAGGTGGGCCTGGCGAAAGAAGCCTCCATCCTGATCGTGGCTGTTCTTGGCCTTGCCTATTCCGCGTGGGGCGGGCTGAGTGCTGCGCTGCGCACGGATGTCTTGCAGATGCTTGTGTTTCTGGCCGTGTTTGCCGCCGCCTTCATCGCTCTGATCCTCAGCCCCGGTTTCGACCTGGGCGCCGTGCTGACCGCTGAGGGCGCATCCGGCGCATGGAATGGGCAAGTCCTTCTGATCGTTGCTTTTTTGCAGGTCTTTTCCTACCCCGCACATGATCCGGTGATGATGGATCGCGGCTTCCTCGCCGATCGTCGCACCACGCGCGCGGCCTTCCTGCATGCCTTCTGGCTGTCGTCAGCTTGCATCATCGCGTTCGGGTTTTTCGGTATTCAGGCGGCTTTGGTCGGTGCTGAGTATGAAACCCAGCTTTTGGGCACATGGGCGGCGATGTTCCCGGCATGGGTTTTCGTGGCCTTGCTGGTGTCCCTGCTCATCTCCGCGCTCAGCACGCTCGACAGCGCGTTGGCCAGCGCGGCCCGGCTCGTGGTGGATGAATGGCAACTGACACCGCGCACATTGAATGGCGGAAGGCTCGCCATGGTGGCCTTCATGATTGCAGGCACCGGGCTGACGCTATGGGGCAACCAGACACTGTTTGACGCCGTGGCCGTCAGCGGAACAGCCAGTATGTTCCTCACGCCCGTGCTGTTCGCTGGCCTTTTCATGGGCCGCAAAATGCCCGTCTGGTCCTATCTGGGCGCGTTCACGGCGGCGATGGTGGGGGCCTGGGCCTATTTTGCGCGAGACGGTATAATCTGGTCAGCAATCCTGCCTGGGGGGCATAAATATGAGCAATTGCTGGTGATTTGCATCGCCGTTCTCTTGGTTGGATTTGCGTCCGTCTTTGCCGGAGCAAAGAAGAACCAGGGCGCGGATTCAAAAGCGTAGGCCCGCCGCGCTTCGTTCCATTCGCTAACCTTTTTCCCCAAAAATTCCCTCAAACCCGCTTTCCTCCTTCCACATCCGCCTCGGACGTCTTAGATACGTTTAAGGAAATTCTAAGGGGCGACACCAGATGGCCCCGTGAATGGGAGAAAACGCATGCTGAATAATATTGGCCTTCCAGGCATCCTTCTCATTGCCGTGGTCGTGCTCGTGCTCTTTGGCCGTGGCAAGATCTCGTCGCTGATGGGCGAAGTGGGCAAGGGTATCACGTCTTTCAAAAAGGGCGTGGCTGACGGCAACAAGGAAATCGAAGACGCCGCCAACGCGGATGCCGCTGACGTCGCCAAGGACGTCACCCCCGAGCAGGAAAAAGATAAGGCCTGATCTAGCCCATGTTTGACCTTGGCTGGACCGAGCTGATGGTCATCGGCATCGTGGCGTTGATCGTTGTGGGGCCGAAGGACCTACCGGGCATGTTCCGGACGATTGGCAACTTCGTTGGCAAAGCCAAACGCATGGCCCGCGATTTTTCCAAAGCCATGAACGATGCCGCCGACGATGCCGGCGTGGGGGACGTAAAGCGCTCGTTTGATGCGGCCTCAAATCCGTTGAAGACCGCAATGGACGAGGTGAACAAATCAACCGAAAGTTTCACCGCACAAACCATGGCCGGCCCAAAAAACGCCCCGAAACGCGCCGAAATGACCGATGAACGCCGCGAAATGGCGGAGAAAATCTCCAAGCGCGGGGCCGAAGTGGCGGAAGAGCGGATGGCGCGTGAGGCCGCAGAGGCCGCCGAGAAAGCTGCACCCAAACCGGCCAAGAAACCTGCAGCGAAAAAACCGGCCGCCAAGAAGCCCGCCACCAAGACAGCCGCCAAAACCAAGGCCGCGCCCAAGAAGACCGCCGCCAAACCGGCCGCCAAAAAGAAGACGGCCACCAAAACATGAGCGACGTGACCGATCAGACGACGGATGATGAAATCGAAGAGAGCTCTGCCCCTTTGATCGAACATCTGGCTGAGCTGCGCACGCGCCTTATCCGCTCTGTCATCGCTTTCATCATCGGTATCGTGCTCGCCTTCACCGCCGCCGAACCAATCCTGCAATTCCTGCTCGCCCCGATAGAGGAAACCCTTCGCCAGCTGGGCGATCCATCGCCGACGATGCAATATACGTCGCCGCAGGAATACCTTTTCACGTTGTTCCGCATCTCCATGGTGTTTGGCTTCATGCTGGCCTTTCCGGTCATCGCACACCAGATGTGGCGTTTCATAGCGCCAGGGCTCTACAGGTCTGAAAAACAGGCGTTTTTGCCGTTTATCATCGCCTCGCCCATCATGTTCTTCCTAGGCGCGGCGTTTGCGCATTTCATCGTGACACCACTGGCCATGGCCTTTTTCCTGGGCTTTGCGGATGTCAGTTCGATCTTTGCAAACCTGATGACATCGGTCATCTCCGCGCCGGAGATCGTGCAGGATGAAACGCTGCCCGTGGTGCCGGACAACTTCGCGGCCATCGTGCCCGAAACGGAGGAAGGCATCCGCATCACCTTCTTTGGTAAGGTGAATGAATCGCTCGACATAACGCTGAAATTCATCATGGCCTTCGGTATCTGTTTCCAGTTGCCGGTGCTTTTGACGCTCATGGGAAAGGCCGGGCTGGTCAGTTCCGTGGGCCTCGGCGGCGTGCGCAAATACGCAATGGTCGGCATTTTGGTGCTGGCAGCACTCGTCACACCACCGGATGTCATCACGCAGCTCATCCTCTTCACCGTGGTGTATGGTCTTTATGAAATTTCGATCTTCCTTGTGCGCCGCGTTGAAAAATCCCGTGAGGCACGGCTCAAGGCCGAAGGTGTCTGGTTCGAGGACGACGATGACATTGACCCCATGGACGAAGAGTTCACTGATGACGCGGCGGTCGAGGACACATCCAACGAGTCCAAATCGTGAGTGACCCGCTGGAGCGGATCGCGAACGCGCTGGAACGGATGAGCCCCGCCCCGATCGGTGCGCCTGATTTTACATCCGCTGACGCCTTTGTCTGGCAGGTTGAGCCCGACCACCTCGCGCCGGTGACTCACGTCAATCGCGTGGATATGAACTTGCTTGTGGGCATCAACCGTGCCCGCGACACGCTTCTGGCCAACACCACACAATTCGCCCGCGGCCTGCCTGCGAACAACGCGCTGTTGTGGGGGTCGCGCGGCATGGGAAAATCTTCGCTTGTGAAGGCCGTGCATGCCGCCGTGCTGGAGGCCGGTCACAGCCTGAAAATCGTGGAGCTTCAGCGCGAGGACCTCACTTCCGTCGCGCGCCTGCTGAACATTTTGCGGGACAGTGACGAACGTTTCATTCTCTTTTGCGACGACCTCAGCTTTTCGCACGATGACCAGCATTACAAATCGCTGAAGGCGGTGCTGGATGGTGGCATAGAAGGACGGCCAGACAACGTGGTCTTCTACGCCACGTCCAACCGTCGCCACCTGATGCCGCGCGATATGATCGAAAACGAGCGCAGCTCCGCCATAAGCCCCTCGGAAGCGACCGAAGAAAAGGTCTCCCTGTCAGACCGGTTTGGCCTCTGGCTGGGCTTCCACCCGTGTGATCAGGAGAGTTATCTCGCTATGATACGCGGCTATTGCGATGCTTACGGTGTGGAGATCGACGACGCGACCTTGCGCGCCGAGGCCATCGAATGGCAAGCCACCCGTGGCGCCCGATCAGGCCGCGTGGCCTGGCAATACTTCACAGACCTAGCCGGTCGCCGCGGCGTATCCCTCTAAGAACGTTAATGCCTCCGGCGGGGATACTTTTAGCCAGAAGAAACATCTGGTTGCTTTTTCTGGCTATAAATATCCCGGGGGAGACGTCGAAGCCCACGGCTTCGACGTTGGGGGCTGGCCCCAAGTTCAGTTGAGGTAAGGCGCTGGATCGACGCTGTCGAAGCCTTCGCGAACTTCGAAATTCACCGCCGAACTGCCGTCCGACCGGATTTCTGCCAGCTTCGCACCACGGCTGACGGATTGACCTTTGCGCACCGCCACATTGTCGATGTTGGAATAAACGGTCAGCAGGTTGCCATCATGTTTGACCACGATGATCGGCACGCCATTCGTGTCCTCTGTGATCGCGGCCACGGTGCCGGATGCAGCGGCCTTGACCGATCCGCCCGGACTGCCGGAGATGGAAATGCCATCGCTGCGACCCGCCGAATACTCCCGCACGATGGCGCCGTCGACCGGCAAGATCATGCGCGCGCTGCTGGTGGCCGGTTGTTGGGAACTGAGATCGGGCGCCGCGACTGTTTCCACAGGCTCGGACGCAGGCTGCGTATCTTCTTCCGGCAATGGCGTCGACGCGCTTGGCGGTTGCGGGGTCTCAGACCCCTGCCCCGGCAACGCGATATCGTCAGCCGCAGGCTCAGCCGCACGCGGCTCTGCGACCGCCACAGGGATCAGCAACTGCTGGCCTTCGCGTACGGAGAAATCGCTGCCCAGGCCATTCCAATCTGCAAGACTTGCCACAGAAACCTGATAAAGGCGCGAGATGGAGAACGCCGTTTCGCCTCGCTCCACGCGGTGGCGCACAGGTTCTACACCAGACACGCCGCGCGGCTGGCCTTGTGGGGCCGGCTCCAGCGTCGAGGTCGTGACATTGCCGCTTGATCCATCAGCGGCGTCAATCGCGGAGCCTGCCAAAGTGGTGATATCCACCGCACCCGGCGTAATAGGTCCGCCTGCCGGTTCGCTCACACGCGATGGCAGGGCCACGATTTCCCCTTCGCGCAGGGCATCGCCCGGTTGCAAACCGTTGAAGCGTGCAATCTGGTTCAGGTTGCCGCCCACGCGGGACGCCACCGTATCAATCGTGTCTCCGCGCCGGGCGACGGCCACCTGGTAATTGGGATAGGAGATTACGCCGCGATCATCCGGAAGCGGGCGGTTGGCCGTCTCGGACGCCGCACGCGCTGCATCTGCCGTGGACGGCGCATCGCCGAACCCGCCGCGCATGTCAAAATCCAAGGGCCCAGAACAGGCCGCCATCACCAGGCCGGTGCCCGCAAGCAAGCCGCATCTTAAGGTGCGAAACGTCATCTCGATCAGGTCCTCATCATCCCGGCCTCTTCTTGGGGTACCTGGAGGCCATTTTATCTTGCCTGTCCCTCGACAATTTGCTCAGCCATCTCGGCCAAGCCCACCCAGCAGCGGGACAAACCTCACCGGGATAAGCTCATCATAGTCGTAGCCAGTGTCCGTCCGCGTCACGCGGATCAGGCTTTGCACGGCGTCGGATTGGCCAACCGGCAATACCATGATACCCCCGATTTTCAATTGCGCCAAGAGCGGGCTCGGCGCGTCCTCGGCGGCGGCTGTTACCAATATGCGGTCAAACGGGGCCTGATCAGGCAGGCCAAAGCTGCCATCGACTGTCGAGGTCGTGATATTGGTCAGATCCAGCTGGCGGAAAATGGCCGTCGCCTCGGCCACCAACTGCCTGTGACGGTCCACCGAATAGACCCGGCGCGCCAGGTGGCTGAGGATCGCAGCCTGATAGCCTGAACCAGTACCTACCTCCAGCACCTTTTCGCGCCCTGTCAGCCGCAAGGCTTGCGTCATGAGCCCCACGACCGAGGGTTGCGAAATGGTCTGCCCGCACCCGATAGGCAACGGCATATCTTCATAGGCGCGGGCCGCAAAATGACCACGTACGAAAAGCCCGCGATCGATCTTCTCCATGGCCGCCAACACGCGATCATCCGTCACCCCGCGCGACCGCAGGGCGAAGAGGAACTGCATCTTGCGTTCCGCGATATCGGTTTCTGTGTCGCTCATTCCCACTACATCATTCAATGACCTTGGCCGCCTCCAGCGCGTCATGGGCGGTCAGATCCGCGCGCATCGGGGTCACGGATATGTAGCCCTCCAGATTGGCCGTCGCATCGGTGGCCGCGCCCGACGGTTCCTGCTGATCGGCCCCCGTAATCCATAGAAAACTGCGGCCAGAGGGGGCATCGGCGGGTTTCATGCCAAAACGCCCATCCCCGCGATACCCCTGTTGCACCGCGCGCAGACCCAATACTTCCGCCGCCGGAACGGGTGGAAAATTCACGTTGTAGAACATGCCGTAGCCCGCGTCCCCGCCGCCATTGCGGGTCCACGGGGCCTTGTCGAGGATTTTACGAACGCTTGCCAAACCATGGGCGCGCGCCGTCTCGAACTTGTCGTCCAGCTGCACGTTCCGAGGACCATAATACTGGCTCAGCGCAATGGCTGGCACCCCTTGCAAGGCCGCCTCCATCGCCGCGCCCACGGTTCCGGAATACATGACATTTTCGGCTGAGTTGTTGCCCCGGTTCACACCAGACAGCACCAGATCCGGCAACTGCCCCACCATGACCTTGTGAAACGCCGCCAACACGCAATCGGCGGGAGAGCCTTGCGCGGCAAAGCGGCGCTCACTGATCTGGGATACAAGCAGCGGATGGGTGTAGGAAATGCAGTGCCCCACACCCGATTGTTCAAAGGCCGGGGCAACTGTCCAGACCTCGCCACCCTCACCCGCCAACGCCGCAGCGATCTCATGCATGACCTCAAGGCCCGGTGCGTCGATGCCGTCGTCATTGGTGATGAGAATGCGCATGTGCCTGACCTGTATTTGCCCTGCTTCACCTGTAGCCGGGCACCGTCATCGGGGCAAGCCGTGTTCAGCTTCAGTACGGCATGGGATGAGCCCGGTGCACAGCATTGAGCTCACCCAGCACATCGTCGCTGAGCGTCACATCTGCTGCTCCGATCGCTGTCTGCAACTGCGCCTCTGTCGTCGCGCCAAAAATGGCCGAACACATGAAGGGCCGCGTCATGCACCACGCAAGCGCCATCTGACTGGGATCAAGCCCGTGCTTTTGGGCAACCGCCAGGTAAGCATCCACCGCAGCATAAGCCCGGTCCGAGCGCCGCCCGCCAAGATTGTCGACAATCGACATGCGCGATCCTGCCGGGATCTGCCCGTTCTGGTACTTACCTGTCAGAAAGCCAGCGGCGAGCGGGGAAAAGGCCAGAAGACCCACATCTTCATTCACGGACAACTCCGCCAGATCAGTGTCGTAGAGCCGGCACATCAGAGAATACTCATTCTGGATCGACGCCACGCGCGGCCCGCCCTTTTCCTCGGCGATGCGCAGCCACTGGGCTGTGCCCCACGCGCTTTCGTTGGACAGACCAAAGGCGCGAATGCGACCCTTTTCGACCTCGCGCTGCAGCGCGCCCAGCGTCTCTTCCATATGCGCGATGGTGTCCGCCCGGTTCTGGCTGGACGGGTCATAGTCCCAATTCTGCCGGAACATGTAGCTGCCGCGATTGGGCCAGTGAAACTGGTAAAGGTCGATCACATCCGTCTGCAGCCTCTTGAGCGACCCTTCCACGGCCTCCGGGATCGTCTTGGCCGAGATTGGCGCGCCATCCCGCGCACCTTTGAACCCCGCGCCGGAATGCTTGGTGGCGAGGATCACGTCATTCCGCCGACCGGTCTTGGCAAACCAGCTGCCCACGATGCTTTCGGTCACGCCAGTGGTCTCCGGGCGGATCGGGTTCACGGGGTACATCTCTGCCGTGTCCAGAAAATCGATGCCGTGATCAAGCGCCATGTCGATCTGGCCATGACCTTCCTCTTCTGTGTTCTGCGTGCCCCAGGTCATGGAGCCAAGGCACAGCGCGCTTACTTCAATGCCGGTGCGGCCAAGGGGATTTCTTTGCATGTCGGGGGTCCTTTGGATGTGTTGGGCCGTACCCTAACGGCTTTGCGAAAGGGTGCAATGGCAGATCGGAGCGGTTCTTTGGTGGAATGGCGCACAGAAAAATATTGAGAACATTTAGTGAACATTATATCCTCACCCAATGAACGCTCTTGTCCATACACAGCTTCTATCCCGCCATGCCCACCATCCCGGGCCCGAACTGACGGTGATCGATGGCATCACCCTGCCCCAGGCCCGCGCGCATGAGGTCTGTGGCAATGCGCGCTGGCTCTTTGCGCTGATGGTGGCCAATGCGCTCAAGGGTGCGCTAAAGGGGCCGGTCTTCTGGATCACGCCCACCTGGCAGGCGGAAACATTGAACCCCGAAGGCATGCTGGCTCTGGCAGATCCAGGGCAGTTCACCTTTGTCAGCGCACGGCGGGCGGAAGATGCGCTCTGGACGCTGGAAGAGGTGCTGCGCAGCGGCGCGGTGCCGCTTGTGGTGGCCGAGATTCCGGAACCCCCGGCCATGACCCCGGTGCGACGACTGCACTTGGCGGCGGAGACGGGCGCCCGCGACGGGCAATGCGCGCCGCTGGCCTTGCTGCTGACCCCCGGTCAGGGTGGCGCGCCGGGGATTGAGACGCGCTGGCATATGCAACAAGCCCACGGGGTCGAAGCCCGCGCCTGGCGGCTGTCACGTCTGCGCGCCCGCACGGCGCCGCCCAAGGAGTGGGACCTGCGCGGTCGTCCCGGCGGGTGGGTGCTCTCATCCGCCGCTGACAGCGCGCTCGCAACGGGGTGACAGATTGTGAATGGTCAAGTCGCGAAACCCGATTAAAACCAAAGCATGACAAAACTCTTGAGATACCTGACAGCCCTTGTATGGCTGATCGCCACCCCCGCCCTCGCTGCCCCAGAAAACTACCGGCTCGACATGGATCAATCGGTGGTGGGCTTCACCTATCAGTTTCAAGGCAATCCGCGCCAAGGGCGGATGCCGGTATCCAAGGCGGTCATGCAACTTGATCTCGACAACATCGCCCGCAGCCAGGTGAATGTGACGCTGAACGCGGCTGAGGCCAATGCCGGCGCGCTGTTCATGACCTCCACGATGAAGGGGCCCAACATACTGAATGTGGCCAGCCATCCCACGATCGAATTCACCTCCACACGGATCGAAGGCAGCCTGCGCGGCGCAAAAATCACCGGAGACCTGACCATTCGTGGCATCACCCGCCCTGTCACGCTGACCGCAGGACTTTACCGCCAACAGGGCACGGAACGCACAGACCGTTCGCGCCTCATCGTACAGCTTCTGGGATCGATCAGCCGGTCTGCCTTTGGTGCAAGCGGTTTTCCCGGCTTCGTGGCCGATGAAATCGACCTCAACATCATCGCCTTTATTGACCGCTAGCGCCCGGTTGCGCAGCTGCAATGTGAGTATTTGAGGAAAGATGAAGCACGGACCCGCACTTCCTGTTTCCAGAAATACTCCTGCCAGGGGCATCTGACCCCTCGCAACAGCCAGCTGGAAAAGGCATAGCTGGGTCATGACCATGTTCATCTCCTTCGCCGCGCTCTTTCTGGCCGTCATTCTGATGCAACTGTCTTCCGGTGGCGTAGGCCCGCTCGATGCGCTTTCCGGCATCACGCTGGGGTTTACCACGACGGAGATCGGCCTTCTGGGTTCGGCGCATTTTCTGGGGTTTTTCATCGGCTGTTGGTGGGCACCACGACTGATGGGCACGGTCGGTCATGCGCGCGCTTTTGCAGCCTTCACCGCGGCGGGCACCATTGGGCTCATGGCGCATATGCTGGTGGTTGACCCTTGGGCCTGGGCGGGCATGCGCGTGGCATCGGGCGTGTGCGTGGCGGGCTGTTACACGGTAATCGAGGCTTGGCTCAACGCCAAACTTACCAACGAAACTCGCGGACGGGCCATGGGGGTTTATCGGGTCACCGACATGGGCGCTCAGTTGATCGCGCAGATGATGATCTCGGTGCTCGAACCTGCTTCCTACGTTTCCTACAACATTCTCGCGATTTTCTGTTGCGCCTCACTGCTGCCGCTGGTGCTGACGAAACGCCGCCAGCCGGAGACGCCTTCGGCCCCCCGCCTGCGCCCCTCTCTGGCCTATCGGGCCTCACCCCTGGCGGCCATGGGCGTGATCGTGGCCTCGCTCTCCAGCGCGACCTTTCGCATGGTTGGACCGCTCTATGGGGATCGCGTGGGCCTGGCGGTGGATCAGATCGCCTATTTCCTTGCCGTATTCATTCTGGGCGGCGCGCTTTCACAAATCCCGGTGGGTTGGCTGGCCGACAAGTACGATCGCCGCCATGTCATGATCGGGCTCTCCATCGCCGCCATCATCAGCTGCCTTGTCAGCGCCAGCCTTCAAGAGTTGAGCGCGACAGGTGTGATGCTGACCGCGTTCTTTTTCGGCCTCACGGCGTTCCCGATCTACTCGGTCGCCGCCGCCCACGCCAATGACTTCGCCACCCCGGAAGAACGCGTGGAACTGGCCGCGGCCCTCATGTTCTTCTTCGCCGTGGGTGCCATCGCAGCCCCCCTCGTGGCGTCAGGGCTGATCGAACGCTTTGACCCCTCCGCCATGTTCCTGATGATCGCCGCCGCCCACGCCGCGCTGATCCTTTTTGGTTTCCTGCGGATGCTGGTGCGGCCGACCATGGGGGAAAAGACCCGTTACATCTGGCTACCGCGCACGTCCTTCACGATTGGTCGCCTCACACGCCCAGACGACGACAGTGACAAAGACACATAGATTCCTATCGACTGCAAGCAGCCCTGGCCCGACTTGATTCTGGGGTTAAAAATCTCAGGCCGAACAGCTCGCCCCACCCAGGACGCAGAACTTGGCGCAATGAGGATGGTTGAGGCTCACCTGCTGTTCCGCCTCTTCCAGTGTTGCACCCATTTCGAACTGTTCGTCATAAGGCAACAACGTACACGCCAGCACCGTGGGTTTGTCCGCCCCCTTGCGCTTGACCACCATGCGAGAGGACGCGCACATCACGTCCTCTGGGGACTTGTCCAGAATATCCCAGCAGGCGGTGGTGATTTCTGGCACCTCTACGCGTTCGTCCATTTCAGGGAACAGCACGGTGGCGCCGGGATTGTAGGCATCAATCTCAAATCCATAAGCCTCATAGAGCGCCTGATAGCCGGCTCGGGCGTCTTCCTCGCCTTCGCCCCAGATGCTGCGGCCCGCCACGGCCATATGAACACCGTTGTCGCGCAGCCAGCACATCCCCTCGATCATGCGGTCAAAACTGCCACGCCCGCGTTCCTTATCGTGATTTTCAGGGTCCCAATGATCGATTGAGATCCGCAAGGTCAGTTTCTTGCCAAACGTCTGATGCAAGTTCAGCACCCCATCCATCATCGTTTTACGCATCATCGGTCGCATGGCGTTGGTCAGGATCAGCACGTCATAGCCTCGCTCCAGCGCGGCGCGGGCCATGCCGATCATTTCAGGGTTCATGAACGGCTCACCGCCCGTAAACGCGATCTCACGCAGGTTCCACTTCCGCTCTTCAAGCTGTTCGAGATAGTCCACCACCTCGGCTTTCGTCATGTAGACCAGGCGATCATTGGTGGGCGAACTTTCGATGTAGCAGTTCAGACATTCGATGTTGCACAACGTTCCCGTGTTGAACCAAAGCGTTTCCGGGCGGGTCAGCCCCACATGGGCGCGCTGTTCCCCCTTGGCTGTGACCTTCGGGTCGATAAACTTGCCCGCATTGGCAGTGACGGCGGCGACATCTTTCATGGAAAGGCTCGAATTTGATTGCTTTCACTGCGCAACCTGCTTTTTTTGAACCAAATTGCAATCGCCTTTCGCTGACAGGTTCGTGATGTGCACCCCGTGTTGCCTTCTCCGGACTGCGTGACAGGCCCTTGGAAAGGCAGCGCTTATGGTCTCCCGCGTTATCCCCGTTGATCCGTTCGATCTGGTGATTTTTGGGGGCACGGGCGATCTGGCACGGCGCAAAATCCTGCCCGGACTCTTCCGGCGCTTCTGTGCCGGACAGATCCAAGGCGACGTGCGCATCGTCGGTGCGGCACGATCTGACATGGATACAGAAGGCTATCGGCACTTCGCAGCAGAGGCCATCGCCGAGTTCAACAAGGGGCATGATTGCGATCATGGGGAAGACAAACCATCAAGCCTGAAGGCGTTCCTTGAAATGTTGCATTACGTGAAGGTCGACGCCCTCGGCGAGGAAGGCTGGACAGCGCTCAAGGATCTTGCCCGCAACGGCCGCATCCGCGCCTATTACTTTTCCGTTGCCCCGAGCCTGTTTGGCCCGCTGGCCGAACGCTTGCACAGCCATGAGATGGTCGATGAAGATGCCCGCATCGTCGTGGAAAAACCCTTCGGTCGGGATCTGCAAACAGCGCGCGACCTCAATCGCGCTCTTGCCGCGCATTTCAACGAAGATCAGATTTACCGCATCGATCATTACCTCGGCAAAGAAACCGTGCAGAATCTGATGGCGATCCGGTTCGGCAATATGCTTTTTGAGCCGCTCTGGAACAGCCAGTATGTCGACCACATCCAGATCACCGTGGCAGAGGATGTAGGTATCGGAACGCGCGCGGATTATTACGACCGGGCGGGCGCGATGCGCGATATGGTGCAGAACCACCTGATGCAGCTTCTGTGCCTCATCGCAATGGAACCGCCTGCGAAATTCGACCCGGACGCCGTGCGCGATGAAAAGCTGAAAGTCATTCGCGCGCTTGATCCGGTCGGTGCGGATGACGTGGTCAGGGGCCAATACGAAGGCGATGGTGATCGCCCCGGATACAAAAATCAGGTCGGAAATCGCGACACGGAAACAGAGAGCTTTGTCGCCCTGAGGGCACGTGTGAGCAATTGGCGATGGGCCGGCACACCGTTTTACCTGCGCACCGGCAAGCGCCTGCGGGATCGAGCCAGCGAGATCGCTGTTGTCTTCAAGGACGCACCCCATTCAATTTTCATGGAAGGCAATGGTCGCCATTCCAACATACTGACCATCAAGTTGCAGCCTAATGAGGGCATTGAACTGGGTGTAACGATCAAGGAGCCGGGCCCAGGGGGCATGCGGCTTGTGGACGTGCCTCTCGACATGACCTTTGCCGAAGCGCTCGGCCCTGAAGAAGCAGACTTTCCAGATGCCTATGAAAGGCTCATCATGGATGTGATCCGGGGCAACCAGACCCTGTTCATGCGCGGCGACGAGGTGGAGGCCGCCTGGGCCTGGACCGATGCGGTGATTCAAGGCTGGGAGGATCGCGGTGACGCCCCGCTCAGCTATGCGACGGGCAGTTCGGGGCCCGATGACGCGCTGATGCTGATGCATCGCGACGGTCGACGCTGGAGGGAGATCAAGGCATGAGATTTCACGAGTATCCTGACACGGACATGCTGGCGCTTCGGTTGGCGGATCAGCTGGCCTCTGACTTGCGTCAGGCCCTGGAGATGAAAGACAGCGTGCTTTTTGTCGTGCCGGGCGGCACAACGCCGGGGCCGGTCTTTGACACAATAAGTGCGGTGGAAATGGCGTGGGACCGCGTTCGCGTGTGCCTGAGCGATGAACGCTGGGTGCCGGGCGATCATCCACGGTCCAACACCGCGCTGGTGCGGGACCGACTGATGACCGGGCCCGCTGCAGCGGCACGTATGGTGCCGCTCTTTCTGGAAGGTGCCACGCCTCACGAGGCCATAGACCGCCTGACCCTGGCGTTGGAACCAGAACTGCCCATCGATGTCTGCCTTCTGGGTATGGGGTCAGATATGCACACCGCTTCGATTTTCCCCGGCGCACCGGGTTTGGCCGCGGCACTTGGCCCGGATGCACCTTTGCTGAGCGTGCAGACGCCCCAGAACCAGCCGGAGACACGAATAACGCTGTCCGCCCCTACCCTGCGCGATGCGGTGGCGCTCCATGTGGTGATCACGGGCAATGAAAAACGCGACGCGCTGGAACGCGCTCAAACCCTCTCACCAGAACAAGCCCCGATCGCCGCACTCTTGGATCGGGCCGAGGTCCATTGGGCGGAATAGATGACGTCGGCCCGGTGGGGGCCAGCCCCCAAAACCACCGGGATATTCGAAGCAAAGAGAAAGGCGTATAGGAAACCATGTGGGACGCGCTGAAGGAAAGCACTGGACGGTCCATTCTGGGGCTGATGCAGGATGCCGGTCGAGCCAAGGCGTTCTCAGTCCGCGCAGATGGGCTGCTTTTTGACTATTCCAAAACAACGATGGATGAGGAGGCACGCGATGGATTGATCCGGATCGCGCAGGAGGCAGGCGTTGAAGAGCGGCGCGATGCGATGTTTGCCGGCGCGAAGATCAACGAAACCGAAGGGCGTGCCGTTCTGCATACGGCCCTGCGCAATCTCACGGGCGGACCGGTGGAGGTGGACGGGTCTGACGTCATGCCCGGCGTGCGGGAAACGCTGGCGCGCATGGCGGCCTTTGCCAAGAATGTGCGATCGGGCACGTTTGAGGGGGCGGGTGGCGCGATCACCGATGTGATCAATATAGGCATAGGCGGATCACATCTTGGTCCGGAGATGGGCACACTGGCGCTTGCACCGTTTCACGATGGGCCACGGTGCCATTTCGTATCCAATGTGGATGGGGCGGATATTGCGGACACGCTGAAAACCCTCGATCCTGCCCGCACGCTGGTGATTGTGGCTTCCAAGACCTTCACGACAATCGAGACCATCACCAATGCCGAGACTGCGCGCGCCTGGATGGCAGAGGCGGTGGACCGCCCCGGAGATCAATTCGCAGCACTGTCGACGGCGGAAGAAAAGACCGCCGCCTTCGGCATTGCGCCAGAGCGTGTCTTCGGGTTCGAGGACTGGGTCGGTGGGCGCTATTCCATGTGGGGGCCAATTGGGCTGTCGCTCATGATCGCGATTGGGCCCGACCGCTTCACCGAGTTCCTGCAGGGCGGTGAGGCGATGGACATCCATTTCCGCAAAGCCCCTTTTCAGGACAACATGCCGGTCATGCTGGCGCTGACCGGGCTCTGGCATTCCCATGCCAGCGGGTTTGAGACGCGCGCCGTGCTTCCCTACGATCAGCGTCTCAGCCGCCTTGCCGCTTACTTCCAGCAATTGGAGATGGAGAGCAACGGCAAAGGCGTCACCATGGATGGCCTGCCGGTAACAGCAGGCAGCGGCCCGATTGTTTGGGGCGAGCCGGGCACCAACGGGCAGCATGCCTTCTATCAACTGATCCATCAGGGCACGCGTGTCATTCCCTGTGAATTCATGATCGCCGCCAAGGGCCACGAGCCGGCGCTTGAGCATCACCATACGCTTCTGGTGGCCAATTGTCTGGCGCAGTCCGAGGCCCTCATGCGCGGTCGGTCTATGGAAGAGGCGCGCACCTTGATGAAGGCGGCGGGGTTCACGGGCGACGAATTGGAACGCCAGGCCGCCCATCGCGTATTCTCGGGCAACCGGCCGTCCACCACGCTCCTTTACGAAAAACTGACGCCCCGGGTGCTGGGCCAGATCGTGGCACTTTATGAACATCGGGTGTTTGTCGAAGGCGTGATCCTCGGTATCAATTCCTTCGATCAATGGGGCGTGGAATTAGGCAAGGTACTGGCACGGGACATGGAACAGGCGCTCCGCGGAAAGCGAGAAGGCCAAGACCCGTCAACCCGTCAGTTGCTGACATTCGTGCAGAACTCAACGTAGCGCCGTCAGCCCGACAGGGCTTTGCCAAGGCGTGGAAGCCGGGCCTTCTTGAGAAGCCTGCGCATCTCCCAATTTTCACCCGACAGCACATTGGCCCGCGCCAGGACCTGACCTGCCGCGTGCGCCACCATCTCGGGATTTGCGGCGTGAAGACCGATCAGGAACGCATCCGGGTCGGCGCGCGACACGCCTTCCTCGGCCAGAACACCGCGCGGAAAATCCTTGGCGTTCACCGTCACAATCACATCCGCATTGCCGGCCACTGCCGCCGCCAGAACATGAACATCCGCCGGATCAGGCAACCAGAGCCGCGCTTCCAAAGACGGCGGCCATATCACCTCCGCCGCCGGCCAATCCTGTTTCAGCAGCACCGCCTCAGCGCCAGCCTGCGCCAACCCATCCGGACCCAGTTTGGCCGCCGCGCGCTGCCATTCTTCGATGATCCTTGCGGACCAGAGCGGTTGGAACCCACCTGCCTTGGCCACGCCCAGCAGCATCTCCCGCATCACGGTGGGATAGATCACGCAGGTGTCCAGAAGCGCCTTCATAGACGGAAAAACAGGGCCTTGAGATAGGCAGTTTCAGCCAGTTGCGGATGCTGGGGGTGATCCGGCCCGGCAAACCCAGTGTGGATCAGCGCACCGCGCCGCCCTGCGCGACCGATCCCCCGCACAGATGCGCCGCGAAACTTGGCAAGGTCGGCCGCGTGGGAACAGGAACAGAGCCCCAGAATGCCGCCTTCAGCCACCAGGGGCGCGGCAAGCCGTGCAATGCGTTCATAGGCGCGCAGACCGGCCTCTAGCGCTTGTTTGTTAGGGGCAAAAGCGGGCGGGTCACAGATCACCAGATCAAATTCTTCGCCGTCTTCGGCCAGTGCGGACAGTGTTTCAAAGGCATCGCCCTGCCGTGTGGCAAACCGGTCCTCCTGCCCCATTCTTGCAACCCCTTCTGATGCCAAAGCCAAGGCAGGTGCCGATCCGTCAACGGCCAGCACATGGTCTGCCCCTGCCGCCAGCGCCGCCAGACCAAAGCCACCCACATGGCAAAACACGTCCAAAACGCGTGCACCCCGCGCGACAAGCGCCGCAAAGGCGTGATTGGGGCGTTGATCATAGAAAAGGCCGGTCTTTTGCCCCTCGATCAGATCGGCCATGTAGGTGGCCCCGTTCATGGACACGTCAACCGGCCCGTCAGGGGCCTCGCCGGCAAGAACGCCGCTTTGGTCATCCAGCCCCTCAAGCCCCCGCGCCCGGCCAGAGGCGTTTTTCAAAACGTGGGCGACACCCGTTACCTCGCGTAGAGCATCCACCAAAT
The DNA here is from genome assembly GCA_964389425.1 of uncultured Roseovarius sp. Classification (GTDB taxonomy): domain Bacteria; phylum Pseudomonadota; class Alphaproteobacteria; order Rhodobacterales; family Rhodobacteraceae; genus Roseovarius. The sequence continues at coordinate 33,034 of CAYMEC010000031.1, forward strand.
CCGGCAGCAACGCATCGGCCCAGGCGGCGTTTGGCTGAACAACGGCATAATCACCGAAGCGATCGATCACGACGCCGGGCAAGCCGTCGCCTTCTGCATGGATCAGTCGGTAAAACGGTGCATCATAGAGCTTTTCCCGCAAAGCAAGAGCCGCCTGCAATTTCGACAAAAGCCACGCGCGGTCAATTTGCGTGGTCACGTCCCGGTCCAACACGCGGGCAAAAATCCTCGACCCGGGATTGACGCCGACCAACGCCACCGGGGAACGGTCCGCGTCTTCCAGAAGGCAAATCGCCCCCGCCGCAATCCCACGGGTACGCCGGTCGGTCACGACCTCATTGTCGTAGACCCAAGGCGCCCCGTGCCGAATGGCTCGGGCATTGGCTTTGGGTTTCAGGCGGACAACAGGCAAAGAGGACGGCGTCATGGCCGTCCCCTTAAGCGTTTTTTCTATGAGCGGAAAGTTCAGAGTTCGTTGATGGCGCCCATGATGCCGAGGTTTTGGGCAACAAACCCTTCGGGCGTGGTCATCTCGGCGCGCAGCACTTTGGCCAGGTGGTTGGTGATCCGCACCTTCTGCGTGTGTCCGCGCATTTCGGCTTCAATCGCCTTGCGACCGCCAAAGGCTTTCAAATCGGCCTTCACCAGCTTCGTCGGGCCAAAAGCCTTTCCTGTCAGCGGATCACGCAGGGACATCAGGAATTCAATGTCATGCACACCGCCCACGGTGGCGCGTGCCTTTTGGGTCAGCGCGTGAAAGCGGGTGAGTTCGACATGCACCTCGACAGGCACTGTCCCAGGTGTCAGGCTTGCCGCGCCCAGTTCCAACCCGCTTTGCAGAATGGATTCGACCTGCGCATAGCGATCGCCAAACGGGTCTTCGCGCCAGACGATGTCGCCGCCCGGGTAATAGCGGTTCTTTTCCGACACTTTCAGCGTGCGCGGCACAGTCACCACGACAGACTGAATGTCAAAGGATGTGGCGGGGTTGGCCACCAGTTGGCCAGTTTCCAGCGTCGCCGGGGCGTTCCGTGTGGTTTCCACAGGGGAAGAGGCACAGGCGCTCAGCGCGGCGGCGGCCACCAGGCCCATTGCAATCTTCGTGGGTGTCTTCAGCGCGCTCGAAAACGCCTTCACAATCTTTTCCATGGCAACCTCCATTCGTTCCATGAGGTGCCTTGCCCGATGTCTGTTTTTCAGATCTTGATGGACATGGCTCCGTCCTTGATGGTTAACGGATGGCCTTGGATTGGGGCGCAATTAAGACAAAATCACATCAAAAGCGGGATAAAACCAAGCGGGTTTCATGCTCCAGATGCATGAAAACGATCAGAACACGGTTGTTTTTCGCAGTTTTGACCGCTGTTTTTCAGCGCCCGGATTGAACCCTCACCGATCCCGCGACCGCCACCCGCCGCGCCGCTTGGGCCTTGCCGCGGCCTGTTGCCCTTCGATCAGAACATCGGTCATCGGATGTCCGTCACCAACGCTCGCATGCCGCTCCATCATGGCATCGATCGCCTGCCGCGCATCCTGCCCATCGGGCAGGCTCAGCGCCCAATCGAGGAAAATCGATCGGCATTCCTCCCACGTGATGCCATCGATCAGGTAGGCCTCACGGATCAAGCCCTTGGGATCAAGCGGATCGTTTTCATTCACGAGAGACATGGATTCATGCTCCTGGCAAAGGGTCGGGTTCGCGCAAAAGGCGGTCTATGATCTCTGCCGTCGCCCGGGTCTGTGCGTCAAGCCCTCTTTGCAATTCCTCCAGACTGTCATGGCCCGTCTCACGCAGCAGCATCGCACATCCCCCCCGACCCAGCTTATCCGGGTCCAGCGCATTGCCCCCCAAAAGCCGCGCCACCTGCGTAATGCTCCAGCAAAGCGTGTAGGTCTGCCGCAAGACACCCGCCTCCTCGGCGCTGAAGACACCCGCCCGTTCCCCGGCGGCGAGGCCCGCGCTGACATTTCGCGCGGGGTCCGGCGCGATCAGGGCACCCGCTTGCGCCATCAGTTCGATATCCTGCATCCGACCCGGCCCCAGCTTGGTGTCCAACTCGCCCGCGGGTGCCTTGGCCTCCGCAATGCGCGCGCGCATGTCGGCGACCCCCTCCAGCACTCGGGCCTTGTCGCCTTTTCGAGCCAGAAGTCTGGCACGAAACGCCTCGATGTCCTTTGCCAGATCATCCGGACCCGCCACCACCCGTGCCCGTGTCAGCGCCAGATGTTCCCAGACCCAGGCCTCTTCCTGTTGATAGGATTGGAATGCGGCCCAACTGGTCGCCACCGGGCCCTGATTGCCAGATGGCCGCAGCCGCATATCCACCTCGTAAAGCCGTCCCTCTGCCATGGGCACGGTCAGTGCCGTGATCAGCGCTTGGGTGGCGCGGGCGTAATAGGTGCGCGTGGGCAGCGGGCGGGGGCCATCAGACGTGCCATCCCCGGGCGCGTCATAGATCACGATCAGGTCCAGATCAGAACTGGCATTGAGCTTTCCAGCCCCAAGCGATCCCATTGCGACAACCACAGCACCGCGCCCGGGCGGCGCACCGTGTTTGGTTGAAAACTGCGCCAGCACGCGGGGCCAGAGCGCGGCCACAACAGCCCCTGCCAAATCGGCATATTGCTGTCCTGCCTCGTCCGATCCGACAAGGCCGCGCAGATGATGCACACCAACGCGGAAATGCCACTCCCGCGCCCAGGCGCGCGTGGCATCCAGCACCGCCTCGTAGTCGCTTTGATGGGCCAGCCGTTCTGTCAGTTCCGCGGTCAACGCCGCCTCGCCCGGCCACTCGGAAAAGAACTGCCCGCCAATGACGGCTTCAAAGACCGTTGCGTTGCGAGACAAGTACGCGGCAAGACCCGGCGCGGTACCTGCGATGTCAACCAGAAGGTCAAGCAATTGTGGCCGCGCTTCAAACATCGACAAAAGCTGCACACCCGCAGGCAGGCCGGACAGAAACCCGTCCAACGCCCGTGTTGCCGCCTGCGGATCGACAGAGGCAGAGAGCCGCGACAGAATCTCCGGCTGGAGCCTGCGATAGATCTGTCGCGCCCGATCAGAACGCAGCGCCGGATAGCTTTCCCACCGTGCAATCAAGGATTGCTCCAGCTCAACTTCGGACGCCGGAGCTTCCGCTGTGTCCGGCACGCGGTCGTCATGGTTGAAGAAGCGCTCAATCTGCGTATGCACGCAGGTCAAGCGATCCAGCAGTTCCTCTTCCAGCCCCGCGCGTTCGCGATCCATGAACGCGGCCAGCCGTTCAAACCCATCCTCCTTCGACGGCAAAAGGTGGATTTGCGCATCGTGGATCATCTGGACGCGATGTTCGACCATGCGGTGAAATTCGTAGTGATCGCCAAGATCCTCAGCCACATCTCCAGGGATCCATTCTTTCTGCGCCAACCGGGCCATGCCCTCCACCGTGCCGCGCACCCGCAAATCCGGGTCCCGCCCGCCGGAAATCAGTTGCTGGGTCTGGGTGAAAAACTCGATCTCGCGAATACCACCCCGGCCGAGCTTCATGTCGTGGCCGGGCAACGTGATGCGCTTGGGCAGGCGTTTATGCGCGCGGATGCGCAGGCGCATGTTGTGCGCGTCTTCGATGGCCGCGAAATCCAGATGCTTTCGCCAGACAAAGGGCGTGAGCGTGGTCAGAAACCGTGTCCCGGCGCTCAGGTCGCCGGCGCAGGCGCGCGCTTTTATGTAGGCTGCGCGTTCCCACGTGCGGCCCAGACTTTCATAATAGGCCTCCGCCCGCGCCATGGCGAGGCAGACAGGCGTCACCGCCGGATCAGGTCGCAGCCTCAGATCCGTCCGGAACACGTACCCATCTGCCGTGCGATCATTCAGCATCGCCGCCATTTTCCGCGTGGCCCGCACGAACCCCGCGCGCGCTGTATCGTAATCACCCGGATCAAACCGCGTTTCATCAAACAGGCAGATAAGGTCGATGTCAGAGCTGTAGTTCAGCTCCCCAGCGCCCATTTTGCCCATGGCAAGCACGACCATTCCGCCCGCACTCTCCAGATCCTCCTCGGACTGGCCCGGGATTTTGCCCCGGCGCAGTTCAGGCTCAATCGCTGCACGCAACGCGAGGCCCACAGCCAAATCAGCGAAACGGGACAGACGCGCGGTGACATCTTTCAGCGACCAAGCGCCAGCCAGATCCGCCAGCGCAATCAGCAGCGCCACCCGCCGCTTGGCCTGCCGCAACGCCGCGGCGGTTTCATCAAGTGGGGTGGCTTCAGCTGCACTCAGAATGTCTTCGAAACTCGCCTCCGGCATGTCCATCGCCTCGCGCAACCACTCCGTCTCGCTCTGACACAGTGCACGCAGATAGGGGCTGCACCCGGCCGCCCCGGCAATCAGATCACTGCATTCAGGCGCAAGGCCGACGAAAAGCGCGCGCACCGCTTCCCCCCGTTCGATGTCGAACGGGCGCGGGCAACGGATCATGCGGGCAGAAATGGACATGGGATCAGTCATGCCGATCAGGTCGCTCTGGTCAATGGGGGCCGCGCATGGGATGAGGGGTGAAAAGAGGTCACCCATGTCCAAAAGCCTCAAACGCGTGAAAGCCGCTCTCATGTTGGCAGGGTCAGATGCCACGCCAGAGGAAGTGGGCCCGGCCACAACGGCGCAGATGGCCGCCGATCTGGTGGGCTGTGCGGTCGATCAAATCGCCAAATCCATCATCTTTCGCGGGGAAATGAGCGGCGCGGCAATCTTGTTTGTCACCGCCGGCGGCAATCAGGTGCACGCAGAGAAAGCGGGCCTGCTTGCGGGCGAGCCGCTGGGAAAGGCCGATGCGGACCTGATCCGCACACAAACCGGCTTTGCCATCGGTGGTGTGTCCCCCGTGGGTCACCTAAACCAGCCGCGCGCGTTCTTTGATCCGCGCTTATTGGAGTTTGATAAGGTCTGGGCCGCTGCTGGCACACCGAGACATGTCTTCGGTATTGATCCGGCAGAGCTGTTGCGCATCGCGCGGGCAGACCAGGCGGATTTCACGGCTTAGCATGTCCTGCCCGGCGGAGTGATTTCAGGAGTGTGAAGCCGAGGGGTGGGATGTGCCGACATCGCGCAAAGACCAAACCCAAAAGCGCGCCAATAGCAAAACCGCCGCCAGCGCCAGCCCGACGGCGAGACCCAGCCAAATGCCGACACCGCCAAACCCCATGGTGAAGCCCAAAAGGTAGCTCGCCGGCACCCCCACGATCCAATAGCTAACCGCCGCTATTACCATCGGAGCCCGCGTGTCCTGTACACCACGCAAAAGGCCAAGCGCCATGACTTGTGCGGCATCCATCAGCTGGAACATCGCCGCCGCCGCCAGAAGGCCTACGCCCACCGCAATAACCGCGCCGCGCTCCGGCTCTTCGGGATTGAGGAACAGGGTTACCAGCGCTTCCGGCACCACGAGGAAAACGATCATCGTCATCGCCGCAAACGCCATGGACAGCATCAAGACGACCCGCGCGCCATCCGCCAAACCGCGACTGTCCTGCCGCCCGAAGGCTTGACCCGCGCGTATGGTCGCCGCGTTCGACAGGCCCAGATGCACCATGAAGGTCAGCGATGCGACCTGCATCGCGATCCCGTGGGCCGCCAAAGGCACCTTGCCCAGCCACCCCATCATCATGGTCGACGCGGCGAAAAGCCCGGCTTCGGCCAGTGATGTCAGCCCGATGGGCCAACCTAGGCGAAACACCTGTCCAAGCGCCTCCCAGTCGGGTCGCCAGAACCGGGTGAAGAGCGTATGTTCCGGCGTGACCATCGCCACGTAGATCATCAGTACCAGCAAAGATGCCGTGGTCACCACGAGGGATGCAATCGCCGCTCCGCGCAGGCCCAATTCCGGAAAGCCCCAATTGCCGTAGATAAGCGCGTAATTGACCAGCACGTTCAGCCCCACAGCGCCCACGGTGACCCAAAGAACAACCTGCGTGCGTTCCAGTGCGGCAAGAAAGGACTTCAAGACCATCACCAACAGCGCGGGCAACAGCCCGAACCCGATGATCGAAAGGTAGAGGGCCGCGTCCGCAGAGGTTTGCGCCTCCTGCCCCATGGCGAGGAAAAGACTTTCGGAAAACACCATCACGGGCAGCATGATCAGTGCAAAAAGGATCGACGCCCACGCCCCCATCCGCGTCACGCGACGCACCTCGGTCGTTTCACCGCGCGCTTGCGCCGAAGCCACCATTGGCATCACCGCCCAGGCAAAACCGGATCCCACGATGAAGATCACGAAAAACAGAGTGCCGCCCAGCACCTCCGCCGCCAACGCATCCACGGAATAGCGGCCCAGCATGATCCCATCGGTCAGGGTGATGGCAAACTGCGCCACATGGGACCCCACCAGCGGCAGGCCCAATCCCAGCACCGATTTGGCGTGGGTGCCATATGTCACGCGTTCCGTCATGCCACCGCCCTATCGCGCGAAAACGGACCGGGCAAGAGTGGCTTCGCGGCGTGACAAAAACTGTCAGTAGGCCCCCGTCCGGACCTTGCAGAAGGAATGCCGGCTTGAACTCCGCCTGAAACCACACAAGTTTGGCAGAAGAGAGTGAGTCCCCCATGCCCTACGCCCATTCAGACAAAACCGATGTCGCCTTGCACGCCGCCGCCGCCGACGTGAAATCGCGCCTTAAGCTCGAAGGCGGCAAAGCGTTCGAGATGGTGACGGAATTCGCCCCGGCAGGCGACCAACCTACCGCAATCAAGGAACTGTCCGAGGGCGTCAAAAACGGCGACCGCGATCAGGTGCTATTGGGCGCGACGGGCACGGGCAAGACCTACACCATGGCCAAGGTCATCGAGCAAACGCAGCGCCCGGCGATCATCCTCGCCCCCAACAAGACGCTCGCGGCCCAGCTCTACGGCGAATTCAAAGGGTTCTTCCCCAACAACTCGGTCGAGTATTTCGTCAGCTATTATGACTACTACCAGCCCGAAGCCTATGTGCCGCGCTCCGACACCTACATCGAGAAAGAAAGCCAGATCAACGAACAGATCGACAGAATGCGCCATTCAGCCACCCGCGCGCTTCTGGAACGCGATGACGTCATCATCGTCGCCTCGGTGTCGTGCATCTACGGTATCGGGTCGGTCGAAACCTACGGCGCGATGACCCAGGATCTGAAGGTCGGCAAGATGTACGACCAACGACAGGTCATGGCAGATCTGGTC